>JAICKK010000093.1 GCA_025927955.1 Nocardioidaceae bacterium
GGCGCCGAGCTGCACAAGAGCGGCATGGACCGCGCCCGCGCCGACTACATGGGCATGCTCGGCACGGTGATGAACTGCCTGGCGCTGCAGGACTTCCTGGAGAAGCAGGGCGTGGAGACGCGAGTGCAGACCGCGATCGCCATGGGGCAGGTCGCCGAGCCCTACATCCCGCGACGGGCGATGCGACACCTCGAGAAGGGTCGCGTGGTGATCTTCGGCGCCGGTGCCGGGATGCCGTACTTCTCCACCGACACCGTCGCGGCCCAACGCGCCCTCGAGATCGGCGCGCAGGTCATCCTGATGGGCAAGCAGGGGGTGGACGGCGTCTACGACTCCGACCCCAAGCGCAACCCCGACGCGGTGAAGTTCGACCACCTCACCTACGACGAGTTCCTCACCCGCGGGCTGCAGGTCGCCGACGCCACGTCGGTGAGCCTGTGTCGCGACAACGACATGACGATGATCGTGTTCAACCTCTCCGAGGAGGGCAACATCGCCCGGGTCGTCTCGGGTGAGAAGATCGGCACGACGGTCGCCCGCGACGCCTGACCGGGCGACCAGCCCGTACGACGTACGCCGCCCCTGAGCGCGGCGCGAGAAGAGGAGCAGCCGTGATCAGCCAGACCCTCAACGATGCCGACACCAAGATGGGCAAGGCGGTCGAGGTGGCCCGGGAGGACTTCGCGGCGATCCGCACCGGGCGGGCCAACCCGTCGATGTTCCACCGGCTCACCGCCGACTACTACGGCTCGCCGACCCCGCTGCAGCAGCTCGCGTCGTTCACCGCGCCCGAGCCCCGGGTCATCATCATCAGCCCGTACGACGGGGGCTCCCTCACGGCGATCGAGAAGGCCATCCGGGACTCCGACCTCGGCGTGAACCCCACCGACGACGGCAAGACCATCCGGGTGACGCTGCCCGAGCTCACCGAGGAGCGGCGCAAGGACTACATCAAGATGGCGCGCGCGAAGGCCGAGGACGGCCGGGTCTCGGTGCGCAACATCCGGCGCAGCGCCAAGCAGGCGCTCGAGAAGCTGGAGAAGGACGGCGAGGTCGGCAAGGACGACGTCACCGGTGCGGAGAAGCGGCTCGACGGGATCACCAAGAAGCACGTCGACGAGATCGACGAGATGCTGCGGCACAAGGAGTCCGAGCTCCTCGAGGTCTGAGAGCCCGCTTCCGGCCATGAGCCCCTCCGACACCCCGCCCGCGCCGGCGACCCCGGCGCCACCGGTGAGCGAGAAGAAGCCCGGCAGGGCCGGACGCAACCTCCCAGCGGCGATCGCGTCGGGCGTGGTGCTCGGTGCCGCGATCATCTGCTCGCTGGTGTTCTGGAAGACGGCGTTCATGCTCATCGTCGTCGCCGCGGTGCTGGTCGCCGTGTGGGAGCTCGCCCACGCCTTCGCGACGGGGCAGATCCGCCTGACCCGCGAGCCCGTGATGGCGGGTGGTGCGGCCATGGTGCTCTCGGCGTACTTCTTCGGCGCCCCCGCGCTGGTGGCCGCCACCGCCGTCACCGCTCTGGCCAGCATGCTGTGGCGGCTGCGAGGCGGCGTCGCCGGCTACGTCATGGACGTCACCGCGGCGGTCTTCACGATCCTCTACGTCCCGTTCCTCGGCGGCTTCGTCGCACTGCTGCTGGCCGAGCACCACGGCGCGCTGGCCATCGTCACGTTCATCGTGGTCACGATCGCCTCCGACATCGGCGGGTACGCCGTGGGTGTGGTCGCGGGCAGGCACCCGATGGCGCCGGTGATCTCGCCGAAGAAGTCGTGGGAGGGGTTCGCCGGCTCGGCGGTCTCGTGCGTGCTGGCGGGCTGGCTGACCGTCGTGTACCTGCTCGACGGCCGCTGGTGGGTCGGGGTCCTGCTCGGCCTGGTCGCGGTGGTGATGGCCACCCTGGGCGACCTGTGCGAGTCCGTCATCAAGCGCGACATCGGCATCAAGGACATGTCGCAGATCGTCCCCGGCCACGGAGGCCTCATGGACCGCCTGGACTCGATCCTGGCCACCGCCGCCCCCGCCTGGCTGCTGCTGCACTACCTGGTCCTCTGACCTCCCTGCCCGGCGAGCACGCCGAGGCGTCTCGTTCCGTGGTGGCATCAGCGCCGAGGCGTCTTGTTCTGCGCCAGGACGTCGCGGCAGGTCGCGCGGGCCGCGCCGGCTCCGTTCTCCTCGTCGTACGCCGGCGAGCGCGCCCCACAGGACGGGACGCCTCGGCGTCGAGGGGACGGCAGGACGGGACGCCTCGGCGCGTCCAGCAGCACGCAACGGGACGCCTCGGCGAGAACGGGGGCGGGGAGGTGGGAGACTGGAGCGATGCCCGAGCAGCCGCTGTCGCTTCCCCTGGTGTTCGACGAGCCGCGGGGCCGCCGCAAGCCGCCACGGCACCTGGCCGACCTGAGCGCCGAGGAGCGCCGGGCCCTCGTGGTCGAGGCCGGTCTCCCCGGCTTCCGTGCGCGGCAGCTCTCCACGCACTACTTCTCCCGGCTGGTCGACGACCCCGCCGCGATGACCGACCTCCCGGCGGCGCAGCGCGAGCAGCTCGTCTCGGCTCTCCTGCCGCACCTGATGACGCCGCTGCGCACGCTGGAGGCGGACCGCGGCACCACCCGCAAGACCCTCTGGCGCCTGTTCGACGGGGCGCTGGTGGAGTCGGTGCTGATGCGCTACCCGGGCCGGGTGACGATGTGCGTGTCGTCGCAGGCCGGCTGCGGGATGGCGTGCCCGTTCTGCGCCACCGGCCAGGGCGGTCTGCAGCGCAACATGTCCAGCGCCGAGATCGTCGAGCAGGTGCTCGCCGGAGCTCGGTCCCTGTCCCGCGGCGAGGTCCCGGGCGGCCCGGGCCGGGTCTCGAACGTCGTGTTCATGGGGATGGGCGAGCCGATGGCCAACTACAAGGCCGTCATCGGCGCCGTCCGGCGGCTCACCGAGCCGGCCCCCGACGGCCTGGGCATGTCCGCGCGCGGCATCACGGTGTCCACCGTGGGCCTCGTGCCGCGGATGCGTCAGCTCGCCGAGGAGGGCATCCCGGTGACGCTCGCGCTGTCCCTGCACGCACCCGACGACGAGCTGCGCAACGAGCTGGTGCCGGTCAACACCCGCTGGTCGGTGCACGAGGCCGTCGAGGCGGCCTGGAACTACGCGCGGACGACGAAGCGCCGGGTGTCCATCGAGTACGCCATGATGCGCGACATCAACGACCAGGCGTGGCGGGCCGACCTGCTCGCCGACGTGCTCACGTCGTACGGCGACTGGGGCTGGGTGCACGTCAACCTGATCCCGCTCAACCCGACGCCCGGCTCGCGGTGGACCGCGTCGCGCCGCGAGGACGAGCGCGAGTTCGTGCGGCGGCTGGAGGCGCGCGGTGTGCCCACCACGGTGCGCGACACACGGGGCAGCGAGATCGACGGGGCCTGCGGGCAGCTCGCCGCCCTCGACACCTGACGGTCCTCGCCGGAGGCGACGTCAGGACCGCACGCCGAGGTGGCGGAGCAGGTTCGCGGCGAACCGGTCACCGGTGCGCGCCATCACCGACGACATGATCCGCTCGACGGCGGGCCGGGCGGCGCGCGCGAGGGGCAGGTCGACCGACAGCGTGAGGCTGATCCGCAGCCGGGTGCCGCCCTCGACGGCGTCGAGCAGGTAGCAGCCCTCGGCTCCGGCGCGCTCGGTCCGCCCGGGGGGCGGCGCGTGCGTGAAGTCGATGCGCCGCGGCGCGTCGAACTTCATCTGCTCGGTGAAGGACGGCGCGATGCTGGTGGCGAGCACCCGGATGCTGGTCATCTCCCAGCGCCACACGTCACCGTGGGTGTCGATGCGCCGCAGGAGGGGTGTCAGCCGGGGCAGCACGACGGGGTCGGTCAGGGCGGCCCAGATCGCCTCGCGGTCGGCGGCCACGACGGCCTCGGACTCGGTCGTCGCGGAGAAGCGGTTCACACCGGAAGTCTCGCATCCGCGCCAAGCGAGGCGGGGTCGAGGGAGCCGGCCGCGCCAGCGGCTACAGCGCCGTCAACAGGTCCGCGAACAGCTCGTGCTCGTCGACGTCGAGGCCGCGGGAGGCGAACCACGCCGCGACGGTGTGGCAGTCGCGCATCAGGAAGTCGAGCCCCGCCGGGTTCGCGACGATGTCGACGGTCTGCGGCAGGTCGATGACCACCAGCCGGTCGCCCGCGGCGAGCAGGTTGTAGGCCGACAGGTCGCCGTGGGCCACGCCGTGGCGGACCAGCTCGGCCATCGCGTCGCGCAGCTGCTCCCAGTACCCGCTGAGCACCGCGCGCGAGGGTCGGGTCCGGGCCAGCCGCGGGGCCGGCTGTCCGTCGACCGTCACCAGCTCCATCAGGATCTCCGCCCCGTCGATCTGCACCGGGTAGGGGACGGGCACCCCCGCGATCCAGAACCGACGCAACGCCTCCCACTCCGCCCACGCCCACTGGCCGGCCGCCACGGCGCGCCCGTGCGTGCTGCGCCGGGCGACCGCGCGCGCGTCGCGGGTGCTGCGGGTCCGCCGGCCCTCGGTGTAGGCCGAGCTCCGGTGGAAGCTGCGGTGGTCCTCCCCGCGGTACCGCTTCGCGGCCATCACGACGCTCTGGTGCGGGTCACCGGGTACGGCGCGCTCGAGCAGGTGGACGTCGGCCTCCTTGCCGGTCTTGAGCACGCCGAGCTCGGTGTCCACGGCGGCCCGGCTGGCGACCACCCAGCCCGGCCGCGGCTCCGGACCGCGACAGCCGGCCTCCACCTCGAGCCAGGTGGAGAAGCGCTGTCGTTCTCCGGGATCCTCGAGGGGCCTGAAGTCGAAGGTGAAGGCGGGGTCCAGGTCGTCAGCGGACGTGGAGGAGGTACGGCGCAAGGTGGTCGGTGCTTCCGGTGAGGAGGGGGAGAGGGGCGCGGGGCACGCTGGACGCGTCAGCTGCACGCATGGGACTCCTCCTCTCGAGCACCGACAGCACGTCGTGTGTCGTCGTGCAGCCAGGGTGACGGGGGCCCGGCCCGTCGGTCAACCGGTTTTCGGGCAGGATGGGCCCATGGTGGACTACCGCGCCGAGCACGCACGCAGCATCGAGCAGCCGGAGGCCTACTGGGCCGAGCAGGCGGCCCTGGTCGACTGGATCAAGAAGCCGCAGCGCATCCTCGACGCCGACCGGCCGCCGTTCTACCGATGGTTCCCCGACGCCACCTTGAACACCTGCTACAACGCGCTGGACCGCCACGTCGTCCACGGGTACGGCGAGCGCACGGCGCTGGTCTACGACAGCGCGGTCACCGGGACCCGGGCGAGCGTCAGCTACGCCGAGCTGCTCGAGCTCACGGCCGCCTTCGCCGGGACCCTGCGTTCGCTCGGGGTCGGGGCGGGGGACCGGGTCGTGATCTACCTGCCGATGGTCCCGGAGGCGGTGGTCGCGATGCTCGCCTGCGCCCGGATCGGTGCGGTGCACAGCGTGGTCTTCGGCGGCTTCGCCCCGCACGAGCTCGCGGTGCGCGTCGACGACGCGCTGCCCAAGGTCATCGTGACGGCCTCCTGCGGGATCGAGCCCAGCCGGGTCGTGGAGTACAAGCCGATCGTGGACCGGGCCCTCGAGCTCGCCCGGCACCAGCCGGACGCGGTGGTCGTCAAGCAGCGGCCACAGGTCCGCGCGCAGCTCCAGGAGCCCCGCGACGTCGACTGGGACGTCGCGATGAAGGCGGGTGCGACCGACCCCGCCGAGTGCGTCGAGGTCCGCGCGACGGACCCCCTCTACGTGCTCTACACCTCGGGTACGACGGGCAAGCCGAAGGGGATCGTGCGTGACAACGGCGGCCACGCCGTGGCGCTGGCGTGGTCGATGTCGAACATCTTCGACGTGCACGCCGGACAGGTGTGGTGGACGGCGTCCGACGTCGGCTGGGTGGTCGGCCACTCCTACATCGTCTACGGGCCGCTCATCGCCGGTGCGACGACGGTGCTCTACGAGGGCAAGCCGGTCGGCACGCCCGACGCAGGTGCGTTCTGGCGCGTCATCGCCGAGCACCGGGTGGAGTCGCTGTTCACCGCGCCCACCGCGATCCGGGCGATCAAGAAGGAGGACGCGGAGGGGCGGCTGCTGGCCGGACACGACCTCAGGGCCTTCCGGGCGCTGTTCCTGGCGGGGGAGCGGCTGGATCCCGACACCTACCACTGGGCCGGCCGGGTGCTCGGCGTGCCGGTCGTGGACAACTGGTGGCAGACCGAGACGGGATGGCCGATCGCGGCGAACCTGCTGGGGCTCGCGCCGCTGCCGACCAAGCCCGGCTCACCCACGGTCCCGGTTCCCGGCTACGACGTGCAGGTGCTCGACGAGCAGGGGCACCCCCAGCCGGCCGGCCAGGAGGGGGCCATCTGCATCAAGCTGCCGTTGCCGCCCGGGACGCTGGCCACCCTGTGGGGCGACGACGACCGCTACGTCGCGTCGTACCTGTCGGCCTTCGAGGGCTACTACCTGTCCGGGGACGGCGGCTACCTCGACGAGGACGGCTACCTGTTCGTGATGGGCCGCACCGACGACGTCATCAACGTGGCCGGCCACCGCCTCTCCACCGGGTCGATGGAGGCGGTCATCGCCACCCACCCGGCGGTGGCGGAGTGCGCGGTCATCGGCGTCGCGGACGCCCTCAAGGGGCAGGTGCCGCGTGGCCTCGTGGTGCTCAAGTCCGGAGTCGAGGCCGACCCGGACCAGGTCGCCCGCGAGCTCGTCGAGCGGGTGCGCGAGGAGATCGGCGCGGTGGCGGCCTTCAAGGACGTGACGGTCGTCGGCGGGCTCCCCAAGACGCGCAGCGGCAAGATCCTGCGCAAGACCATGCGGGAGATCGCCGACGGCAAGGACGCCCGGGTGCCCTCCACGATCGAGGACACGGCGGTCCTGGACCGGCTGCGACCGGCCCTTCGGCGCGACTGACCGGTCCGCGGACTCCATGCCGGTGGAGGTGGCGAGGCGCTGGCCGACGCGTCGACACAGTGGTCGCCTCTGCGCGGACGTGACCCGACGCTGGTTGAGGTGCGAGCCGCTGGGCGAGCCTCGAACCGTGGTCACGTTCGCGCCATAGGTGCGGCGGTTTCGAGGCCCTCGCCCTGGGGGCTCGGGCACCTCAACCAGCGGCGGCGGCTCGGCACCTCAACCAGCGGCGGCGGCTCGGGCACCTCAACCAGCGGCGGCGGCTCGGGCACCTCAACCAGCGGCGGCGGCTCGGGCACCTCAACCAGCGGCGGCGGCTCGGGCGCCTCGACCAGCGGGGCTCGGGCTCCTCGACCAGCGGGGGCTCGACCAAGGCGTCGGGAGCGCGGTCAGTGGCCGCCGACGAGCGGTGCCATGACCCGCGCGACGGCGCTGGGCCGTCGGGTGAGCCGCTCCTCGGTGTCCGCGAAGGTCATCGCCCGCAGCCCCGCGTTCACCCCCAGCCAGCGCAGCGGCTCGGGCTCCCAGGGCCGGGAGCGGTGGCCGACCCACGGCAGCCGGGTGAGCTCGGTGTCCCGGCCCAGCACGAGGTCACGCAGCGTCCTGCCGGCGAGGTTCGTGGTGCCCACGCCGTCACCGACGTAGCCGCCCGCCCAGCCCAGGCCGGTCCGGCGGTCCAGCCCGACGGACGCCACCCAGTCTCGGGGGATGCCGAGGGCTCCCCCCCAGGCATGGGTGAACCGGGCGCCGCGCAGGACCGGGAGCATCTCCACCAGCGTGTGCCGCAGCATGGTGAACACCCGCGACTCCTGGTCGTAGCCGGGCTTGACGGCCGAGCCGAAGTGGTACGGCGCTCCGCGACCACCGAAGACCAGCCGTCCGTCCGCCGTGCGCTGGCCGTAGACGACCAGGTTGCGGTGCTCGGTGAAGGTCTCCCGCTCACGCAGGCCGATCTGCTCCCAGGCCGCGTCGGGGAGCGGCTCGGTGGCGACCACCAGGGAGTAGACCGGCACCAGGTGGCGGCGCATCCCGGCCAGCGACACGGTGTAGCCCTCGGTGGCGCGGACCACGGTGTCCGCGCTCACGGTCCCGTGCACGCTCAGCGCCCGCCCGGGACGGATCTCCCGCACCGGTGTCCGCTCGAACACGCGGCCGCCGAGCCGCTCCACGGCACGCGCGAGCCCGCGGACCAGCCGGGCGGGGTGGACCGCGGCGCAGTCCGGCGTGTAGGTGCCGCCGAGGACGCGCGTCGCCGCCAGCCGGGCGCGTGCCTCGGAGGCGTCCAGCAGCCGCAGGTCGTCCTCGCCGCGGTCCCAGGAGCGGGCCGTCGCCACCTGTGCGCGGGCTCGGCGCAGCTGTGCGGGGGTCCGGGCCACGGCGAGCGTGCCTCCCTTGCGGGCGCGGGCGTCGATGCCCTCCGCGGCGGCCACGGCGAGGACCTCGTCGACGGTCGAGCGCATGGCGCGGTGCAGGGCCGTTGCGGCTTCGCGGGAGGACCCGGGGAGGCCGGCGACCTTGTGCGGGCCCGCCGGGAACAGCGCCGAGCACCAGCCCCCGTTGCGCCCCGACGCGCCGAACCCCGCGGTCTGCGCCTCCAGCACCACCACCCGCAGCCCGGGCTCGGCGCGGAGCAGGTAGTAGGCGGTCCACAGACCGGTGAAGCCGCCGCCGACGACGGCCACGTCGGCCTGCAGGTCGCCCGGCAGGCAGGGCCGCGGTGACCAGTCATCGCCCGCGGTCTCGTGCCACAGGGAGAGGCCGGCCCAGGCGTCGGTCCCGCCAGGCGCGGCCATCCTCAGCGCACGCCCCACGAGTAGGTCTGCTTGCGCAGCTGGAGGTACATGAACGTCTCGGTGGACACCACGCTCTCCAGCGTCCTGATCTTGTTCGACAGCACCGAGAGCAGCGCCTCGTCGCTCTCGCACACCACTTCCACGAGCAGGTCGAAGCTGCCCGCGGTGATGACCACGTAGTCGACCTCGTCGAGCGCGGCCACCGCGTCGGCGACCGACCCCAGCTCCCCGCGCACCCGGATGCCGATCATCGCCTGGCGGGCGAACCCGAGCTCGAGCGGGTTGGTCACCGCGACGACCTGCATGACGCCGCTCTCGACGAGCCGCTGCACCCGCTGGCGGACGGCGGCCTCCGAGAGCCCCACGACCTTGCCGATCGCCGCGTAGGAGCGGCGACCGTCCTGCTGCAGCTCCTCGATGATCGACTTCGACACGTCGTCGAGGGCCGCGACGGGCGCCCGCCCCGCCGAGCCGTTGCGCGCGATGCGGCTGGTCACCGGCGAATAGTGGCACGAGACACGGGCCTCTTGTCAAAGATTCTGTCCCGAATCCGAGGGATTCCGTTGCGAACATGTATCCGTTCCACTGATTCCCTTGTCCGACGCGGCGGGCTCTGACAGGATCCACTGACCTTTCCGGCTCCCAGGAGCCTGGTTCGACGAGAGGACCCGCCCACATGTCGCACACCCTCCGCCCCGCCGACGAGCTCGCCGGCCTGTTCGGCCGATCACGCCTGTCGCGGCGCGGGTTCCTGCGGGGCGCGGGGCTCGCAGGACTGGCAGCGGGCACGCCGGGTCTGCTCGCAGCCTGTGGGACCCCTGCCGCGAAGCAGACGGCCGCCACCTGCAAGAGCACCGACCTGTCCGCGACCCAGAAGACCCTGCACTTCTCCAACTGGCCGCTCTACATCGACGAGAAGAAGGTCACCCGGGGAGGCAAGAAGGAGACGATCCACCCGACCCTGCAGAGGTTCCAGAGGGAGACCGGGATCAAGGTCGACTACGTCACCGACGTCAACGACAACTCCGAGTTCTTCGGCATCGTGCGCAACCAGCTCGCCGACTGCCAGTCGACCGGACGGGACATGTTCGTCCTCACCGACTGGATGGCAGCCCGGATGGTGGACCTCGGGTGGCTGCAGAGGCTGGACCACAAGAACCTTCCGAACGTCGAGTCCAACCTGGTCACGAGCCTGGCCCGCCCGGTGTGGGACAAGAACCGTGAGTACTCGGTCCCGTGGCAGAGTGGTCTGACCGGCATCGCCTACAACGCCAAGCTGACCAAGGAGGTGAAGAGCTTCGACGAGCTGCTGACCCGAGGCGACCTGAAGGGGAAGGTCAGCCTGCTCTCGGAGATGCACGACACGATGCTCTTCATGCTCCTTCTCGAGGGTGCCGACCCCGAGCGCTTCACCGACGACCAGTTCGGCTCGGCCATCGACCGGTTGCAGAAGGCCGTCGACGCGGGGCAGGTCCGCGCCTTCACCGGCAACGAGTACGCGCAGGATCTCGTCAAGGGCAACGTCGTCGCGTGCGAGGCATGGTCGGGCGACATCATCCAGCTGCAGTTCGACAACCCGCACATCAAGTTCGTGGCCCCCGAGGAGGGGCTGTCGCTGTGGAGCGACAACATGCTGGTGCCGAACAAGGCGACGCACAAGACGAATGCCGAGAAGCTGATGAACTACTACTACCAGCCCGAGGTCGCGGCCGAGGTCGCGGCGTGGGTGAACTACATCTGCCCCGTGCAGGGGGCGCGGGAGGCCATGACGAAGATCGACAAGAGCCTCGCCGACAACGAGCTGATCTTCCCCAGCGACCAGCTCCTGTCCAAGTCCCATGGGTTCATGGCCCTCGACCAGAGCAAGGAACGCAAGTACCAGCAGCAGTTCGCAGCCGTGATCGGAGCCTGACGATGACCTCCCGGCCCCACCCCGACCCCGAGCAGGGGTCCGGCCACACGGCCGAGGCAGGCGCCGACCTGCGCCTGAGCGCGGTGACCAAGAGGTTCGGGGAGTTCACCGCTGTGAACGCTTTGGACCTGGTCGTGGAGCAGGGGCGCTTCTTCGCCCTTCTGGGTCCCTCCGGCTGCGGCAAGACCACCACGCTGCGGATGGTCGCGGGGCTCGAGGAGCCGACGTCGGGCACCATCACGATCGCGGGGCGGGACATCAGCCGGCTGCGCCCCTACAAGCGCCCGGTGAACACGGTCTTCCAGAGCTACGCGCTGTTCCCGCACCTCGACATCTTCGAGAACGTGGCGTTCGGCCTGCGTCGCCGCGGCATCAGCGAAGTCAGGAGCAAGGTCCACGACATGCTCGAGCTCGTCGAGCTGGGCGGCTACGAGAAGCGCCGTCCCGCCCAGCTGTCCGGTGGGCAGCAGCAGCGGGTGGCGCTGGCGCGCGCCCTCATCAACCGCCCCCAGGTCCTGCTGCTCGACGAGCCGCTGGGCGCGCTCGACCTGAAGCTCCGCCGGCAGATGCAGATCGAGCTGAAGCGGATCCAGACCGAGGTCGGCATCACGTTCGTGCACGTCACCCACGACCAGGAGGAGGCCATGACGATGGCCGACACCATCGCGGTCATGAACCAAGGGGTGATCGACCAGATGGGCAGCCCGGCGGAGCTGTACGACAACCCCGCGACGACCTTCGTCTCGAACTTCCTGGGGCAGTCCAACCTGGTCCGGGCCGCCGTGGTCGCGACCCGTGGCGACGACCTCGTCGTCGAGGCCTACGGCTGCACCCTCGCGGCGCCTGGGTCCCGCGCCCGTCGTACCGAGGGAACGGTGTGGCTGGGGGTCCGACCGGAGAAGGTGTTCCTGGCCCGGGCCGGGGCGGAGGCGGCGGAGGCGTCCGGACCGGCAGGCGCCAACGTGCTCACCGGCGGTGTCGTCAGCGACGTCAGCTTCATCGGCGTCAGCACCCAGTACCTCGTCCGGATGCCGTGGGGCCAGGAGCTCACGGTGTTCGAGCAGAACAGCGGTGCGCACGACACGTTCCGCCCGGGGGAGTCGGTGGACCTGCGGTGGTCCGCCGACCACACGTTCCTGTTGGACGCCGACCAGGACGCCCACGCCGGGGACCAGAGCTACGCCGAGCTGGTCGGCACACCATCCGCATGAGCGCCGTACAGACCGGCGCGGTGGTCGGCGGATCGCTCGGTCCGCACACCGACCGCGTCGAGCCCCGCCCCAAGGGCTCGCGGACCGGCTACCTGTTGCTGCTGCCCGGCATGCTGTGGCTGCTCCTGTTCTTCGCGGTCCCCACGATCCAGCTGCTGGCGACGTCCCTCTACGACCCGAACGGCTCCCTCGAGTCCGGCTACGCGATGACGTGGCACTTCGGCACCTATCTCGACGTGCTGTCGGCCTACCGCGCCCCGTTCCTGCGATCGCTGGGCTACGCGGTCAGCGCGACCGTCCTGGCTCTGGTCTTCGGCTACCCGCTGGCCTACGCGATCGCGTTCAAGGCCGGACGCTGGCGGAACCTCATGCTGGTGCTGGTCATCGCGCCCTTCTTCACCAGCTTCCTCGTCCGCACCCTTGCCTGGAAGTCCATCCTCGCCGACAACGGGTTCATCGTGAGCGGGCTCCAGGCGGTCCACGTCCTCGGACCCGACGGGCGGCTGCTCGCCACGTCGGTCGCGGTCGTGACCGGGCTGACCTACAACTTCCTGCCCTTCATGGTGCTGCCGATCTACGCCAGCCTGGAGAAGATCGACCTCCGGCTCGTGGAGGCGGGCAAGGACCTCTACGCGAACGGAGTCACGTCCTTCCGGAAGATCACCCTGCCGCTGTCGATGCCGGGGGTGGTGGCCGGCACGTTGCTGACCTTCATCCCCGCTGCAGGCGACTACATCAACGCCCAGCTGCTCGGCACGCCGCAGCAGTACATGATCGGCAACGTCATCGACAACACGTTCCTCGTGCAGCTGGACTACCCGGTCGCGGCGGCCTGCTCGGTGATCCTCATGGCGGCGATCGTGCTGATGGTGCTGGTGTACGTGCGCCGCGCCGGGACCGAGGACCTGCTGTGAGCGCGCGGACCCCAGCCTTGCCGCGAGCCGGCCGCTGGGTCGCCGACCACGTGGTGATGACCGTGGCGCTGCTCGTGCTCGTCTACATGTTCCTGCCGATCTTCTTCGTCGTGCTGATGTCGTTCAACGACCCCGTCAGCCGGCTGACCTACGAGTTCGACGCGTTCACCTGGGACAACTGGACCAACCCGTGCCAGAGCCCCGGCATGTGCTCCTCGGTCGTGACCAGCCTGCAGATCGGCTTCCTCGCGACGCTCGGGGCCACGCTGCTCGGGACGCTCGTGGCCTTCGCCCTCGTCCGTCACCGCTTCCGCGGCCGGGCCGGGACCAGCCTGCTGATCTTCCTGCCCATGGCCACTCCCGAGGTCGTCATGGGATCGTCGCTGCTGGCGCTGTTCAGCAGCGTCGGGCTGGCCGGCAGGCTGGGCTTCTGGTCGATCCTGGTCGCCCACATCATGTTCTGCCTGTCCTTCGTGGTGGTCACCGTCAAGGCTCGTCTGACCGGGCTGGACTCGACGCTGGAGCAGGCGGCCATGGACCTCTACGCGAACGAGTGGCAGGCGTTCTGGCGGGTCACGTTCCCGCTGGTCTTCCCCGGCATCCTGGCGGCGGCCCTGCTGAGCTTCTCGCTGTCCTTCGACGACTTCATCGTCACGAACTTCAACCACGGCAACACGATCACGTTCCCGATGTTCGTATGGGGCTCGGCGCAGCGTGGCATCCCACCGCAGGTGAACGTGGTCGGCACGGTGATGTTCCTGATCGCGCTCGTGCTGGTCGCCGGCGGCGGCCTCGTGCAGCGTCGCCGAGCCCGCTGACGTGCGGGCCCTCGCCGACGCCGAGCCGGACGTGGTCTGGCTCGACGACCCCGCACGTCCCGCGCCGCTGCCGGCCCTGAGCGGCGCCGAGACCGCCGATCTCGCCGTCGTCGGCGGTGGCTACACGGGGCTGTGGGCCGCGCTGCGCGCCAAGGAGCGGGACCCCGAGCTCGACGTGGTCCTGCTCGAGGCCGGCCGCTGCGGTGAGCAGGCCAGTGGCCGTAACGGCGGCTTCGCCGCGGCCAGCCTGACCCACGGGTTCGCCAACGGCACGCAGCGCTGGCCCGGTGAGCTGGCCACCCTCGAGCGGCTCGGGCGCGAGAACCTGTGCGCCGTCGCCGACACCGTACGGCGTCACGACATCGACTGCTGCTGGGAGGAGAACGGCGAGCTCACGGTCGCCCGCGCTCCTCACGAGGCCGACGAGCTCGCCGACCTGGCCGCTGCGATGACGGCCGCCGGCCACGCCGTACGCCTGCTCGACCAGACGCAGGTGCGTGGCGAGGTGAGCTCCCCGACGTACCTCGCGGGGCTCTGGGACCTCGACGGGACGGCGCTGGTGGAGCCGGCCCGGCTGGCCTGGGGGCTGCGGCGGGCGGTGCTGGCCGCCGGGGTGCGGGTCTACGAGTCGACGACGGTCACCGGGCTGGGGACCGCGGGCGCCGGGCTGCGGCTGGCGACGCCGGGTGGCGAGGTCCGCGCGGGCCGGGCCGTGCTCGGCACGAACGCGTTCCCGCCGCTGCTGCGCCGCCTGCGCCTGATGACCGTGCCGGTCTACGACTACGTCCTGACGACCGAGCCGCTCTCGGCGGCGCAGAAGGCGTCGGTCGGGTGGGCGCACCGGCAGGGGGTGGGGGACGCCTCCAACCTGTTCCACTACTACCGGCTCACCCGGGACGACCGCATCCTGTGGGGCGGCTACGACGCCGTCTACCACTACGGCAGCCGCATCGACCGGGCGCTGGAGCAGTCGGTGACGCACGAGCGGCTGGCGGAGCACTTCTTCAC
>JAICKK010000014.1 GCA_025927955.1 Nocardioidaceae bacterium
CCTCGAGCCGCGCCTGCCCCCGGGCCAGGTCCACCAGCACCGACCGCACCTCACCGGCAGACATCGACCACACCGGCGCCTCGACCAGCCCGTCCAGCCGGGCATGCAGACGCGTCGTGAAGTCCACGACCGGATGCCCGACCAGCGTGTCGACGGTGGTGCTCATGTAAGAGATTCTCCCACCCACCACCCCCACAAACGAGCACACGTTCGACACCTGTAAATGACCCACTCCCCGTCTGCTTCTGGGTCCTTCCCTCGAGTCGACGGTCCCAGACGGGTCACGTCGAGGACGGGGCGGCACCGTCCTCTTGGCGGTGAGCCGCCGGGACGGTCAGAGCACCGAGAATCCCGCCGGAAGGCCCTGTCGGCCGGTGGTAGCGAGAAGGAGTGGCCCGGCGAGCCCGTCGGCGACCGCCAGCTCGGTGACCAGGCCCAACGCCTGGGCGGCAGCGGTCGGGGGAGCATCGGGCGGCACACCCAGCGCGATGGCGAGATCGGCCGTGTGCACGGCAAGCTCGAACGTGCGGGTGGGCAGGTAGTCCGAGAGCCGCATGCCGCCCACGATCGTGGTGAGCCTCTCGGTGCCCGCCTGAGTGTCGACGAGCGGGACCACCCGAGCTGCGATAACCGCCACGGCCCTTTCCGGGTCCGGTCCGAGGGCGGTCCCGGCGTCGCGTCCGCGTGCCGCGACCTCCTCGCCGCGCGCTGCTGCCCGCGTTGCGCGGAAGTAGTCCGTGGCGGAGGCGACCTCGACGGCAGCGGCAGGACGGGCGAGGTAGGTCTCGACCGTCAGAAGAGCGCGGCTGGTGTGGCCGACCAAGGCCCGGACGTCCCACTCTCCGAGTGCCGGCCGCTCCCAGCGGTCGCCGACGAGGGCCGCCGTGCGTGTGAACCAGTCCGCGGCGTCGGCGAACGCCCGACGCGAGTCGTCCCACGAGAAGGCCATGCAGTCGAGGCTAGGCCGACGCTGGGACCGGCACCATCAGCCCGCGGAGCCGGATCGTCAGTCGAAGTGCCGGATCCACGGCCATTGCTGCGCCCAGCTGCCCCGCAAGGTCCGGCAGACCCTCACCTGCTGTCCCTCCTCGTCGTTGTCGACTCGCGCCGGGTTGCGGATCACCGCGACCACGCGGCACCGCCGGAAGACGTGGCTCGCCCACGCTGCATCGTTGCCGACGAGCACGGCGGCGTCGGTCCCTGCCGGTGGCGGGCCCCAGAACCAGAAGCCGTCGTGGCCGCTGTAGACCTGGTTCGCTCGGAAGTGACCGAGGACGGTCAGTGCTGCCGCTTCGCCGTAGTTGCTGGTCAGGACCACGGCGCGGCTCCGTGCGTCGACGGGCATGCCGGCCCAGACCTGTTGGACGGTGTCGACGTAGGACGGCCAGCCGACCGTCTCGCCCAGGTCCGGGTTGAGCGCCATGGGCACGCTGCTGCGCAGGCCGGCCTCCGGCTGGACAGGCAGACCCACCCATGCGTTGAACGCGGCGGAGACGGCGATCGCCGTCGCCAAGGTCCACCGGCGCGCCGAACGGTGTCCACGAGCCGTCCACGCCGCCACGGGCAGGGCGCCGGCGGCGAGCAGCGCAGGGTACATGCTGGCCAGGTAGTACGCCTTCCCGTCCCCGAGCAGGTAGAGCACCGCCAGCGCAAGGTAGGCCACCGCGAGGAGCCGGAACCTCCTCAGCGCCGGCTCGCTCAGCAGGCTCACCAGGCCGGCGACCCACACCGGAACCAGCAGGATCCCGACCATCACCAGCTGGAAGGGGGCGAACCCCGCCCTGCCCAGCTCAGCGGAGCCGGCGATGTTCCCGGCGACGGTGACCTGTGGCCAGCCGTGCGCGGCCTGCCACCACAGGTAGGGAGCGGCCAGAGCGGCTGCGGACACCGCGCCCAGGGCGGTCCAGGCCGAGCGGAGGGGCCACCGCGGACCCACGGCCGCCATCGAGCCCGTGAGCACGGCGGCCACCAGCCCCACCTGCGGCTTCGCCTCGAAGGCGAATCCCGTCATCCCACCAGCGGCAGCCAGCCACCTTGCGTCATGCCGCGCGAAGGCCCGGACCACCAGCCAGCAGACGACCGTCGTCGACAGCACGTCGAAGGTCGTGGTGGTCACGAAGTGTCCGGTAGCGACCACGATCAGCGAGACCGCACAGCACCATGCGCTGATGACCTGCGCCCGACGCGTGCCGCCGAGCTCGCGACAGACCGCCGCGGCCGTCATCACGGTGGCCACCGAGGCCAGCGCTCCGGGAAGCCTGAGCCAGATCAGCGACCCGGGGAAGAGCCGGGTGAGGCCCGCGCACAGCAGCGGCACCAGCGGCGGCTGGTCCGGATAGCCCCACGCGGGATGGCTGCCGGCCACGATGAAGTACATCTCGTCGCGGTGGAACCCGTATCGACCACTGGTCGCGACCAGGATCGCCAACAACGTCGCGGCCGGGAGCAGGACCCACCGGCTGCCGGGGTGGCGCCGGGGCCAGCGGGGCGTCACCGCGCCCGCCCGCGTCAGGGGATCCCGTCGCCGCGGTGACGTCGACCGCGTCCACACCGGCCTTCCTCCTGGGATGCCCGAGGTCGACTTCGCCAGCATGCTGCACGCCCTCACGGTGCGCGCCGTACTCGACCATCTTGCCTCCACACGGTCCCGGCGACGACCGGGTTCAACCGGAGCGCCGGCGCCGGAGGTCGATAACCGGTGGAGGAGTGGGCCGCCGGCTGACAGGCTGCCCGTCATGCGCCAAGAAGACATCTGGGACGTGGACACGGCCCTGGCCTACGACACCCCGGGCACCGGCATGTTCGCCCCGGAGGTGCTCGGGCCGACCGTCGACCGGCTGGCCGAGCTCGCCGACCGAGGCCGGGTGCTCGAGCTCGCGATCGGGACCGGCCGCGTGGCCGTTCCCCTGTCCGAGCGCGGTGTGTCGGTCGCAGGGATCGAGCTGTCCGCACCGATGGTCGACCAGCTGCGCACCAAGGCCGACGAGGCGGCGATCCCTGTCGTCCTCGGAGACATGGCCACCGCGCGCGCCCCGGGGGAGTTCACCCTCGTCTACCTCGTCTTCAACACGATCTCCAACCTGCTCACGCAGGCAGAGCAGGTCAACTGCTTCCGCAACGCCGCCCGACACCTTCTGCCCCGTGGCAGGTTCGTGGTCGAGCTGTGGGTGCCCGAGCTGCGCCGGCTGCCACCCGGCCAGCAGGCCACGGTCTGGCAGTGCGAGTCCGGCTACATCGGCCTGGACACCTACGACATCCTCCGGCAGCGCGTTGTCTCGCACCACTTCCGGTTCGGTGAGGGCAGGCAGGCGCAGGTCTCCCGCAGCCCGCACCGGTACATCTGGCCCAGCGAGCTCGACCTCATGGCCAGGCTGGCCGGGTTCGAGCTCGAGACCCGGCACGCGGACTGGGCGGGCGCAGAGTTCACGGCGGACTCCACGTCCCACGTCTCGGTGTACCGCCTGCCGGTCGAGCCAGGAGCCGCGGGGCCGGTCCTCCACGGCGGGTGAGCGTGGCCTCCACACGCGCGCCCAGCGGGCGGGCCCCCGTTGCGGCGCAGTGAGTGCCGGCGGTCGAGCTCTCCCAGGATGTCCCTGTCCCCGCGCGGCCGGCGTACGACTGAGGCAGGAGCCGACGCGGCGGCCCTGGGTCGACGGAGGGCAGGCAGGCCCGTACCCGGTGGCCGCCTCCAGGTCGCCGGCGCCTGCTGCCACATCGGCACGCCGCGCGGGCTCGGTCCGGTGTCGGCAACGGCCCCGAGGCTCTCGCCGACCGACAGGTCGGCGGCCATGTCCTCTGCGATCGCGCACCAGCCCGGACGCGCCTGACGACTCTCGAGACCGTCCGAAGCCGTCCGGTCCGCGGTCAGCCCTCCTGGCGCCAGCGCCGACGCAGCGCGAAGGCGGCGGACTTCGGGCGCCGGTCGCGGGTGAACACGCCCTTCTTGTTGCCGTCGACGCGCATGATGCCCGAGGTCGTCGCGAAGTCCGCGAAGTTCCAGACCTGCTCACCGACCACGGCGTCGACCGAGTCGAACACGCGGTGGTTCATGTCGAGGTAGTCGACCTGGTACTCCTCGCTCCACGGCTGCGGCGTGAGGGAGTGGTTGCCCGCCAGCGTGTCGGCGCCGTACTCCGTGATCACGATCGGCTTGCCCTCCGACGCCCAGCCGCCCAGCTCCTCGGTCCAGGCGATCTCGGCGCCGGCCAGGTCGCCGGTGTTGACGTACCAGCCGTAGTAGCGGTTGAGCATGAGCACGTCGGCGAACTGCGAGACGCGGCACTTCCCGTGCGGCGCCAGCATGACGTTGACGAAGCCGACGGGCCGGGTCGGGTCGGCCTCGCGCGCCACGTCGAACAGCGGGCGGAAGTAGTCCTCGGCGGCCTCGGTGTCCGACTCGGGCTCATTGGCGATCGACCACAGCACAACGCTGGGGTGGTTCTTGTCGCGGGCGACCAGCTCACGAATGGCCTGGGCGTGCACCTCGCGCGACGTGCCGTTGATGGTGTCCGGCGAGAAGGTCGTGTAGCCCTGCCCACCGAAGATGCCGCCGCCGAGGCCCATGTTGAGGCCCACTGCGGCGGTCTCGTCGATGACGACGATGCCGTGCCGGTCGGCGTAGTCGAGCACGTCCTCGCTGTAGGGGTAGTGCGAGGTGCGGAACGAGTTCGCGCCGATCCAGTCGAGCAGCGCGAAGTCGTTGACGAGGTGGGCGTTGCTGTGCGCCTTGCCGATGACCGAGTGGTCCTCGTGCATGCCGAAGCCCCTGAAGTAGAAGGGCTCCCTGTTCACCAGGAACTCGGTGCCGCGGACCTCCACGGTCCTGACTCCCACACTCTGGTGCACCGAGTCGTGGACCTCGCCGTGGTCGTCGACGAGCCGGACCTCGAGGTCGTAGAGGTAGCCGTCACCGGGCGCCCACAGGTGCACGTCCGGCACGGACAGCGACCCGGACGCTCCGGTCCCGGTGGCGACCTCGTCGCCCTCCGCGTCGCGCAGGACCACCTGGACGTCCAGGCCGTCCCCGCCCGCGGCCTCGACGGTCCAGAAGACGGAGCCGGTGGTGCCGGAGAAGTCCGTGACCACGGTGATGTCCTCGATACGTGCCTGGGGCGTCGCCGACAGCCAGACCGAGCGGTGCAGGCCCGCGTAGTTGAAGAAGTCGTGCCAGTAGCGCTGGACGGGACCGCCGGGCGTCTGCTCGATCACTCCCGGCGGGATGCTCTGGAAGCTCAGCGTGTTGTTGACCAGCGCGGTCACGCGGATCTCCTCACCCGCCGTGACGTGCTCGGTGATATCGGCCTCGAACGGCGTGTAACCGCCCTCGTGGCTGACCACCTCGTGGTCGTCGACCCAGACGGTCGCGCGATGGGTGGCGGACTCGAAGTGCAGCGCGACCCGCTGGCCGGTCCAGCCCCGTGGGATGCGGACGGTCCGCTGGTACCAGATGTCACCGATGTGGTCGCGGGCCGCGGCGTCGGCCAGCACGTCGTTGATGCTGGCCGGCACGGCCATGTCGCGGGCCCCAGGGAGAGGTCCGTCGTGCCAGCGGGCGCTCCGTCCGGCGGAGTCGGAGTCGAGCCGGAAGGACCAGATGCCGTCGAGGTTCTTCCTCTCGCGGGTGGCGGTGTCCTGCGGACGCAGCATGTGGTGGCCTTTCGCTGTGGAGGGGTACGTCGGTGCTCGGTCCTCATTCACCCAGGCGAGGCCACGGGAACCCAAGCGATTGCCACCAGTTGCCACGGTCCCTAGGTTGGGCGGATGGAGCCTCGACCGACGATCTACGACGTGGCGAGGCTCGCCGGGGTGGCCGCCTCCACGGTGTCGCGGGCGTTCGCGCGACCGGGACGGGTGAACGCCGAGACGGCGGCACGAGTGTTCGCCGCGGCCCGTGAGCTCGGCTACCGAACGGCCTCGCTCCCCGGGCTGACGACGTCCCGCACGCGCACTCTCGCGCTGGTCGTCACCGACATCACCAACCCGTTCTACGCCGAGATCATCCGGGGGGTGCACGAGGCCGCCGCCGACCTCGGCTACACCGTGCTGCTGTCCCACACCATGGAGGACGCGCACGTCGAGCGGGCCTGGATCGAGCACGAGCTGCCGACCGTGGAGGGGATCGTGCTGGCCAGCTCACGCATGTCGGACAGTGCGATCCGCACGCTCGCCAAGCAGAAGCCGGTGGTGGTGCTCAACCGCCGGCTCCCGGAGGTGCCGAGCATCCTCATCGACAACCAGCGAGGCATGCGCCGGGCCATGGAGCACCTCGGGGAGCTCGGGCACACCTCGGTGACGTACGTCAGCGGCCCGGAGGCGAGCTGGACCGACGGCGTCCGCTGGCAGTCCCTGCGCGAGGCCGGCTACGAGCTCGAGATGAAGGTCCAGCGTGTCGGGCCGACCAACAGCCCGACGATCGACGCCGGCTTCAGGCGGGCCGGGCAGGTGATGGCCCACCCGACGACGGCCGTAGTCGCCTACAACGACGTCCTCGCCATCGGGGTCATCAAGGGGCTGGGCCGGAGGGGGGTCGACGTCCCGAACGACGTCAGCGTCGTCGGCGTGGACAACATCCTGCTGGCAAAGGTCGTCGAGCCTGAGCTGACCACGGTGGCCTCACCGCTGCGCTCGCAGGGGGAGACGGCGGTGCGCAACCTGGTCGCGATGGTCAACGGAGCGGTCCCCACGGGGGAGCCGCTGCTGCTGCCGGTGAAGCTGGTCGTGCGCCGCTCGACGGCTCAGCGCAGCCGGAAGAGGACCTCGCCGGCATTGGGCACCACGAAGGTCTCCTCGTCGGCCTCGGCCGCCGCGAGGTCGATCGACTCGACGTCGACGTAGCCGAGGTTGGCCCGGCGACACTGCTCCTCGGGGATCCCGGTGGCCAGGGTGACCTTGACGCGCAGCCGCTCCTCGCCGGTCTCGGCGTCGTAGGTGCCGGCACCGCGCAGGTGGGTGGAGTGGGCGAGCGTGCCCCAGTGGACGTGCTCGAACCGGTCCCACTGCTTCACGAAGTAGTCGCGACAGTGGTAGCCGATTTCGAGGATCTCCGGGTGGCTGATGGAGACCTGGGTGATGTGCGGCGCGTAGAGGATCACCTCCCCGCCGTCCGCGACGACCGGCTCGAGCTTGTAGAACCCCTTCGCCCCGGTCCAGATGTCGTCGTACATCTGCGGTACGACGGAGATGACCCGCGACACCGGGGCGTCGAGGTAGTGCACGTGGGTGGCGGCGCACACCTCCGCGGCGCTGGACCAGGAGGCCACCGTGTCGCCGAACGAGATGGAGTGCAGGCCCAGGCTGCCGGCCTCGGCGACGACGCAGAAGGCGAGCTTCTCCGCCGGCACCAGGGAGGCACCCTCGTTGATGAGGGCACGGACCGGCGTGACCGACGTCGTGCCGATGATCTCCGCGGACGTGATGAGTGCGCCGATCCAGTGCGAGACGTCGATGATGTCCTGGCCGGCGACGCCGGGGAAGAAGTACTTGTTCCCGCCGGAGATCCCGACCACCTCGTGCGGCAGCACCGGACCGACCACCAGCGCGATGTCGTGCTCGACGACCGCCCTGTTGAGCATCACCGGCACCTCCATGGTGAGCCGGCCCTCGGACAGCTCCGCGAGGCGCGACGCCGGGATGGTGCCGAGGTCGGCGAAGGTCTCCGGGTCCCACCACTCGTGGTTGGTCACCCGCATGCCGGGGTAGGTCTCCTCGAGGTGCCCGACCTCGTAGCCGAGGTGCCGGGCCAGGGCCGCCTCGCTCATCGGCTGGTGCGTGCCCAGGGCGATGAGCGTGGTCATGGCCGAGACCCTGCCGTGCAGCGCGGAGTGCACGGCGCGGACCAACATCGGCAGCGGGCAGGTGCGGGTGCCGTCGGGGACGATGATGCACACGCTCTTGCCGTCGACGTCGGCCGCGGCCAGCTGCTCGGCGATGAAGCCCGTGACCTGCTCCGTGGAGAGCACGGTGTGCGGGTCGCCGATGCGGGCCGCTCGCCTGGCAGCGTCGGCCGGCGCCTCCTCGGTGGTGGTGGTCATGACACTCACTGTCTCCCCGCCCCTGGCGCCGTGCAAGGTGCGCGGGCAACAGGTGGCAACTGGTGGACTGTGCCCCGTCCGGTGCCCACCATGGCGACATGACCTCTCTGCACCCCGACCGGCTGCTGCCCACCGACCCGGCCACCCGCGCGGTCGCCCGCCGCCTGTACGCGGCCACCGCGGAGCTGCCGATCGTCTCGCCGCACGGCCACGTGCCGGCGCAGTGGCTGGCCGACGACATCCCCTTCGGCGACCCCACGTCGCTGCTGATCTCGCCCGACCACTACGTGTGCCGCCTGCTGCACGCCCAAGGCGTGCCCCTCGCCGACCTCGGCGTCGGCGGCACGCCGCTGGACGCCGACGGCGCCCGGCGGGCGTGGCGGCTGTTCTGCGAGAGCTGGCCCTCGTTCCGGGGGACGGCCAGCCGGTTCTGGCTGGAGAGCGTCCTCGTCGACGTGCTCGGGGTGACCGAGCGTCCGTCCACGCGGACGGCCGACGCGTCGTACGACCGGATCGCCGCCGCCCTGGCGACCCCCGAGCTGCGTCCGAGGGCGCTGGCGGAGCGGTTCGGCATCTCCGTCCTGGCGACCACCGACGACCCGGTCGACGACCTGGAGCACCACCGGGTCCTGGGGGCGGATCCGACGTTCGCGACCCGGGTCGTGCCCACGTTCCGGCCGGACCGGTACCTCGAGCCGTCACGACCCGACTTCCCCGAGCTGGTCAAGGCGCTCGGCGTCGCGGCCGACATCGACACCTCCACCTATGCCGGCTACATCGCCGCCCTGGAGGACCGCCGTCGCTTCTTCAAGGAGAACGGGGCGGTGTCGTCGGACCACAGCCACCTCGACGTGGTCACCCTGTCTCTCGAGGACGGCGAGGCGGCCCGCATCTACGCCGCCTCGCTGTCCGGTGCCGCGACCGAGGCCGAGACCACGGCGTTCCGGCGGCACATGCTCGTCGAGATGGCGAGGATGGCGACCGAGGACGGGCTGGTCATGACGTTGCACCCGGGTGTGCACCGCAACCACCACACGCCGACCTTCCACCGGTTCGGGCCGGACACCGGCCACGACATCCCCGTCCGGGTGGAGTTCACCCGTGCCCTCCAGCCGCTGCTGGAGCGGTTCGGCACCGCGGACGGCTTCCAGATGGTCCTGTTCACGGTGGACGAGACGACCTTCTCCCGCGAGATCGCGCCGCTGGCCGGCTTCTACCCGAGCGTGTACGCCGGCGCGCCGTGGTGGTTCCTCGACGCTCCGGCGGCGGTCCGCCGCTATCGCGAGGCCGTCACCGAGACGGCCGGCTTCTACCGCACGTCGGGGTTCATCGACGACACCCGCGCGTACCTCTCCATCCCCGCCCGGCATGACATGGCACGTCGGCTGGACGCCGGCTACCTCGCCGAGCTCGTCGCCGGGCACCAGCTCGACGAGGACGAGGCGCTCGAGACCGCGGTCGACCTCGTCACCACGATCCCGCAGCGGACCTTCAAGCTGTGAGCCCCGAGCGCACCGGGCGCACCGTGCCGCGGAGGCTCTCCCGCACCGTGGACGGCCGCGCGGCCGCGCCGGTGCGCATCGTGCACCTCGGTCTCGGCAACTTCTTCCGTGCGCATGCGGCCTGGTACACCGACCGTGCACCCGACGCGCGCGAGTGGGGGATCGCCGCCTTCACGGGCCGGTCGCCCGCCACGGCCGTCGCGCTCGCGGAGCAGGACGGTCTCTACACCCTGCTGGTCCGAGCCCCCGACGGTCCCATGCCAGAGGTGGTGAGCAGCCTCTCGGCGGTCCACGCGGCGCACGACCTGGACGCGCTGCGCTCCTACCTCGCTCGCCCCGAGGTCGCCGTGGTCACGCTCACCGTCACCGAGGCCGGCTACCGTCGCGACGACACCGGGGCCCTCGACGTGTCGGCGAGCGACGTCGCGTCCGACATCGAGGCGCTGCGGGCGGACCCCTCCGGTGGCGAGGTCACCACCGTCCCCGGGAAGCTGGTCGCGGGCCTCCTCGCCCGGCGCGCTGCCGGCGCCGGGCCCATCTCGGTGGTCCCCAACGACAACGTCCCCGACAACGGCGCGATGGTCGCCAGGGTCGTCACCGACCTCGCCTCGTCGGTGGACCCGGCGCTGCCTGCGTGGGTCGAGGACCACGTCTCGTGGGTCACCACGATGGTCGACCGGATCACTCCCAGGACCACCGACGACGACCGCGCGCTGGTGCTCGCCCGCACCGGGGTCGATGACCCGCAGACGGTCCCGACGGAGCCGTTCAGCGAGTGGGTCCTCGCCGGGGACTTCGGCGGTGGCCGGCCGGCCTGGGACGTCGCCGGGGCCCGGGTCGTCGACGACGTCCGCCCCTTCGAGCAGCGGAAGCTGTGGCTCCTCAACGGGTCCCACTCCCTCATGGCCTACGCGGGCTCTGTCCTCGGGCACGAGAGCGTCGCCGACGCGGTCGCCGACCCCCGGGTCCGGGCGTGGGTCGAGCAGTGGTGGGACGCGGCGGGACGACACGTCCCGCTCCCGGCCGACGACGTGTCGGCCTACCGTGACGCGCTGCTAGAGCGGTTCTCCAACCGGAGCATCCGGCACCTCCTCGCCCAGATCGCCGCTGACGGCTCGCAGAAGATCCCGATCCGCGCCGTACCCGTGATCGAGGCCGGTCTGGCCGACGGTCGTGTGGACCCCGGGGCGACGAGGCTGGTGGCCGCCTGGGTCGTCCACCTGCGCGGCTACGGCGCACCGGTCACGGACGCCCGCGCCGACGAGGTCTCGCACCTCGCCGACGGGAGCGTCGCCGAGGCGGTGGCCCGGACCCTCGAGTGGCTGGGCATGGGCTCGGCCGACGTGCGCCCGACCGTCGAGGAGCAGGTGCACGAGCTCGAGCGCCTCGGCCGGCCCGTCACCTGACCGCCGTGCCGCGCCGGTGACCCCGGCAACAAGCGGCAACACGTTGTCGCGCTGCCGGCCCGGACCGTGTACTTGAGCTACCCCATCCCCGCAGAAATGCGTTGTCCCAAAGGAGATTCGATGTCCGCCACGACCAAGGAGGAGATCGTCCAACAGTTCGTCGCCGAACGGGTGCCGGTGCGCTCGGTGATCGGGTACGGGTTCGGCGACTTCGGCGGCAACCTGGCCTTCACGCTGAGCACCGCCTTCCTGCTCTACTACTACACCGACGTCGCCGGCCTGTCGGCCGCCGCCGTCGCGACGATGTTCTTCGTGGTGCGCCTCTGGGACGCCTTCGCCGACATGTTCTCCGGACGCCTGGTCGACCGCACCATGACCCGGTTCGGCAAGTTCCGGCCGTTCCTCCTCTTCGGCGCGGTGCCGTTGCTGTTCCTCAGCTTCCTCACCTTCCACGTCCCGGGCTCGCTCGACGACGGAGCGAAGCTGCTCTACGCCTACGTCACCTACGCCGCCCTCGGCCTGCTCTACTCGATGGTGAACATCCCCTACGGCTCCCTGGCGTCGGCGATGACACAGTCGGTGAGGGAGCGCGCCAAGCTCGTCTCCTCTCGGTTCTTCGGCGCCGCTCTCGGCGGCGTCGTCCTGACCTACGTCATCGCCCCCAAGATCTCCCACCTCAAGGCGCAGAAGAGCTCGCTCAGCCCTTCGGAGTACACGCACCGGGTGCAGGCGATCTTCACCCAGACCACGCTCCTGTTCATCGTCCTGGGCACGGCGGCGTTCCTGCTGACGTTCTTCCTGTGCCGCGAGCAGGTCGTGCGCACCCAGCCGCGGGTGAGCATGAAGGACACCTGGGACACGCTGCGCCACAACCGGCCGCTCGCCTACCTGTGCGTCGCCAGCTTCTTCTACCTCATCGGCCTCTTCGCGGTCGGTGGTGCCTCGGCGTACTACGCGCAGTACGTCATGGGTGACATCAAGTGGCTCGCGCCGATCACCCTGGTCAACAGCGGCATCTCGCTGGTCGCGGCGCCCTTCATCCCGAAGCTGGTCGACGTCTTCGGCAAGACGACGCTCTTCCAGTGGTGTGGCCTGTTCACCGTCGTCGGTGGCCTGGCCCTGTTCTTCACGCCGACCGGTGCGATCGCCCCGGCCCTGATCTTCCTTGGCGTCAAGGGCATCGGCGGGGCCCTGATCAACACCGTGATGTTCGGTCTCGAGGCCGACACCGTGGAGTACGGCGAGTGGAAGTCCGGCAAGCGCTCGGAGGGTGCGACCTACGCGGTGTTCTCGTTCACCCGCAAGATCACGCAGTCCATCGGGGGAGCCCTGGGCGCCGCGGCCCTGTCCGTCGGCGGCTACCTCTCGGCCACGGCCTCCGTGCCGAACCCGGTGCAGCCGGACTCCGCCATCATGGCGATCCGGGTCAGCATGGGCATCATCCCCGCGGTCGCCGCGCTGGCGGCGATGATCGTCTTCTGGCGGTACCCGCTGACCGACCAGCGCTTCCGGGAGATTCGCAACGAGACCGAGCTGCGCAAGCGGCAGCAGGGGCACCTCATCGCCCCGGACGGCGAGGTCCTCGGCTGAGTGCCGGAACGGCGACGGGGCGGGTGGGCAGCGCGCCCACCCGCCCCGTTCGGCGTCGTCGCGGTCCTTCCGTCCCGGTCAGGTCGGCTGTGCTGAGAGCGGCTGCTCGGCACGGACAGCGCCCACGACACGGAGTGCGAACTCGCCGTACTCGCGGGCGACCTCGACGTCGGAGTACCTGCCGCCGGCCCGGAACCACGACTTCGCGCCGTTGCCGAGCTCCAGCACGGCGAACGCGGCGAGCTGGGGGGAGCGGGTGCTGAATGCCCCGATGGAGCAGCCCCGCTCGATGATCTCGCGCATGCGCGCGGCATACGCGTCGCGCTTGGCGACGATGGCCCGGCGGTTGGCTGCGTCGAGGCTGCGCACCTCGGTGTTGCAGACCGTGACCTCCGCCGGGTAGCGCAGGAAGTCGAGGACCAGGGACTGGGTCGCCAGGCGAAGCGCCTCCGTCACGTCGTCGACGCCCTCCAGTGCGTCGTCGAGCGCGGACAGGGCGCGGTCCATCGCCTTGTCCATGATCGCGAAGAGGACCTCCTGCTTGGAGGACACGTGGTTGTAGAGGCTGGGAGCCCGGACGCCCACCGCCTGCGCGATGTCCCTCATCGAGGTCGACCGGTAGCCGAGGTCGGCGAAGAGCTCGCAGGAGGCCTCGATCACCGTCGACCGGCTGACTGACGTTGACCCGTCCATCCCGTGAGCATATGTTAACTAACGTTCGTTAGTCAGCCGGTCGTCCGCCCTCGGGAGCGGCACGACGTGGCCCGCAGGCATCCACCGGAGGCAACGATGGCCGCATCCACGAGCTGGGAGCTCGACCGGGAGCACGAGGACTTCCGGGCGAGCGTGCGGTCGTTCGTCGACCGCCACGTCCGGCCGGTCGTCGACGAGGCCGAGGCGGCCGGACGGCCGCCCGCCGCGCTGATGAAGGAGATGGGCAACGCCGGTCTGCTGAGCCTGGCGATGGGCGAGGAGGACGGCGGCCACGGTGACGCGCTGGCGATCACCCTGCTGTCGGAGGAGCTGACCCGCGCCAGCGGCGGGATCGCGGTGACCGCGCTGGTCAGCGGCTACATGGCCGGCCCGCACATCGCCCGCTTCGGGACCCGGGCCCAGAAGGCTCGCTACCTGCCGGGACTCGTCGCCGGCGAGAGCCTGGCGGCGATCGCGGTCACCGAGCCGGGTGCGGGCTCGGACGTCGCCCGCATCACCACCCGGGCCTCCCGTACGGCGGGCGGCTTCCGGCTCGACGGCACCAAGATGTTCATCACCAACGCCGGGATCGCGGACGTCCTCGTCGTCGCCGCCCGCACCGGCGCCGAGGGCCACCGCGGCATCACGACCTTCCTCGTGGACGCCGAGAACCCCGGGATCTCCTTCGGGGCGCCGCTGCGCAAGATGGGCTGGCACGCCAGCGACACCCGCGAGGTCGTGCTGTCCGGGTGCGAGGTCCCGCTGGACGCGGTCCTCGGCGAGCTCGACCGTGGCTTCCACCAGATCATGGCGGCCTTCGAGCTCGAACGGCTCACGCTCGCCGGCATGGGCATCGGCCACGCTGCGGAGTGTCTCGCGCTGGCGGTCGAGCACGCCCGCGACCGGGAGGCCTTCGGCACCCCGCTGACCGGCCTGCAGACCATGAGGCACCGTCTCTCGGCGCTCGAGGTCGAGCTCGAGGCCACCCGCCTGGTCACCTACCGGGCCGCCGCCCGGCACGACGCCGGTCACCCGGAGGCGGCCCGGTCGGTCGCGATGGCCAAGTACCACTCGGCCCTGGCGTCGAACCGGATCGTCGACGAGTGCGTGCAGGTCCTCGGTGGCAGTGGCTTCCTCGAGGAGACGCCGGTCGCGCGGCACTACCGCGACGCCCGGGTCCTGCGCATCGGTGGTGGCACGGACGAGATCCAGCTCGAGATCCTCTCCAAGGGTCTCGAGAGGTGACGACGACCGTGGACGGCGACGCTCCCGGCGCCCGTGCGGTCCGGGCCGCGGTCGACCGGGCGGAGCGGGGGGCCGACCCGAGCCGCTGGCCCGACAAGCTGCCCGTCTCCCAGCGTCTGGAGCTGCTGCTGGACCCCGGCTCGTGGGTCGAGGACGGGCTGCTGGCCAACGCGCAGGCCGACGGCCTCCCGGCGGACGGGGTGCGCACCGGCGTCGGCCGCGTCGACGGACGTCGCGTCGCGGTGATCGCCCACGACTTCGCGGTCAAGGCCGGGTCGTGGGGCCGGCTGACCTGCGAGAAGCAGATCCGGATCCTCGAGCGCGCGGACCGTGACCTGCTGCCCGTCGTCTACCTCGTCGACTCCGCCGGTGGCCGGCTCACCGACCAGCTCGGCTTCTTCTCCGACCGACGGGGTGCCTCCCGGATCTTCCAGCTGCAGGTCGCGCTGTCCGGCCGGGTCCCGCAGATCTGCTGCCTGCACGGCCCCTCCGCCGCGGGCGGCGCCTACATGCCCGCCTTCACGGACTGGGTGGGAATGGTGGAGGGCAACGCCTCGATGTACCTCGCCTCTCCGCGCGTCGCCGAGAAGGTCACCGGCGAGCACACCACCCTCGAGGAGATGGGCGGTGCGCTGATGCACGCCACGGTCTCCGGCTGCGGCGACGAGGTCTTCGCCTCCGACTGGGAGGCCATCGCGGCGGCCCGGCTGCTGCTGTCCTACCTTCCCGACAGCTGGCAGGAACGTCCCCGCGACGCCGCTGCGGCGGCACCCGCGCGCCAGGACTGGGAGGGGGCCATCCCGGCCGACGAGGCCGCAGGCTACGACGTCCGCGACGTCATCGACAGGCTGGTCGACGGCGGCTCGTTCTTCGAGGTCAAGAGCCGCTGGGCGCAGGAGATGGTGGTCGGCCTGGCGCGGCTCGACGGGCACGTCGTCGGGCTGGTGGCCAACCAGCCCCTGGTGCGCAGCGGCGCGATCTTCGTCGACTCCGCGGACAAGGCGGCCCGGTTCATCACGCTGTGCGACGCGTTCAACATCCCGCTGCTCTTCCTGCACGACGTTCCCGGCTTCATGGTCGGCGTCGCCGTCGAGCGACAGGGGATCATCCGGCACGGCGCGAAGATGATCACCGCGATGGCCAGCGCGGAGGTGCCGAAGCTCTCGGTGATCCTGCGCAAGTCCTACGCCGCCGGCTACTACGCGATGTGCGCTCCGGGGTTCGAGCCACGCGCCTCCATCGCGCTGCCCACGGCGACGATCGGGCCGATGGCCGCCGAGGCGTCGGTCAACGCGATGTACGCCAAGAAGATCGCCGAGATCGCCGACCCCGACGAGCGCGCGGCCTACATCGCCGAGCGCACCGACGAGCAGCGGGCCGACATCGACCTGCTGCGGGTGGCGAGCGAGCTCGTCGTGGACGCGGTGGTCGAGCCCGAGCGGCTGCGTGCCGAGCTCGTCGTACGCCTCGCCGACGCTGCGGGCTGGTCACGCGGCCCCCAGCGGCGCCACCACCACGTCAGCCCCGTCTGACCCCTGCAGGACCACCCCGGACACGAGGCCCACACCGAAAGGCGCACCGTATGACGGACAACCTGAGCCAGCTGCTGTCGACGCCGCTGCAGCCGCTTCGGCCGGAGTGGAGGATCGCCGAGCAGGCGACTCTGCTCGAGACCGCCCGCCGGCTCGACGCCGAGGGCCCGGACGCCTACTGGGCGTGGGCCGCCGAGCAGCAGCGCTGGATGCAGGGCTGGGACAGCGTCCGGACCGGTGGCTTCGAGGACCTCCGGTACTTCGAGGGCGGCCGGATGAACGTCGCGGACAACTGCCTCGACCGCTGGGCCGAGGACCCCGAGACGTCGGGCAGGGTCGCGGTCGTCTGCGAGGGGGAGCCGGGTGAGTCGCGGTCCGCGACGTACGCCGAGCTGGCCGACGAGGTCGGCCGGCTGGCCGGTGCCCTCGACTCGATGGGCGTGCGGAAGGGCGACGTCGTGGCCATCTACATGCCCAACGCCGTCGAGGCGTTCGCCTCGGTCCATGCCTGCAACCGGATCGGCGCGATCTACACGATCCTCTTCTCCGGCTTCGGCCCCGACGCGGTGCGCTCCCGGCTGGAGGCGTCGCGCGCCAAGGTGGTCATCGCCCTCGACGGCTCCTACCGGCGTGGCAAGCTCACCCCGCTGCTGGAGACGCTGCGGGCCGCCCGCACCACGGTGCCGACGCTCGAGCGCTCCATCATCGTGGACCGCACCGGCCGAGGGCTCCCGCTGGAGAAGGACGAGATCTCCTACGCCGAGGCGCTCACCCTCGTCCCGGACGGGGTCCCCGCCCTCCCGCTGGAGGCCAACGACCCCGCCTTCCTGATCTTCACCAGCGGCACCGAGGCCAAGCCCAAGGGCGTGGTGCACAGCGTCGCCGGCTTCCTGATCGGCACCTGGGCGAACGTCCGCTGGCAGGTGGCGCCCCAGCCCGACGACGTCTACTGGGTCGCCGCCGACGTCGGCTGGCTGACCTTCCCGATCCAGGCCATCGTCGGCGGCCTGGCCAACGGGATGACCATCGTCTGCTTCGAGGGCGCGCTGGACTTCCCGACCAACGAGCGGTTCTACGAGATCTGCGAGCGCTACGGGGTGACCAAGGTGCTCGGAGCGCCCACGCTGCTGCGGATGCTCCGCAAGTACGGCGACCCCCTGGCCGCCGCGCACCCGCTCCCGCAGCTTCGCCTGATGACCGTCCAGGGGGAGCCGCTCGACGGTGACACGTTCGCGTGGGCCACCGAGCACCTCGGCTCGGGGGTGCCGGTGGTCAACGCCTACGGGCAGACGGAGACCGGCTCGACGTGGGTCTACCCGGTGGCCGGGGTCGAGGCGCTCAAGCCGGGGTCCACCGGCACCGCCGTCCCGGGCCACGCCTACGCCATCCTCGACGACGCCGGGGAGCCGGTGCCGGCGGGCACCAAGGGCAACCTGGTGATCACCGCGCCGTTCCCCACCCTGGCCCGGGCCGTCTGGGACGACCCCGAGCGCTACCACAAGGCCTACTTCTCGCGCTTCCCCGGGAGCTACAGCACCAACGACGAGGCCGTGGAGGACCACGACGGCCACCTGTGGGTGCTCGGCCGCGCCGATGACGTGATCAACGTCGCCGCGCACCGCATCTCGACGCTGGAGATCGAGGCCATCGCCATCAGCCACCCGCAGGTCGCGGAGGCGGCCGTCGTCGGCGTTCCCGACGAGGTCAAGGGCACGGTGCCGGTGGCGTTCCTGACCCTGCTCGACGGGGCCGACCCGGGCGAGGTGCGCCACCAGGTCTCGGAGTCGGTGACCTCGCAGCTCGGCGGCTACGCCCGGCTGAGCCACGTGTACCTGACCGCCGCGCTGCCGAAGACGCGCACCGGCAAGATCATGCGCCGGCTGCTGCGCGACGTGGTCGAGCACGGAGAGCCTCGGGGCGACACCAGCGCGATGGAGGACGAGACCGGCCTCACGAACGTCCAGGCCGCCGTGAGCTCCTCCCGGGCGACGGATGGCTGACGCCACCAGGGCCGCCGGCGTGGTGGACATCAGGCGCGTGCTGGTCGCCAACCGCGGGGAGATCGCGCTGCGCATCATCCGTGCGGTGCGCGACAGCGGCCTGACCAGCGTCGCGGTGTACGCCGACCCGGACGCGGATGCACCCTTCGTCCACGCCGCCGACGAGGCCGTCGCCCTCGGGGGCGCGACGAGCGCGGAGACCTACCTCGACATCGCGAAGATCATCGGCGCCGCCGCGGCCGGCGACGCGGACGCCGTCCACCCGGGCTACGGGTTCCTGGCGGAGAACGCCGACTTCGCCCGCGCCGTCGTCGACGCCGGCCTCGTCTGGGTCGGGCCGCCGGCCGACGTGATCGGCGCCCTCGGCGACAAGGTCCGTGCGCGCGCGATCGCGGCGGAGGCCGGCGCGCCGCTCGCGCCGGGCACGCGGGAGCCCGTGGCGGACGCCTCCGAGGCGCTGGCCTTCGTGCGGCAGCACGGCCTGCCCGTGGCGATCAAGGCCGCTCACGGCGGCGGTGGCCGGGGACTGAGGGTCGCGCGCACCGAGGGCGAGGTCGCCGAGCTCTTCGACGCGGCGGTACGCGAGGCGACGGCCGCGTTCGGACGCGGGGAGTGCTTCGTCGAGGCGTACGTCGAGGGCGGACGGCACGTCGAGGTCCAGGTGCTCGCCGACTCCCACGGCACCATCCAGGTCGTCGGCACCCGCGACTGCAGCCTGCAGCGGCGCTACCAGAAGGTCGTCGAGGAGGCGCCGGCACCGTTCCTCACCTCCGAGCAGCGCACCACGCTGGAGAGGTCGGCCGCCGCCGTCTGTCGCGCGGCCGGCTACGTCAACGCCGCCACCGTCGAGTTCCTGCTCTCGCCCGAGGGCGGCCTGTCGTTCCTGGAGGTGAACACCCGGCTGCAGGTCGAGCACTCCGTGACCGAGGAGACCGTCGACATCGACGTGGTGCGCGAGCAGCTGCGGATCGCCGCCGGCCTCCCGGTGACCCCGGCGGCGACGGCCACGCCATCGGGCGCCCGGGTGGACCATGAGGTGGTGGCCGCCAAGCGGCACGCCATCGAGTTCCGGATCAACGCAGAGGACCCTGGGCAGGGCTTCGTGCCCTCGACGGGCACGATCACCCGCTTCGTCGCGCCGAGCGGCCCCGGTGTCCGCCTGGACTCGGGGGTCGTCGTGGGCAGCGAGGTCAGCGGCGGCTTCGACTCCCTGCTCGCCAAGCTCGTGGTCACCGGCCGCGACCGCACGGAGGCGATCGAGCGGGCGCGACGGGCCCTGGCGGAGTTCGACATCGAGGGCGTCCGCACCACGCTGCCGTTCCACCGGGCGGTCGTCGTCGACCCGGCGTTCGTCGGGGACGGGCCCGATGGCTTCACCGTCCACACGGGATGGATCGAGCAGTCGTACACCGCCGGCACCCCCCCTCCGGGCGAGTCCGGCGACGCCGACGGCCGGGTCAAGGTGTGGATCGGCAGCCGCTGGATGGACGTCACCGTCCCGGTGCTGGCCCGGGCCACGGAGGGACCGATGGCGCGGATCCGTGAGGAGGCTCGCGAGCGGCTGGAGCAGGCAGCCCCCGGAGGGAACGGCGACATCAGCGCACCGATGCAGGGCACGGTCACGCGGGTCGCCGTCGCCGAGGGCGAGGAGGTGGAGGACGGGCAGGTCCTGGTCGTCATCGAGGCGATGAAGATGGAGAACCCGGTCCGCGCCACCGCCCGCGGTCGCGTCGAGGGGCTGCGGGTGACCGTGGGGGCCACCGTCGCCCAGGGCGACCTGCTCGGCCGCGTCGCCACGACGGACCCGGAGCCGGCGTGAGCGCGCTCAACGGCGTCGACTTCGCCGCACCCGTGGAGGACCGCTGGTTCGAGGACTACGTCCCGGGCTCGGTCTACGAGTTCGGCTACGTCGAGGTGAGCGAGGAGGAGATCATCGCCTTCGCGCAGCTCTACGACCCGCAGACGATCCACAACGACCCCGGCTGGGCGGCGACCGGGCCCTTCGCGGGGCTGATCGCCAGCGGTGTGCAGACGATCGCGCTGTGCATGCGGCTCTACGTCGACCACTACGTCTCCCGGGTGGCGAGCCTGGCCTCACCCGGCCTCGACGAGGTGCGCTGGCCGCGTCCCGTCCGCCCCGGCGACCGGCTGAGCGTGCGGGTCACGATCCTCGAGGCGCGGCTCTCCCGGTCGAAGCCGGACCGAGGGCTGGTGCACACCCGGGTCGAGGGTCTCAACCAGGACGACCAGGTGGTGCTGTCGTTCACGGCGATGAACCTCTTCGCCCGCCGTACGACGGGGTGAGGTCGCTCAGCCCCCGCCGACCCGGCTGTCGTGGCCGGCCCAGTGCGGGTCCCGCAGGGCCTTGCGCATCAGCTTGCCGACCGGGCTCTTGGGCAGCGGCTCGGTCGTGAAGTCGACCCGGGCGGGCTTCTTGTAGGAGCCGAGCGTGTCGACGACGAGCCGGACGATGTCCTCGCCGGTCACCTGCGCTCCGTCCCGGACGCAGCAGACCGCCATCGGCGCCTCGCCCCACCGGGCGTCCGGGATGGCGAAGACCGCCACCTCGACCACGTCGGGGTGGTCGGCGATGACGGTCTCGAGCTCGGCCGGCCAGATGTTGAAGCCGCCCGAGACGATCATGTCGTCGGCCCGGTCGAGGACGTAGAGGTAGCCGTTGGCGTCGATGCGGCCGATGTCGCGGGTGCGCACCCAGCCGTCCACGAGCCGGTCGGGGGTGGCCCCGTCGTCGTTCCAGAACCCGCGCAGCTGCGCCTCGACCTTGGCGTAGATCTCCCCGATGTCGCCGAGGGGCACGGCGACGCCCTGCTCGTCGCGGATCTCCACCTGCGCGAAGGGAAGCGGGCGCCCGGCCGCCCGCAGCGGGGTCGATCCCGGCACCTCGGCGAACCACTCGGCCGGGGTCATGATCGTCAGGGGCACCGCCTCGGTCTGCCCGAACACCTGGTAGAGGACGTCGCCGAAGGCGCGCCGGCCGGCCAGGATGGTGGCGTCGGTGCTCGGTGCGCCACCGATGAGCAGGCACTGCAGGGCGCTCCAGTTGCCCGTGCCCGACCCCGGGTGCGCGGCCAGCGCGGCCAGCATCGACGGCGGCGCGAACACGTGCGTGACCCGGTGCCGTTGCATCATGTCGAGCACCTTCGCCGCGTCGAAGGCGCCGAAGAGCAGGTTCGTGCTGCCGTGCAGCCAGGCCGGCAGGAACAGGTAGCCCGAGGCGTGCGAGATGGGCCCGGCGTGCCCGACCACGCTGTCCACCTCGAGGTTGGGCAGCCGGTAGTACCAGTTGCGGCAGTTCACCAGCCAGTCGTGCTGGGTGTAGCCGACGCCCTTCGGACGGCCGGTCGTGCCGGCCGAGTGGCGGATGATGTACCAGTCGTCGGGGCCGACCTCGACCATCGGGTCCTCGGCGGACTGCGCGCCGAGCCACTGCTCGTAGTCGTCCCCGCGGTCGACGATGTGGTCGAGGGTCGCGATCTCCCGGTCGAGGTCCCGCAGGTCGTCGACGAAGGTGTGGTCGGTGACCACGACCCTGGCCTGGGTCTGCTCGATCATCTGGCCGTGCGAGAGGCGCCGGTTGCGGGCGTAGAGCGGGACCCGCACGGCGCCGGCGATGGCGCAGCCCAGGAAGAGGTCCGCGGCGCCCAGGTTGTTCTCCTCCAGCCCGGCGACCCGGTCCCCGGGCCGCACGCCCAGCCCGATCAGCCCGTTGGCGAGCCGCACCCCTCGCTCCCACATCTGGGAGAAGGTCAGTGTCCGGTGCTCGGTGACGACCGCTGGGCGGTCCTCGTTGAAGCTCAGGGCCTGTCGCATCAGGCTCGGCACATCCATGGGGGCTCCCGTCTCCGAGGCTGGCCACCCCTTCGGCCATGGTCGGACCCTAGGACGGCGGCGGCCGTGCCACCACCCCCGCCGCCCTCACAGCCGGAACGGGAACGCAAGTACAGTCAGCAGGACCAGCCTCTCGACCCCCTTGGACGGCAGACATGGCGGACACCCGGCACCGCACCGAGCGGGAGTTCGTGGACAACGGCCACGACGTCTTCTGGGCGCTGAGCGAGGAGCACCGACAGTGGCAGAAGGTGCTGCAGGCCTTCTGTGCCGACGCCGTCGCGCCGGGGGCGGCCGAGCGCAGCATCGCCGGCCGGTTCGACGCGGACCTGGTCACCGCGGTGGGCCAGCTCGGCGCCTTCGGGCTCCTCGTCGGCGAGGAGTACGGCGGGGGCGGGGGCGACCTCCGGATGGCGTGCCTGGCCGCCGAGGAGCTGGCTACGGTCGACTCCTCCCTCGCGGTGACCGTGCATGTGCAGGCGATCAGCGTCGCGCTGCTGGCCCACCTGGCGGCGGACCGGCCGGACCTGCTGCGCGAGGTGCTGCCCTCGGCGTGCACCGGTGCGACGTTCATCTCCTTCGGGCTCACCGAGCCGACCGGGGGGTCCGACGCGGGCCGGATCGGCACCTCGGCGAGGCGCGACGGCAGCGACTGGGTGATCAGCGGCGCGAAGCAGTTCATCACCAACTCCGGCACGCCGTTCTCCCGCTACGTCATCCTGTTCGCCGCGACCGGTGAGAGCGTCGACGGCAAGGCGCCGGTGTCGGCCTTCCTGGTCCCGCTGGACGCACCCGGGGTCGAGGTCGGCGGCGCCTACCCCAAGCTCGGCTGGCGATCGTCGGACACCCACCCGCTGTTCCTCGACCAGGTGCGGGTGCCGGCGGACGCCCTGCTCGGCGTCGAGGGGAGGGGCTATCGCGAGGCGCTGCGCTTCCTGACCTGGGCGAGGCTCCCGATCGCGGCGATGAGCACCGGGCTGGCCCGCGGCTGCCTGTCGGACACGCTGCGCTTCGTCAAGGACCGGGAGTCCTTCGGGAAGCCGCTGGGCAGCCACCAGGGCGTCGCGTTCCAGGTCGCCGACATCGCCGCCCTCGCCTCGACCGCGCGGGTGATGACCTACGACGGTGCCCTGAAGTACGACTCCGGGATGCCCATCGAGCGCGAGGCCGCGATCGCCAAGCTGGTCGCGTCCGAGGCGGCGAACAAGGCGGCCTACCTCGCCACCCAGCTGCAGGGCGGCTACGGCTTCGTGCAGGAGACCGCCTCCACGCGGCACTACCAGGACGCCAGGATCCTCACCATCGGCGAGGGTACGTCGGAGGTGCAGCGCATGCTGGTGGCCCGGGGACTCGGCCTGCCGGTGTGACCGGAGCCGTCCGGTCGCAGCGACCCGACGACGACACGATCCCGGCACCGTTGTGAGCAGCCGACGAGGAGATGACAGATGGACGACGCCCCCGCGAGGGTCTCCGGGCGGTGGTTCGAGGAGCTGCCGGTGGGGACGACCGTCCAGCACGCGACGCGGCGCACGGTTACCGAGACCGACAACGTGCTGTTCACCACCATGACCATGAACCCCGCACCGCTGCACCTCGACGCGGAGTACGCGGCCTCGACCGAGTTCGGCCAGGTGCTCGTGAACAGCATGTTCACCGCCGCCCTGGTGGTCGGGCTGTCCGTCCCGGAGCTGACGCTCGGCACGATCGTCGCCCAGCTGGGGATGTCCGACGTGCGGTTCCCGGCTCCCGTCCTCGTCGGCGACACGATCCGGGTCGAGACCGAGGTCGTGGAGTCGCGTGAGTCCGCGTCGCGGCCCGCGGCCGGGATCGTCGTGTTCGAGCACCGGGCGACGAACCAGCGCGGCGAGCTGGTCTGCCGGATGCGTCGTGCGGGCCTCATGCACCGCAGGCCGGCGTGAGCCGATGAGCAGCCGATGAGCAGCCGATGAGCACAGCGAGGATCGCCCCGCCGCGCAGTCTGCTGTTCGTGCCGGCGTCGAGGCCGGACATGGTGGCGAAGGTGACGCGCTGGCGGCCGGACGTCGTCGTGGTCGACCTCGAGGACGCCGTCGCCGCGGCCGAGAAGGAGTCCGCCCGTGCCGGGGGCATCGAGGCGGCCGAGGCCGTCGCGACCGGCCCGAGCGGGCTCACCGTGCTCGTGCGGGTCAACCCGCGCGGGTCCCGGTGGTTCGAGGACGACCTGGCCGCGGTCGCCGGCTCGGGCGTGCAGGGTGTGGTGCTCCCGAAGTACGAGTCGGTCGACGACGCGCTGGCCGTGCGCGAGGCACTGCCCGGCACGTCGGTCCTCCTGGCCGGGCTCGAGACGGCCCGTGGCGTCGCGCAGTGCCGCGAGCTGCTGGGCGCCGCCGCCGATGTGGATGCGGCGTACTTCGGTGCCGAGGACTACATCGTCGACGTGGGCGGGAGCCGGACCGCCGCCGGTGCGGAGGTGCTCCACGCCCGCAGCGAGGTGCTGCTCGCGGCCCGCCTGGGAGGCGTCGCGCCGGTCGACCAGGCCGTCATGGAGGTCAACGACGACGACCGGTTCGTGGTGGACGCCGAGGCGGGGCGGTCGATCGGGTACACCGGCAAGATCTGCGTGCATCCCCGCCAGGTCGCGCTCGCCCACCAGGTCTTCGCGCCGTCGCCGGCGGACGTCGAGCACGCGCGCGCGGTGCTGGTGATGGCGCAGGAGAAGGGGGTCGGCCTCGTCGACGGCCGGATGACCGACGAGGTGCACGTGCGCTGGGCGCGCCAGGTGCTCGCCCGCGTCCAGGACGAGAGCGGTGGCAGCTGATGCGCGTCGGGCTGATGGTCCCTCCACAGCTCGACCCCCGGCAGGTGGTGCCGACCGCGGTGCGTGCCGAGGCCCAGGGCTTCGACCTCCTGGCCTGCGGGGAGCACGTGTTCTTCCACGGTCCGGTCTCGAACGCCTTCGTCACGCTGGCCGCCGCCGCGGGCGCGACCCGTCGCATCCGGCTGATGACCGCGCTGACGGTCCTGCCGATCTACCCGGCCGCGCTGGCGGCGAAGATGGTCGCCACGCTCGACGGGGTCTCCGACGGCCGTGTCGAGATCGGCATCGGCGTGGGCGGCGAGCATCCTCCCGAGTTCGACGCCTGCGGGGTGCCGGTCCGCGAGCGCGGACGGCGCACCGACGAGGCGCTGGGCGTGCTCACCGCGTTGTTCGCCGGCGGGCCCGTGCGGTTCGCCGGGAGATGGACCACGCTCGAGGGCCAGGCTCTCGACCCCCTGCCCGTCCAGCAGCCCGGTCCGCCGATCTGGGTCGGCGGCCGGCGCGAGGCGTCCATCCGCAGGGCCGGCCGCCACGGGGACGGCTGGCTGCCCTACCTCGTCACCCCCGACCAGCTCCGGGACGGGCTGGCGGCCGCGCGCGAGGTGGCCGAGGAGGCCGGCCGGTCGCCCACGGCCGTCGCCGGGGGCGTGTTCTGCTGGGCGGCCGTCGACCACGACGGGGACCGGGCGCGACGCACCGTCCTCGAGGTGGTCAACGGCCTGTACCGGCAGGACCTCAGCGACCGCGCCGACCGCTACCTGGTCGCCGGGACACCGGAGGAGGTCGCCTCCAGGCTCGGGGAGTACGCCGACGCGGGTGCGGAGACGGTCGTGTTCGCCCCGGCCTGTCCGAGCGACGACCTCGCCCGGGTCGTGGAGACGTTCGCCGACCACGTGCTGCCCCGGCTGCGCCGCGCATGAGCCTCGTCGACGACTGGGAGCACGAGCTGCCCTGGGACGCCGCCGGCGTCTACGCGGTGGCACCAGGGGTGCTCCGCATCCCGTTGCCGCTGCCCGACGACGGCCTGAGGGCGGTCAACGTCTACGTCGTCGAGAGCGAGGACGGTCCCGTGCTGATCGACTCCGGGCAGGCGCTGGCCTCGAGCCGCCGCCGGCTCGACGCCGGCCTCGCCGAGCTCGGCCACCGCCTGGACGACGTACGACGCTTCCTGGTGACCCATGTGCACCGTGACCACTACACCCAGGCCGTGCTGGTCCGCCGGGAGCTCGGGACGCACGTCGGCCTCGGCCGCGGTGAGCAGCCGTCGCTGAGCACGGTCCGCGAGCCGGGGATCGACCGGGTGGCCGCCCAGCTCGACCTGCTCGTCGTCTGCGGTGCGCGTGAGCTCGCCGACCGCAACCGCGGGTTCGACGACGGGCTGCCGGCAGACCTCTTCGAGGACCCGGACCAGTGGCTCGCCGACGGTGACGTCGTCGACCACGGCTCGAGACGTCTCGAGGTGATCGAGACCCCTGGCCACACGCGCGGGCACGTCGTGTTCCGAGACCAGGCGGCCTCCCTGCTGTTCGCCGGCGACCACGTCCTGCCGAGGATCACGCCGTCGATCGGGTTCGAGCCGGCGGTCCCGCCGCGCCCGCTTCGCGACTACCTCGACTCGCTGCGCCTGGTCCGGTCGTTCGACGACACGTGGCTGCTGCCGGCCCACGGCCCGGTGACCAGGAGCGTTCACCGCCGGGTCGACCAGCTGCTCGAGCACCACGCGGAGCGGCTCGCGGCGGCGTGGGCGCACGTCGACGCCGACCACCGCACGGCGTTCGAGGTGGCTGGGCAGCTGCTGTGGACCCGACGCGGCCGGTCGCTCGACGAGATGGCGCCTGTCGACCAGATGCTCGCCGTCCTGGAGACCAAGGCACACCTCGACGTGCTGGTCGACCGTGGACGGCTCGACGCCCACGTCGAGGCAGGCACCGGGGTCGCGTACTACGTCTCGGCCTGAGGGTCGTGGGTGGCGAACGGCGGGTCGGGCCGGCTCAGGGGAGGTCGGGATCCGGGTGGTCGGTGGCGAACCGTCGGGCGGCACCCTCGTCGATCAGCCCCTCGTCGAGCAGCCACTCGACGGCCCGCCGCTGGGCGCGGACCTCACGCAGGCCGTGCCACGTCGACACCAGCTCGGGGTGGTGCTCGTTGAGCTGGTCCTTGAACCGTCTGAACGGTCTGCGCCCCTGCAAAGCCCGGCTCAGCCGTCGGCCGGCGGCACCGTCGCTGATGCCGTCGGCGAAGTCGGCCATGTCCTGGTACCACACGTAGGACGGGAGCGGGTCGATGGCGATGAGATCCAGCTCGTCGATGTCCACGGGGTTCTCCCCGTCGATGCCCGTCTCCCTCGTCCAGAACGCCACCTCGCCCGTGCGCGGGTCGAGCAGCCATCGGTGGTCGTAGTCGGTCTGGTCCGCCAGGGCGCTGGCGACCTCCTCAAGGTCGACTGCGGTCAGCTCGAGCATCTACTCAGCGTAGGACCCGAGCCCGGCGTCCTCGGCGAGCGCCTCGACCGAGTCGGCCGCCCGCTGGAGGCCGTCGAGGGCTCGGATCCGCTCGGCCAGCCTCGTCGCACCCGCCGAGTAGGTGGGCTCGGCGAGCAGCCGCTCGATGCCGAGCCGGATGCGCTGCGGGGAGGACCTCTTCGGCAGGGTGAGCCCCGCGTGCGCGTCCTGCACCGCCTTGCCGACCATCGGCTGGTCGACGTACCTGAACAGCGGCAGGACCAGCAGGGGCAGCCCGTGGGCGAGGGCCAGCATGGTGGTGGCGTGGCCGCCGTGGCCGACGACCGCGGAGACCGTCGGCATCACCTCGGTGTGCCGTGCCCATGCCCGGACCTCGACGTTGTCCGGGGCGCGGAGCCGGCTGGCGTCGACGGCGGGCCCGGTGGTGGCGACCACGCGCACGGGCAGGTCGGCCACGGCGTCGAGCGCACGCTGCCAGACGTCCAGGATGCCGGCATAGTGGAAGGTGCTCAGGCTGAGAAGCACCGTGGGGCTCGCGGGCGTCGCGTGCTCGGCGGTGACGAACGGACCGGTGTGCACCCGGTTGCCCGGCGCGCCGGAGACGGGATCGAGGTCCGGCAGCGTCGCGACCAGGCACCGTTCGGCGGCGTCGAGCAGCGCGCGCGGCGGCAGCCGCCTCGCGCGCATGGCCAGCCCCATGGGACCGCGCGTCCACGGCCCGCGCAGGTAGCCGTCGAAGAGGTGCTCGAGCACGACGTACGGCGTGCCGCCCCGGCGCAGCGCGTCCATCGCACCGAAGAGCAGGCAGTCGACCACGACGAGATCGGCCGGCCGCGCCTGCAGCTCGGCGCTCACGTCGCGGCCCATCATCCTGTCACCGAACAGCCCGGCCAGCCGGAGCGGCGAGCTGGGCTCCGTCGAGGAGAACGCCGATGCCCGCGTGAACGGGACGAAGCCGACTCCCGCAGCGGCGACGGCGTCCGCCTGCTGGGGATGGCCCATCACCCGCACGGTGTGGCCGCGAGCGTGCAGCCGGGCGGCCAGGGCCAGGAGCGGCGGGACGTTGCCGCCGCCGTCCCAGGTGACGAAGAGCAGGTCGGGCATCTCAGTTCTCCTCGGTGTCGTTCGCCACGGTGCCGAGCACGGCACGGACGAGGGTGGCCATGCGGGTCTGCGTCCGTGACCGGGACAGCCTCCGGTCCAGGCGCAGCAGCTTCCAGGTGTAGACGTCGGTGGCCACGACCAGCAGGTCGAGGAGCGCGTCCTCGCCCCGACCGCCGCCGTTCAGGTGCGGCGCGAACACCGTTGCGACCCAGCTGCGGTGCATCGCCTTGCCGTTGGCCGTGATGTCCGCGATGAGGGGGTCGTCGTCCTCCTGGGCGAGGAGGAGCAGCGCCATCCGTCCGCGCCTCTCGTAGTGGTCCAGGAGGACGCGCAGGGCCCGGTCGACGTCGCCAACGGGGGCCGACCGCTCCCGGTCGACCCTCGCGGTGGCGTACTCGCGGGCGCCCTCGATGAGGCCTGACCGGCTGCCGTAGTGGCGCAGCACCGTCTGGACGCTCACCCCTGCTCGGGCCGCGACGTCGTCGAGGGAGATGTCGGCCAGCCGGCGGGTCGAGACCAGGTCGAACATCGCGTCGGCGATCCGGGTGCGGGTCTCCTCCACCGCCCGGGCCCGGGAGTCCATGGTGTAGCTGCGCGTGGTTTTCATGACAGCCACAGTTAACGTGAAACTAGAGTTCGTGTCAATAGGCACTAACACGAAAAGAGTGAGCAGCCGGCCTTCCGTCGAGCACGCGACAGGCGGCTACTCGCGTCGTCGTGGCCGGTCGCGGCCCGGCCACTCGCCGATGGCGTCCAGGCGCCGCCGCTGCTGGGCGGCCGCGCTCTCGTCGAGCCCGCGCCGCCGCTCCTGGAGCCGGCTCATGACACGCTCGCGGTGCTCGACGGGCTTCTGGTCGTCGTACTTGAACTTCGCCTCCACGCGCAGCACCTCCAGGCGCAGGGCGCGGATCCCCGGGAGCAGCCGTCCGTACGGCGGCCGGTCGGGCGCCGGCTCCGCGTGGCGGCCCTCGGGCTGGAAGTCGGCGAGCTGGGCGGCGAGGACCTCCGCCTTGCCGTCGGGGTCGTCGACCACGGTGGGCCGGCAGACCAGCTGCACCGTGGCGTAGTAGCTGGTGGGCACCCCGTCCTCCGCCGGCACGTCGGGGCCGGCCCGCCAGTAGCCGGGGATGAACGCGTAGGCGCCCACCACGACCAGCCGCACCTCCTCGACCGCCTCCAGGTGCGGCCACACCGGGTTCGGCCGCGCCAGGTGCACGAGCACCTCGGACGTCGCGAGCGTGAAGTGCGTCGGCACCACGACCGGGGCCTGGGAGCGGTCGAGGTTGCCCACCACGAGAAGCCCGAACCGGTCGGTCCCGGCCAGCCAGTCCCGCCACTCGGCGGTGTCGAGCGCGGCGTCCCAGGGATGGATCAGCATGGTCGGGGCTCCTCGTGGGTCGCGGCGAGCAGCAGCCGGGCGGCGCGGACGTCGTCGCCGATCCCGCGCAGGTGCCTCACCAGGTCGTCGGCGGCCGCCTCGAGCGCGTGGTCGCTCAGCGGGTCGAGCGCGTCGAGGACGAACAGTGCGCAGGTGGTGTCGGCGGTGAGCCGGGTGCGCCGCGCCTGCCGCCAGTTCCAGCGTCGACAGGTCACCCCGCGGTCGTCGACCCACACCACCTCCCCGGGCTCGGGATGCTCGACCACCACCTCGCCCTCGGCCGCCGTGTCGAACGGCTCGCCACCAGTGGCCCGGACCAGCCGCGGCGGCCCGACGTACCTGGAGAGGTCCTCTCCGCCGATCGGGACCTGGTGGATCACCGAGATCGCGTTGTAGAGGTCGGTCAGGCGGTTCACCCGCGGCAGGCCGGAGGGCGCCCGCCGCAGGAGGGCCTCGAGGCTGTTGCGGGTGCGTTGCGGCTTGGCCCCGAAGGCACGGTAGGCGTCGCGCCAGGCCGCGACGTGGGGGAGGTCCTGCACCGGCCGGTCGCGGAGTGCCTCCCGGGCGGCGGACTCGGCGGCCCGCAGCAGCTCCTCGCTGCCGGCGTCGCCGGGAGCGGGGGCGGGCCCGTCGACGGCCAGCAGCAGGGCGCGGTAGTCGGGTCGCAGCTCGAGCACCGCGGGGTCGACGCCGGCGCCGGCCAGGAGCTCGCCGGGTCCGCCGGCCTCAGGCATCGGACACCCCCGTGCGCGAGGACGTCTCCACCCCGGGCTCGAGGACCGCCAGGGAGAACCGCGCGGGCTCCGCGGCCGGGTTGGCGTAGGAGTGAGAGACGTCGCCGGGGAAGGCGACCGCGTCGCCGACGTGGAGGACCTCGGACCGGTCGGCGACCTCCAGCACGACGCAGCCCTCGTGGACCTGGAGCAGCTCGCGGGTGCCCGAGGTGTGGGCCTCGCTCCCGTGCCGGTCCCCGGCGCCCAGGGTCCAGTCCCACAGCTCGAGCACGTCCGGCGGCTCGGTGCCGGCCACCAGCACCCCCCGCCCGCCGTGCTCGCTGCTCCACAGCGCCGCGCCCTCTCCTCGGCGGGTGACCTTGACCGGCGCCGGCCCCGGCGGCTCGACCAGGGCGGGCAGGCCGACACCCAGGGCGTCGCTGATCCGCAGCAGGGTGCCCACGCTCGGGTTCGCGGCGCCCTGCTCGACGTTGACCAGCATCCGCCGGCTCACCCCGGCCCGGTCGGCGAGCCGGTCGAGCGTCCACTGGCGCGCCTGTCGCTGCTGCCTGACCCGGGCTCCGATCGCCGACGCCAGCGCCGTCGTACTCTCGTGCATCGGTGCAGCATAGTGCACCCAGAGTGCACCTCTGGTGCGATGGCGTGGGGTCGCCCAGCCGGGTCGTCGTACTCGATCGGTGTCCGAGGGGGGACTTGAACCCCCACCCTCTAATACGAGGACTAGCACCTCAAGCTAGCGCGTCTACCTATTCCGCCACCCGGACCGGTGTGCGCGCCTCGGCGGAGCCCGCCGAGCGCGACGTGAACTGTAGCAAAGCCGGGCCCCGACGCGTGCATCGGCCCGAGCGGCCGCCGGGTGCCAGTATGGGCCCATGAGCAGCCACGCAGAGGACCAGTCCCCCCCGTCGTACGACGCGGCCGCGGAGGTCGTGGACATCTGCCGCGACCTGATCCGGATGGACACCACCAACTACGGCGACGGGTCCGGCCCGGGGGAGCGCAAGGCGGCCGAGCACGTGGCCTCGCTGCTCGACGAGGTCGGGATCGAGGCGGAGCTGTTCGAGGGCGTCGAGGGCCGGACGAACGTGGTGGCGCGCTGGGGGTCCGGCGAGCGCGAGCCGCTGCTGCTGCACGGCCACCTCGACGTCGTGCCCGCCGAGCCCGCCGACTGGGCGGTGGACCCCTTCTCGGGGGAGGTGCAGGACGGCTACCTGTGGGGCCGCGGCGCGGTCGACATGAAGGACTTCGACGCGATGCTGCTCTCCGTGGTCCGGGCGCGGGCCCGGGCGGGCGCCGAGCCGTCGCGCCCGACGGTGCTGTGCTTCACCGCCGACGAGGAGGCGGGCGGCCACCAGGGCGCCGAGCAGATCGTGCTCGAGCGCCCGGACCTGCTGGAGGGCTGCACCGAGGCCATCGGCGAGGTCGGCGGGTTCAGCGCCACCGTCCGGGGCCGCCGTCTCTACCTGGTCGAGGCGGCGGAGAAGGGCATGGCCTGGATGCGGCTCACCGCGACCGGGCACGCCGGCCACGGGTCGATGCGTCACCCCGACAACGCGGTGACGGCGTTGAGCGCGGCCGTGGCCCGCATCGGCGCCCACGAGTGGCCGGTCCGGCTGACGCCCTCGATGCGGGTGCTGCTGGCCACCATCGGCGAGCTGGCCGGTGTGGAGGCGACCCCGCAGAACGCGGAGCGTCTCGTCGAGGAGTTCGGCAGCGCGGCGCGGATGCTGGGCGCGGTCATCAAGAACACCACGAACCCGACGATGCTGAGCGCCGGCTACAAGGTCAACGTGGTGCCCGGGGAGGCGAGCGCGCACGTGGACGGGCGGTTCCTGCCGGGCTACGAGGACGAGTTCTTCGACACCCTCTCCGAGCTCGTCGGAGACCGGATCGCCATCGACTACGTCAGCCGGCAGAACGGCCTGGAGACCACGTTCGACGGCGACCTGGTCGACGCGATGAGCGCCTCCCTGGTCGCCGAGGACCCCGACGCGGTCGTGGCGCCGTACCTCATGTCGGGCGGCACGGACGCCAAGCACTGGGACAAGCTGGGGATCCGCTGCTTCGGCTTCACACCCCTGCGGCTGCCTGCCGACCTCGACTTCACGGCGCTGTTCCACGGCGTCGACGAGCGGGTGCCCACCGACGCGCTGGAGTTCGGGGCCCGGGTGCTGGACCGGTTCCTCGGCCTCGCGTGAACAGGGGAGAGGGGCGCGCTCAGACGTAGAGGGTGGGGCGCTGGCGGATGATCTTGCGGCGCAGCACGACGCGGCGGGTGCCGTCGGGGGACAGGCGCAGCCGGTCGAGCTCCCACCCTCCGTGCTCCGCGCGGTCGACCAGCATCCGGGTGACCGAGCTGCGGGACAGGTCGCGGGAGATCGTCAGCCTCTCGAACTCGTACTCGACACCGGAACCCATGCCCTGACGCCGGCCGGTGGTGAGCAGGGGCGGTCGAGACATGCGCACATCCTGGCATGGCCGCTCAAGCGGGCGGGAGACCCCGCACGGCGCCGGTGGGCAAAGGTTCAGGCGGCCGGGTCCCCGGAGACGTCGTCGAGGGCCGCGACGATCTGGGCGGGCAGCTCGTAGCCCTCGACCGTCAGGGACCCGCGGAGCTGGCCGGCGGTGCGGGCGCCCACGATCGGGGCGGTGACGCCCGGCCGGTCGCGCACCCAGGTCAGCGCCACCTCCAGCGGCGACCAGTCCAGGCCCTCGGCCGCGCGGGCGACCGCCTCCACCACCCGAGCGGCCCGCGCGTCGAGGTAGCCGCCGACGAAGCCGGAGAAGTGCGGGGACGCCCCGCGGGAGTCGGCCGGCGTCCCGTGGCGGTACTTCCCGGTCAGCACCCCCCGGCCCAGCGGCGACCAGGGCAGCACGCCCAGCCCCAGGGCGGTGGCCGCGGGGATCACCTCCGCCTCCGCGCGCCGGTTGAGCAGGGAGTACTCCACCTGGTTCGACGCCAGCGTCGCCCGCCCCGGCACGGCCCGCTGCCAGGTCGCGGCCTGGGCGCTCTGCCAGCCGCGGTAGTTCGAGACCCCGACGTACGACGCGCGCCCGGTCGTCACCGCGTAGTCCAGCGCGCTCAGCGTCTCCTCCAGCGGCGTGTCGTCGACCCAGGTGTGCACCTGCCAGAGGTCGACGTGGTCGACCCCGAGCCGCCTGAGCGACGCGTCGAGGGTGGCGAGCAGGTGTCCGCGGGACGTGTCGGTGGTGCGCGGCCCGCGGCCCCGGCCGATCCCGGCCTTGGTCGCGATCACCACGTCGTCGCGCCGGACCACGTCGCCGACCAGGCGCCCCAGCAGCTCCTCGGCGGCCCCCTCGCCGTACCCGGCGGCGGTGTCCACGAGCGTGCCGCCGGCCTCGGTGAACGCCACGAGCTGGTCGCGGGCCTCGTGCTCGTCGGTGTCGCGGCCCCAGGTCAGCGTGCCCAGCCCCAGGCGCGAGACGCGGAGCCCCGTCCGGCCCAGGAAGCGCTGCTGCATGGGGGTCACGGTATCGACGCCGGCAGCGGACGGGCCGTCCGCCCCGCCGGATACGCCAGCGGAGACCCGTCCCGGCACCGTACCCTGTGCGAGGCCCTCTTCCACCGAGCAGGAAGCACAGATGGACTACATCCAGGCAGTCGTCCTCGGCGTCGTCGAGGGGCTCACCGAGTTCCTTCCCGTCTCGAGCACCGGCCACCTCACGATCGCGGAGAAGCTGCTGGGCCTCGACGTCTCGGACCCCGCGGTCACCGGCTACACGGCGGTCATCCAGATGGGCGCCATCGCCGCCGTCGTCGTGTACTTCTTCCGCGACATCTGGCGGATCGCCAGCGCGTGGCTGCGCGGCCTGGTCAAGCCGGAGCTGCGCGGGCAGATCGACCACCGGATGGGCTGGTACGTCATCGTCGGCACCATCCCGATCGGGATCGTCGGCTTCGTCCTCAAGGACTTCATCAAGCACGACCTGCGCTCGCTGTGGGTGGTCGCGGCCGCCCTGGTGGCGTGGAGCGCCGTGATGGTGTACGCCGAGCGGCGTGGCCGCCAGACCCGGGGCGAGCGGGACCTGACGCTGCGCGACGCGCTCGCGGTCGGCGTCGTGCAGTGCGTCGCGCTGGTCCCCGGCGTCTCCCGCTCCGGGGCGACGATCTCCGCCGGTCTCCTGGTCGGGCTCGACCGGGTGGCGGCCACCCGGCTCTCGTTCTTCCTGTCGATCCCCGCGCTGGTCGCCGCGGGCATCTTCGAGCTCAAGGACGCCATGTCCGGTGACATCGGGGTGGGGGAGACCGTGGTCGGCACGCTGGTCAGCTTCGTGGTCGCCTACGCCTCGGTCGCCTGGCTGCTGCGCTTCGTGGCCGGCCACTCGATCGCGAGGTTCGTGCCCTACCGGGTCGCGCTCGGCCTCGTGCTCATGGTCGTGCTGGGCGCGGGCTGGATGAGCGCCACCTGAGCCTCACAGCCAGCCGGACCTCTTGAACAGCGCGTAGAGCACGGCTGCCGCGCCGACCATCAGCCCCAGCGCGTAGAAGTAGCCGAAGTGCCAGTGCAGCTCGGGAATCCACGTGAAGTTCATGCCGTAGATGCCGGCCACCAGCGTGCCGATCGCGGCGATCGCGACCCACGCCGAGATCTTGCGCATGTCCTCGTTCTGCTGCAGCGAGATCCGCGCGATGTGCGCGTCGAAGGCCGTCGACAGGAGCCCGTCGAGGGTCTCGATGCTCTCCGAGACCCGGACGAGGTGGTCGGTCACGTCGCGGAAGAACGGCGCGGACTCCTGGGTCACGAAGGCCACCGACCCGGTGGCGAAGCGCTTCATCGGCTCGCGCAGCGGGTTCACCGCCCGTCGTACCTCCGCCAGCTCGCGCTTGAGCACGTAGATGCGCTTGGAGTCCTGGGTGCGGTCGGGGGAGAACACCGAGGTCTCCACCTCGTCCACGTCCTCCTCCAGCGACGATGCGACGGCCTCGTACTCGTCGACGACCCGGTCGCAGACGGCGTAGACGACGGCGGACGGCCCGTGGCCCAGGACGGCGGTCCGCTCCTCCAGGTCCAGCCGGGCGGTGTGCAGCTCGCTGCCCCTGCCGTGCCGGACGGTGACGACGTAGTCGCGGCCCACGAACAGGTTGACCTCGCCGGTCTCGACCGCGTCGTCCTCGTCGACGTACCACAGGGTCTTCAGCGCGAGGAAGAGCCCGTCGTCGTACCTCTCGAGCTTGGGCCGCTGGTGGGCCTTGAGGGCGTCCTCCACCGCCAGCGGATGCAGCGAGAACGCGGCGGCGACGCGGTCCAGCTCCTCGGCGGACGGGTCGTGCAGGCCCACCCAGACGAAGTCCCGCTCCCCGGTCGCGGCGTTGCGGACCTTCTCCAGCTCGGTCTTGCGGCAGTCGACGGTGATGCGGACGCCGTCGCGGTACAGCGCGCTGTCGACGATCATGCGGCTCAGGGTACGTGCCGGCGGCTCAACTAGGGTCGGGTCCATGCCCACCCTGATCCTGGCCCGGCACGGTCGCACCACCGCGAACGCC
>JAICKK010000270.1 GCA_025927955.1 Nocardioidaceae bacterium
CTGCGGTTCTCGAACGTGATGTACCCCGAGGACTACGCCGCGTTCCCGTCGTACGACGAGGACCCGATGCTGCGCAAGTGGAACCTGTGGGGCTACATCGACGCCCGTGACGGCGCGCAGGCCTGCCGGCTGGCGCTCGAGCACGACGGCACCGGGTGCGAGGTGTTCGTGATCGCCAACGCCGACACGGTGATGTCCACCCCGAGCGCCGACCTCGCGGCTCGGGTCTTCCCCGCGGTCGAGGTGCGCGGCGACGTCAGCGGCACCCGGACGCTGCTGTCCGTCGAGAAGGCCCGGCGGGTGCTCGGCTACGAGCCCGGGCACTCCTGGCGCGACGAGGTGGTCCCGGACGGCGGCGGCTGACGGCCGGTCTAGACCAGGGGCACCCGGCTCTCCCCGCGGAGGCGCCCGTCTCCTAGTTTGGTCTGCGTCACGTCGACTGCGAGCGGGCAGCCGAGGGGTCTCGGTCATCGCCCCTTGCATCGTGCAGGAGGGGCACCCGTTCGAGTCGAGAGGACCACCATGAACGACACGTCACGACGCCGCTTCCTCGGTGTCGCCGGAGCGGGCGCGGCCGTGGCCGGCGCTGCTGCGGTCATCCCCGGGGCCGCCTTCGCCGGCGAGACGCCCCGCCGCAGCGGGGGCGCGAGCGAGTCCGTCGTCGCCTACGTCGGCGACGCCCGCGGCAGCGAGCTCACCCTGCTGGTCGGCGAGCGCGAGGTGGTCGTGCGCGACCGCGACCTGGTGCGCCGCCTGCTCGACGCGGCCGGGAGGTAGCCATGTCCTCCCACCGCGAAGCCCCGGAGACCTCCATGGACCCGGTGGCCGACAACACCGACGTCTATGCGTTCGTCAGCCCCGACCGTCCCGACACCGTCACGCTGATCGCGAACTTCATCCCGTTCCAGAAGCCCGACGGCGGTCCCAACTTCTACGAGTTCGGTGAGGACGTCCTCTACCAGATCCATGTCGCGAACCGGGGCACGGCGGAGTCCGACATCACCTACCAGTTCCGCTTCTCCACCCGGGTCCGCGACGAGGACACGTTCCTGTACAACACCGGCCCGATCACCAGCATCCACGACGCCACCTGGAACCGCCCGCAGCGCTACACCGTCACCCGGGTCTCCCAGGGACGCAAGGTGGTCCTCGGGGACTTCTTGTGCCCGCCGTGCAACATCGGGCCGCGCGGCACCCCGGACTTCCGCAAGCTGTCCGAGGAGGCGACCCACGTCTCGCGCGGCCGGCGGTTCTACGCCGGCCAGCGGGCCGACGGCTTCTTCGTCGACATCGGCAGCGTCTTCGACCTGGGCACCCTGCGTCCCTTCCAGCACCTGCACCTGATCCCGAGCGCGGATGCCATGGGGGTCGACGGGCTGAAGACCTACAACGTGCACTCGATCGCGATCCAGGTGCCGATCACCGAGCTGACCCGGCACGGGAACCGGCCAACCGACCCGACGCACGCCGACGCCGTGATCGGCGTGTACGCCAGCGCCAGCCGCCGCAGGTCCCGCATGCTGGACCCGAAGACCGGGCGCCGGGTCGGGCACGGGCCCTGGCAGCAGGTCTCCAGGCTGGCGAACCCGCTGTTCAACGAGGTCCTCGTCCCGATGGCCGAGAAGGACGAGTGGAACATGCTGCCGCCGCGCGCCGACGACCGGTTCGCCAAGTACGTCAACCACCCGGAGCTCGGCAGGCTCCTGCCGGCGCTCTACCCCGGCGTGTTCCCGCACCTGGCGGCCTACTCCAAGCCCCGGGCGGACCTGCACGCGATCCTCCTCACCGGCATCCCCTCCGGCGTCGTCCCGGGGTTCCAGAACTACACCGGGGCGGTCGAGGCCGACCTGGTCCGGCTCAACGTGGCGATCCCCCCGAGCGACAAGCCGAACCCGCTGGGACTGGTCGGCGGCGACCCCGCCGGCTTCCCCAACGGGCGCCGGGTCTTCGACGACACCACGACCGTCGAGCTGCGGGCGATCGCCGGAGCCACCATCCCGCTGGTCGACCCGTCCTACACCCCCGACGCCGCGGCCGCAGGCATCACCGACGGCACCAAGAACGAGAACCCGCCCTACCTCGACCGGTTCCCCTACCTCGGCTACGCCAACGGCGGCTACCAGACGATGCCCGGCACGTCGGCGGTGTCGGGGGGTCTGTGAGCGAGCACGACCACCCGCACGACGGCGAGCACCCCACGCACGCCCACGGGCACCGGGAGAACCCGTGGGCGGGCCAAGGGGCCGTCCTGCTCGACATCGGTGGCGACATCGGCGCGCTCGTGGTCGAGATGCCGGCAGGGATGGTGGACGTCGAGGTCGAGATCCGGCCGGCGCGGGCCGGGGCCGGCGCCCCCGGTCACGACACGGGTCACCATCCGCACGTCGCGGTGGTGGCGCGGCGGGTCCGCACCGGCACCGTGCCGTCGCTGGTCTACCCCGAGCTGGCCGCCGGGTCCTACGAGCTCTACCGCAAGGGGACCGACCGGGTGGAGATGACCGCGCGCGTCGAGGGCGGCCGCGTCACCCGGGCGACCTGGCCGGCGCCTACACCGGGAGGTGCCGCCGGGGCGCCATCCGCGGACCCCGGCGGGGGCGCCTGAGCCCCGCCAGCTCGACCAGCCGCTGCACCCGGTGACGGTGCGGGCGGTAGGGCTCCAGGAGCGCCTCGAGGCCCGCGTCGTCGACCTCGCTGCCGGTCAGCGCCCAGCCGATGTCCTTGGCCACGTGGTAGTCGCCGAAGCTGACCGCGTCGGCGTCGCCGTGGGCGCGGAACCGGACCTCCGCGCTCGTCCACACGCCGATCCCGGGCACGGACCGCAGTCGGCGGTCCACCTCGGCGGGGGGCAGCAGCGCCGTCCGCTCGAGGGCCGGGGCCACCTGGGCGGCCCGGACCAGGGTGCGCGAGCGGGCCGGGTCGATGTGCATGCGCAGCCACTCCCAGGACGGCACCAGGCGGATCGTCTCCGCCGAGGGCTGCACCCAGACCCCGTGGTCGGTCCCGGCGCCCGGAGCACGCTCGCCGTAGCGGTGCACCAGCGTCCGGAAGCCGGCGAAGGCCTCCTGGCCGGTGACCTTCTGCTCGATGACCGCCGGGACCAGGGCCTCCATGACCAGCCCGGTGCGGCACACGCGCCAGTGCGGTCGGCGCCGGTGC
>JAICKK010000245.1 GCA_025927955.1 Nocardioidaceae bacterium
CCCCGGGCCAGGTCCACGAGCACCGACCGCACCTCACCGGCAGACATCGACCACACCGGCGCCTCGACCAGCCCGTCCAGCCGGGCATGCAGACGCGTCGTGAAGTCCACGACCGGATGCCCGATAGCGGTGTCGACGGTGCTGCTCATGCAAGAGATCCTGCCACCCACCACCCCCACAAACGAGCACACGTTCGATGTCTGTGGACAGCGGTGGGAGCCGAGCCAACGCTGGTGGAGGGCGAGCCCTCCGGCCGGCGAGGCGCGGTCCTGAGCAGCCGAGGAAACGAGCCGCCCGTAGGGGCTCCACACCCACCTCCGAGCAGACTCGACCGCGACAGCCTTCGCGCGGACGTGGCCGTGGTCAGCCCTCGCTGGAACGTGGCCGTGGTCAGCCCTCGCTGGGACGTGACCATGGTTTCGAGGCCTCGGCTAGCGCCTCGGCACCTCAACCAGCGCGATCGTTGGTTGAGGTGCCCGAGCCCCCCCGGGCGAGGGCCTCGAAACCATGGTCACCAATGCGCGGAAGCGGCCCGTGGTTTCGAGGCCTCGGCTAGCGCCTCGGCACCTCAACCAGCGCGATCGTTGGTTGAGGTGCCCGAGCCCCCGGGCGAGGGCCTCGAAACCATGGTCACCGATGCGCGGACGTTGCCCTGGTTTCGAGGCCTCGGCTAGCGCCTCGGCACCTCAACCAGCGGTGGTCGAGGTGCGCGAGCGTGAGCCCGCAGGTGGAGGACGGCGCACGCACCGAGCCTCTAGGCCGCTCACTCCAGCAAGCCGTCGCGGCGCGCGATCGCGGCGGCCTCGGTGCGGCCGCCGGCACCGAGCTTGGCCAGGATGTTGGACACGTGCACGCTGACGGTCTTGGTGCTGATGAACAGCTGACGGGCGACCTCGCCGTTGCTGCGGCCCTGCGCGACGAGGGCGAGGATCTCGCGCTCCCGCCCGGTCAGCGGAGCCCGCCCGCCAGCAGAACCGGCGGCCGGCCCCGCGACCGGCGTCGAGCGCCGGAGCGAGGCGAGCAGTGGCCCCGCTCGCAGCTGCCTGGCGGTCGTCGTGGCGGTGGCGAGCAGCTCCGCGGCCGGCCCGGTCTCCCCGGCCGCGCGCAGGACCTCGGCCAGCCTCGCCCGGCTCCGGGCCGTCTCGTAGGGGTCCCCGAACCGCTCGAACGCCTCGACGGCACGCCGCCACGTCTCGAGGAGCTCGGACTCCGCCGGGGCGTCCACACCGGCCAGCCAGCGCAGCCGCAGCTGCTCGGCGCGGGCCCGCTCCAACCAGGCGGTGCCCTCCGGGCCGAACGGTCGCCGCCGGCGGCGGACCCGCTGCATGACGCGGTCCACGCCCGCCGACAGCTCGGGGCCCCGCTCGGCCAGGGCCGCGCGGTCCGCGTGCGGTGATGTCGCCGCGGCCGCGGCCAGCTGTCCCAGGACCAGCGCGGTGAGCCGGATCCGGGCCTGGAAGTCCCCGGAGGAGTCGACCGAGAACACCTCGACCACCCGGTCGAACGCGGCGTGCATGGCGGCCAGGTCCCCGCGAGCGCCGTACCAGTCGATCTCGGCGGCTGCGGCGTCGATCGCCACCAGCCCGTCGACGGCCCACCGCGGCCGCAGCCGCTCGAGCAGGCCCTCGCTGGCCGCGTCACCGCGGGCCACGAGCACCAGCGCCCTCACCGTCTGCAGCAGCGCCTCGGGGATCGGCGGCGGTGAGGAGCCGGCGAGGTCGGTGGCAACCAGCGCCTCCTCCCAAGCACCGCTCTCGTAGGCGACCAGGGCCTCCATCAGCCGGGCGTCGAAGCCGTACGGCGACCAGGGCCGGCCGGCCCGCACGGCCAGGAGGTACCCGTCGTGGTAGCCCTGGCGTGCCCTGGCCAGCTGCCCGCGCTCGTGGTGCAGGCCGGCGAGCAGGTAGCGGCTGCGCATCTCGGCCGGCAGGTCGCCGTCGCGGCGGGCCCGCTCGGCGACCTCGCGGAGGACGCGCTCGGCGGTCTCCGGGTCACCGGAGCGCTCGTCGATGCCCGCGAGCGTGGTCGTGACGTCGGCGACGACCGGGGCGAGGTCCAGCTTCTGCGCGATGCCCAGGGCCTCCATGGCCTGGCGGGCGGCGTCGTCGTCGTGACCGTGCCGCGCCAGCCCCCGGGCATGCAGGCTCAGCAGCCGGGCCCGGAGCGCGCTCTGGTCCTCGGGGAGCAGGGCCAGGGCCTCCGTGGTGGTCTCCAGCGGGTCGCCGGCGGTCTCGACGGTGAGCATGGCGGAGGCCGCGGTCGCGAGCAGCCCGGCGCGCCGGGCGGGGCCGGCGGCCACCGGCAGCTGTCCGAGGGTCGCGGCCACCAGCTTCACGGCGCGCTCGGGGTGGCCGGCGGCCAGCAGCGCCTCCGCCGCCCGCATCGCCAGGTCGGCCGGCTCCGGGAGCCCGTCCCGGACCTCCGCGCCCTCGGCGCTGCCGCCGAGGAGGTCGAGCGCGGTCTCGTAGTGCTGCGCGGCCTCCTGGGGGCCGCCCACCGACATCGCCTCGTCGCCGGCCTGCACGCTGGCCCGCACCGCGGTCTCCCGGTCGTGCGACAGCCGCGCGTGCCGGGCCAGCTCGGCGGCCGTCCCGTCGGCACGCCCGCTGCCCAGGGCGTCCGCATAGGCGGCGTGCAGGCGAACACGCTCCCCCGGCAGCAGGTCGTCGTGAACGGCCTCCGCCAGCAGCGCGTGCCGGAACGCGTACCCGTCGGGGCCGACGCGCACCAGGACGTTCTGCTCCACCGCGGCGCGCAGGGACCGCTCGAGGACCTCCTCGGACTGGCCGAGCACCGCGGCCAGCAGGGCGTGCCCGACCCGTCGCCCGGAGCAGGACGCGGCCCGCACCACCTCCCGCGCCGCGTCGTCGAGCCGGTCGAGACGGACCAGCAGCAGGTCGGCGAGGTCGAGCGGCAGGCCGGCCCCGCTCGCGGCCGCGGTCGCGCTGGCCAGCTCCTCGGCGAAGAACGCGTTGCCCTCGGCGCGCTGCACGATGGCGTGCACGTCGCGCTCCGACGTGGCCGGTGGCAGCAGCGCCCGCACGAGGCGCCGGACCTCGTGGTCGGCCAGGCGCTCGAGGGCCAGCCGGGCGACCCCCGGCACGCGCGCCCACTGCGCCGCGGTGGCGCGCAGCGGGTGCCGTCGGTGCAGGTCGTCGGAGCGGTACGACGCCACCACCGCGACCGGGGTGCGGAACGAGCGGGTGAACAGGAAGGACAGCAGGTCGCGGGTGGAGCGGTCGGCCCAGTGCACGTCCTCGACGACCACGAGGACCGGCCGGCCCTCGGCGAGCTCCTCCAGGGCGTCGTGCACGGCGTCGAAGAGCTCCGCGCGCTCGAGGGTCTCCCCCTGCTCACCGACCGCGCCGGAGATCAGCCGGCGCCCCGGCAGCAGGTGGGTCAGTGCCGGCCGCTCCGCGCTCAGCACCGCGGCCGTGTCCGGGTCCTCGCCCGCCAGCCGGCCGAACAGCTCGGTGAACGGCAGGTAGGGCAGCGCGCTGTCGCCGAAGTCGAGGCAGTGGCCCACCAGCGTGCGCCACCCCGCGACGGCGGCCCGGTCCACGAGCTCGCGCAGCAGCCGGGTCTTGCCGACGCCCGCGTCGCCGGCGAGCAGCACGGTCCGGGCCGAGGCGGCGCCGGGCCCGGACAGGCCGACCAGGTCGGCGAGCTGGGCCAGCTCGTCGTCGCGTCCGAGAATCGGCTGCGTTCCTGTCAGCGGTGCCACGTCCCCCATCATCCCGGCTGCCGCCGACAGGACCGTCATGCCTCCCGGGGTCACGCCGGCCGGGCTCAGTGGCCCTGGGGCAGCGCGACGACGCGGCGCCGGGGCCGCGGCAGGGACAGCCCGCGACGGCGCGACACCCGGTGCCGGCGGCGCGCGCCGTACTGCTGCCGCACGCGCTCCTGGCGGTAGTCCACCTCTGCGCCCATCAAGGACGGGATCATCATGCTCATCGACGTCTCCTCGTGTTGTTCGATGAGACGATCCTGTTGCCCTGAGGTAGCCCCGCACATCGGCAGAGCTCCCTATCCTGCGGCCGGCCGGCTACCTCAGACCGGCACGCTCACGGCTCGAGGCACGCCGGGACGGAGCCACTGTGCCCGGTCGGCGACTCCGTCGCGCCTGCCGGGTCGAGGATCTTGACCCAGTCGACGGTGCCGAACTGGCGCAGCGTGGGCCGGGTCTCCCCCGCGACCGTGACCGTCGACCCGCCGCTGTCGCGGCCGCCGGCCAAGCGGGTGTCGTCCAGGTGGACGAAATCGCACGCCATCCGGGCGCTGGAGCCGTCCGATGTCGTCCAGGTGGACGAAATCGACGGCTGGGGTCGACGGTGCCGGAGGCGCTCAGCCGGCGCGCCGGCCCCGGACGTAGGTCTGCGTCACCAGCGGGACTCCCGGCCGGTAGGCGAGGTGCAGGTAGGAGGGCGCGTCGAGGACCGCGAGGTCCGCCGACGCGCCGACGCCCAGGTGACCGACGTCGGTGCGGCCGAGCGCCCGCGCGCCGCCGGCGGTCGCCGCGTGCAGCGCCTCGGCCGGTGACATGCCCATCTCCCGCACCGCCAGGGCCACGCACAGCGGCATCGAGGAGGTGAAGCACGAGCCGGGGTTGCAGTCGCTGGCCAGCGCCACGTGGCAGCCGGCGTCGAGCAGCC
>JAICKK010000117.1 GCA_025927955.1 Nocardioidaceae bacterium
GACGGGGCGCTGTGGCACATCTGGCAGACGGCGCCGAACAGCGGCTGGAGCGGCTGGGCCTCCCTCGGCGGCGTGGTGAGCATGCCGGTCGTGGCGCTCAACGCCGACGGGCGGATGGAGGTCTTCGACCAGGGCACCGACGGGGCGCTGTGGCACATCTGGCAGACGGCGCCGAACAACGGGTGGAGCGGCTGGGCCTCGCTCGGAGGGTGGATCACGACGCCGGTGGTCGGTCAGAACGCCGACGGACGGCTGGAGGTCTTCGTGCAGGGCTCGGACAACGCGCTGTGGCACATCTGGCAGACGGCGCCGAGCAACGGCTGGAGCGGCTGGGCCTCGCTGGGCGGCTGGATCCGGAACCCGGCCGTGGGCCGCAACGCGGACGGCCGGATGGAGGTCTTCGTCCAGGGCTCGGACAACGCGCTGTGGCACATCTGGCAGACGGCGCCGAGCAACGGCTGGAGCGGCTGGGCCTCGCTCGGTGGCTGGATCCGCTACCCGGTGGTCGACAACGACGCCGACGGACGGCTCGAGGTGTTCGTCGCCGGGTCCGACACCGCGCTGTGGCACATCTGGCAGACGGCGCCGAACAACGGCTGGAGCGGCTGGAGCGGCCTGTCGGGCCTGATGATCGGCGGGCCGGTCGTCAGCCACAACGCCGACGGCCGGCTCGAGGTGTTCGTCAAGGGCACCGACGCCGCCTTGTGGCACACCTGGCAGAGCCGGCCCAACAACGGCTGGTCCTGACCGTCCGGCTGCTCGGGTACGTCACCCGGCGGCCACCAGGACCTCGACCCGCGACGTCGTCACGGTGCGCCAGGGGTCACCGGTCACCACCTCGACGGCCGCGGACCCCGGCTCGACCGCCCACAGCACGACCATGGTGGGGCCGCCCTCCGGCGACAGGACGGTGTCGGCGGTGCTGAGCACCGCGGGGGTGAACGAGCCGAGCAGGCGCACGCAGCCCTCGCCGCGGACGACCCTTCCGCCGGAGGCCCGGAACCGCAGCAGGTCGCCCACCCTCACCTGGAGCGTGGGCGGCAGGCCTCCGGGACGGGACGGGTCGAGGTCGACGAACCGCCCCACTACGCCCACCGGAGAGGATGCACGGCTACGCCGTCACCTTCGCGTCGCCGGCCGCGGCGGCGGTGCGCTGCGAGGGAGGAGCGGACACGGCCTTGGGGTAGACCGACGCGGCGAACGCGGCGTCCGTGGCGTTCACGTCGGTCCCACCCCGAATCGGCAGTCCGTCCACCGTGATGGACCCGGGCAGCTGGTAGCACATGATCGAGTCCTGGTCGGGCGGCGTACCGAGGATCGACGCGTCGTCGAGCGGGGTGAGCACCTGCTGGTCGACCTCCTGCCTGTCCCAGCCCTGGGTGGCCAGGAAGTAGGCGTACGCCTTCGCCGGGTCGATGCGGGCCACGAGCTCGCGCCGCATGTGCTCGTGCGGGAACCCCAGCGTGTGGCCGGTCTCGTGGCGGACCACGCGGTGGTACTCCGACTCGGGCGTCTGCATGCTGAAGCCCTCCAGGTTCATCGTCTGCTGGTCCGGCGGGACCAGCCTGATGTCCGTGCCGAGGTAGGACCAGTACCCGCCGGGCTGCAGCGAGACCCGGACGTCGCCGGCCTCGTCGGTCTCGGCGAACGAGACGCCGCAGCTGTTGGACCAGACGTTCATGTGGCTGAGGATGCGGGCCCGCAGGTCGGGGCCGGTGGGCTCGAGGAAGCTCACGCTCAGCTGCCGGGGCTGTGGACCCCAGTACTTGCTGGTGAGCAGCGCGATGTGCTCCGGCTCGAGGACGCCCGACGGGACGCCTCCGCCGGGCGCCCGCATCGGCGCGTTGACGGGGTTGACCTCGATCGCGGTGGCGGCTGCCGCGACGAGCAGGTGGTCGGGCAGTGCCCTGATCGAGCAGCCGGCCTCGTTGTCCCTGGTCTCCATGCTGTCCTCCTGTGCTCTGCTGGTCGCTCCGGAACGGCCGGGCTCGGTCCGCTCCCGTTCGCGCTGTCCGGAAGGAGGACCGGCGGCGGCGCCTGATACGTCGCCGGAGCCGCACCTCGGCTACTGCGACAGGCGCACCACCGTGTGGGCGGGGACGGAGAGCTGACCGGTCGCGGTTCCGCTCGCGGTGACCAGCGACGAGGGCCCGGTCACGCGAGTGGTCAGCGAGTCCGCGCCCGTGCGCGACCAGCCGACGGCGCCGGAGAAGAGGTTGGTGAGGCTCAGGGTGACCCCTGAGGTGGCGAGGTTGGCGACCACCGCCTGGTGATGAGCACCGCCGGTGAGCTCCAGGCCGACGAGAGCGGGTGCGCCACCGGAGAGGGTGGGGCCGCCGCTGAACGCCAGTGACCGCGCGGTCGTGGCACCTCGGGCCGCCTGCACCACCATCGAGTAGGCGGCGCCCATGGCGGTGGGCGCGAGGAACTGGGTCGCCGGGGTGGGTGCCCGGAAGCCCGCCGTCGAGTCGAACAGCGCGCCCGCCACGGCGTCGCCCACGACGTTGTGCAGCTCGATGACCGCGATGGTCGGCACCTGCGCCAGCAGGATCGCGTATGCGGCGATGAAGAGGCCGTGGGTCCACGTCCCGGCGAACGTGAGGCTCGAGGTCCGGTCGACCATGTTGAACTCCGTGACCCAGGCGCTGAGCCCGTGGGAGGACAGCGTCGCGAGCTCGGACCCCTTGAGTGCCTGCACCCTGGCGTACGGCAGGGACAGCAGCGACTGGGCACTGGCCGAGGCGTCGGACACCCTGATGTAGGGGTGGAGGGTCAGCGCGCTCACCCCGCTGACGCCGGCCAGCACCGCGTCGTTCCAGCCCTCCCGGCGCGGCGAGCTGTTGCCCGTGGCGTCGGCGCCGACCGCCGCGATCTGGGCCGACGGGAACGCCGTACGCACCGAGCGCGCCCAGGTGGTGGCCTGCTTCGCGTAGGCCGACGCGGACGGGAAGACGGTGACGTAGTCGTTGCCGTTCGTCCCGGCCAGCGCACCGGAGAGGTAGAGCTCGTTGCCGAGCTCCACCCGGGACACCGTGATGCCCGCCGCCTGCGCCGCGTGGAGCATCTGGACCTGGTCCAGCAGCATCGCGGAGAAGTCCGCCGAGGTGGCCAGCCTCCCCTTGGTGGTGAGCATGTTGAGCATGAGCACCGCGGAGGCCCCGGTTCGCTGCAGGGCGGCCTGGTACGGCGTGAGCGAGTCGTCGAACGGCGCGATCGCGGCACCGGTGCCGTCGGTCTGCGCCGGCCACGGCCCGTTGGGCTGGAACCAGCCGGACCGCCAGTCCCAGTAGTTGCCGACGGTCCCGGCCGGGTAGCGCAGCGTCCCCGGCCCGAGGCCGGCCACGGCGGCGCCGAGGTCGGCGCGGTCCCACCTCAGCCGCGCCTGGATGTTGTTGCCGTTGAGGCCGAACAGGGTCGGCGTCACGGTGTGCGCCGGTCCCGCCCGCTGCACGGTGACGACGGCCGCCGCGGCCGGCGCGGCACCCACGGTCCATGCGCCGCCGAGGAGGCCGGCAGCTGCGGCGCCCTTGACGAAGGTCCGGCGTTCCAGCATCCCGCTCATGGCCGCCTCCTCATCCCGCACGACGCGAGGACGGCTATGGGTAAAGATTCCCGCGCCAGCGGCTCTGAGCCCATAGCCAGTCCGGAGGAGGCCGGCGGTGGCCCGCGAGGGCTATCCAGCGCCCCGGCAGCAGCCGAAGCCGTCCGTGACCGCTGGGCGTGTGTGCGGTCCCGGGCTACGGCCGCCTCGGGAGGCTCTCCTATGCCGTGGCCGCTCGTCAGGCGTGGTGTCGCGGGGCGCGTGGTCGCCGCTGGTCACGATCCGCAGGTTGCGCGGCCCGTTCGGGGTGCGGATCGTGACGAACGAGATGACCGCCTGCGGTCTGCCATGGTGGCGGCGACGGGCGAGGGGCGGTGGCGGGTCAGGGGTCGGCGGACCTGCGCGCGTCCGCCCGCTGACGGAAGCGGGCACGGGCCTCACGAGGCCGCGTCCGCGTCGCCGTGCGAGCGTCCGGTGACCCAGAACCTCTCCGGGCCGCCGGAGGCCCGGCCCCCCGACTCGAGCCAGGCGCGCACGGCGGTCGGGTTGCGCCGCGTAAGCTCGTCGAGGCACGCCTGCCGCAGCAGGACGGTCGCGAGGAGCGCGTCCGGGGCCTGGTGCGACGTCAGCTGCCAGAAGGTCCGCCGCCAGAGCACGCACAGCTCCGAGTCGGCGAGCCTGCTCACCGCTGCCGCGGTGGTCAGCGAGCGGAGGCCGGTGTCCCACGGTGCCTGCGGCCGGGCCGGGGGCCCTACCGGTGCGCGCGGGCGCAGGCGCCGCCGGACCCGTCGTACGACGGGCGGCGCGGTGAGCGTGGCCGTCAGCGCCAGAGCAGCGCGCAGCAGGGCGACGCGGTGGCCAGCGCGAGCAGGGTGACGGCCCCGCCGCCCGCGAGCAGCGAGCCCGCGGCGACGTCCACCGCCCAGGCCCTGCGGGCCGGGCTCGGCCCGCCCGGCGCCGGCCTGACCACCGCGACGACGGCGGCGACGCAGCCCGAGAGCAGCACGGTGGTGAGGCCGGCGACGACGGGCGACCACTCCAGGAGCGCGAGGCCGTCGCCGATGCCGACCAGCGCGGCGCAGGCGTAGGTCCACGTGCCCGAGGCGCTCACGGGGTCCGTCCCGGGTCGGGCGCCGTGCCGACGCGCTGGTGGCCGCGGAGGCTCGCGAAGACGTCGTCGTGCCGCGCCCCGCCTCGTGGCCGGCCCTGCTCGACGAACCACTCGCGACCGAAGACGAGAGCGAACAGCCGGGGCGGCAGCCGCAGGACCCGCTCCAGGGACCGGGTCTGCCCCTCGGCGCGGCGCTGTGAGCCGTGCGCGGCCATGGCCGCACGCTTCGCCTCGAGGAACCCGCCGACCGGCACCCGGTGGGTGATCTCCCGCCGGTCGCTGAAGACCCGCCGGGTGCCCAGGGGGGCCGAGCCGCCCCACCCTCGTCCGAGCAGCCGGGAGAGGGTGAGCGCCGCGCGGAAGACCCCGGCGGGCACCGTCGCCTCGAGGACCACGGGCGTGCCCGCCAGCCGCGCCGCCTGCGTGCCGACCCGGTGCACCTGGATGTGGTCGGGATGGCCGTACCCGCCGTTGCGGTCGTAGACGGTGAGCACGTCGGCGTGCTCCTCCTCGAGGACGGCCGCCAGCCGGGAGGCCGCCTCCCGGATGTCGGCGCGGGCGAAGGTGCGCGCGTCACCGGGGTCCGGCCGCAGGCCGGAGTCGCCGTACCCGAGTGTGAGCACCCGGGCGCAGCCGAGGGCGGCGGCCGCCGCGGCCAGCTCGGACATCCGCACCCGTGCCAGCTCCGCCCCCTGCCCGTCCTGCCGCCCGGCCAGACCGCGCTCGCCGCCCGTCGCGGTCACCAGGACGACGCGGTGGCCGGCGGCGGCGGCCTTCGCGAGGGTGCCGCCGGTCAGCAGCGCCTCGTCGTCGGGGTGCGCATGGAAGGCGACGAGCGTGTACCGGTCGGCCCCCTCCCTCCGGGAGGGCGCGAGCGCGTCCACGCGCTCACCCCCCCAGCACCGGGCGCAGCGCCGGCTCGAGGCGGGCGCGGGCCGCGCGGCGGGCCGCCTCGTACGTCAGGTCGTGCTCCCGCAGGGCATGCGCCCAGGTCAGCGGGGACGGGACGGTCCGGTTGTGCTCCGCGATCCGCGTCCGCAGGTCGTCGTCGGTGACCAGGTCGCGCAGCCGTCGCACCATGTCGGCGTCGTCCTCGCACAGCACGCCCTCGACGCCCTCGTCGACGAAGTCGACCAGCCCGCTGCCGGCGTGACCGACCACGGGCAGGCCGGCACAGCGGGCCTCCAGGGCGGCCAGCCCGAACGACTCCAGGACGGCGGGCGCGACGTACAGGTCCGCGTCGGCGAGCATGGAGAGCACCGCGTCCGGTGCGACCCTGCCGGTGACGGCGACCGCCTCCCCCAGGCCACGGCGTACGACGAGCCGCTCGACGCGCGGGCGGAGCGGGCCGTCGCCGATGATGGTCAGCCGCACCGGCACGTCGACCTCGCGGGCAAGGGCGTCGACCATGCGCACCAGCTGGACCGGCCGCTTGCGGCGGGCCACCCTCATCGTGCTGACCAGGTGCACGGGCCGGTCACCGTCGCGCCGTGGGGTGCGCGGGCGCGGCGCGACGGTGACGGCGTTCGGCAGCACCCGGACCGGGGTGTGCCGGGGCAGGCGCAGCCGCACCTGCGACGCGGCCACCTCGCTCACGGCGGTCCACGCGACCGGTGCGCCGCGGAGGCCGCCGATGGCTGCGGCGGCCTCGGGAAGGGGTCCCATCCCGTTCCAGAGGGAGTGGACCGTGACGACGGTGGGCGCACCGCGCCGGGCGGCGAGGGCCGCGACCGGTGCCGTGAACGGCGCCACGACCGAGACGTGCGCGTGCACCACGTCGAAGGACGCGACGTCGACGCGGGCGCCCTCGAGCAGGGAGCGCGCGCGCCGTACCCGGACCGGTCCGGCGTCGTCGCAGACCCGACCGTCGGCGCTGGCCGGCGAGGTGGTGAGCACGCAGACGTCGTCGCCGCGGCCGGCCTGCCGGGCCGCGAGCGTGGAGACGTGCGTCTCGATGCCGCCCAGGACGGGCGGGTAGTGGTCGGTCAGGTGAAGGATCCTCATGCCCCCACCTCCGCCGACGCGCGGACGGGGGAGCTCCGTTGCAGCCAGGCCCAGCCGCCCAGGAGCAGCCCGCCGACGGGGATCTCCATCACGACCAGGAAGACGCGGTAGAGCAGGACGCCCGCGACGACCTGGACGGGGTCGAGCCCGGTCGTGACCAGCCACGCGATGGTGCCGATCTCGGCCACCCCGGTGCCGCCCGGGGTCAGCGGGATCAGGGTGCCGAGTCGTTCGATGGCGGCGGCCATGATCACGACCGTCAGGGGCGCATGGAGGCCGACCGACCGCAGGCTGAGGAGCAGCAGCACGACCTGGGCGGCGATGTAGCCGGCGCTGCCGGACAGCAGGGGCCGCCACCCGAGGGCCAGCAGGCGGTGGACCCGGTCGGCGGAGTCCCGCAGCAGGCGGCGCCTGGCCGCCCGCCGGCGCGACGCCCCGCCTGCGGGGCCCGGCACGCGCACGCGCAGGCGCAGCACCTGCAGGGCGGCGAGCGCGCCCAGCAGGAGCGTGGCGCAGGCGCCGGCGACCCCCCACAGCACCGGGGGAACGTCCACGGAGACCAGCACGAACGCCGCCACCCCGACCAGGGGTAGCACCAGCTTGGTGAGCGCGTCGAGCGCGTTGGTCAGCACGCAGAAGGCGGCGAAGGCCGGGTCGCTGTGCCCCCACCTCCTCGCCATCCGCCAGTTGAGCGCGGTGGCGACCGCACCGCCGAGCGGGACGACGTTCGCGACGGCGCTGCCGCTGAGGTTGAGCAGCAGGCCGCGGCGCACGCCGAGGCCGGGCAGGGCCGCCGCGAGGACCGTCGAGTAGATGGCGAGACCGCCCAGCCAGACCGCCGAGAGCAGGGCGACCTGTGCGAGGGTGACTCCACGCAGCACGGTGGCGACGTCCCCCCAGGCGACCCCGGCCACTCCGTGAGTCGCGGTCCACAGGCCGCCCGCTCCGACCCCGAGCACCAGGGAGCCCTTGCCGGCAAGGGCGAGGACGCGCGTCGGGACGGACCGTCGAGCCGGTCCCGGGCCGTGCTCGGCAGTCTCCACACCGGCAAGTCAAGGCGCTCCTACCTGCCGGGCACCTGACTCCGGGTCACCCGCTCCAGGTCACCTCGCTCACCTGCCCGGTGAACCCCGGCGTCTCGCCGCCGAGGAGGTACACGTGGCGGCCCTCGGCGACGGCGGGTGCGTCGGCGACCGGGTAGGGCAGCCGCCCGGCGCGGCGCCACCGGTGGGTGCGAGGGTCGTACCAGGACATGCGGTCCGTCACGGTCGTGGGCGCCGTGCGGCCGCCCATGACCAGCAGCCGGCCGGCCACCGCGGCCACCGCCTCGTGTCCCAGCGGCTGGGGCAGCCGGCCGACGCTGCGCACGTGTCCCGTGCGGCTGTCCACGCGCAGCAGCTCGTCCAGCTCACGGCCGGCCACCTCGCCGCCGAGGACCCACACCCACCTGCCGGTGCGGACCACCCCGGCGTAGCGGACGCCGAGCGGCAGCCGGCCCGCCCGGACGAACCGGGCGCCGTCACGGGTGCGGAGCACGGCTCGGGGGGTGTGCACGCCGTCGTAGCCGCCGATGACCAGGAGGCCGCTGCCGCTGCCCACGACGGACAGGTCCGACCTGGCTCCGGGCAGGTGCCCCACGGTCCGCCAGCCACCGTGGCGCAGCTGCTCCACACCGTCCAGCTCGGCGGCGCCGCCACCTCCGACCACGGTCGGACGCCCGTCCAGGACCGCTCCCGCGGAGTCGTGCAGCGGCTCGACGAGCCGCCCGGCGCGGCGCGTCGCGCCCGTGCCGAGGTCGATGCGCAGGACCTGGTCGGTGGAGCGGTCGCCGGCGCCGAGGCCGCCCGCGAGCAGCGCGGTCCGCGGCCCGCCGTACCGGATGGCGACCGAGCGGCTGAGGGGCCGGGGGAGCCGCCAGGGCAGGACGCGTGCCGTGAGCGCGGGAGGCCTCCCGGCGGCGCTGGGACGGGTGGTCGGCGCGGCTGCCCGGGAGGTCGGGGCAGAGACGGCCGGCGAGCGCGCGGTGGAGGGTGGGCCGGCCGGTCCGTTGGTGCAGGCGCAGAGCGAGACCAGCCCCAGCGTGGCCGCCGCCGCGCCGCGCAGCCGGCGGCTCACCGCATGTTCCCCGTGTGCCCCAGCGAGTAGCGCCCCGGCTGCGGCCACACGCACAGGCCGTGCGGGCTGCCGGGCACCCGGACGCGGGCGAGCAGCCGCCCGGTGCGCGTGTCGAACGCGTACACCTCGCTGTCGTAGCGACCCGACAGCCACAGCACCTTGCCGTCGGCGGACACGCCCCCCATGTCGGGGCTGCCGCCGCCCGGGATCCGCCAGGTGTCGACGATGCGGTTCGTGCGGAACGACAGGACGCTGACGGCGCCGGCGCCGCGGTCGGAGATGTAGAGGCGCCGTCCGTCCCGGCTCGGGTAGAGGCCGTGCGGCATGGCCGGCGTGCGGACGGACCCGTTGAGCCGGAACCGCGCCGCGCTGACCATGCGGACCCGGTCGGTGCCCATGTCCGCGACGTAGAACGTCCTGCCGTCGGGGGAGATCCGCACGTCCTGCGGCATGCTCCTCGGCGGCAGGTGGAGGATCCCGAGGACCTTGTGGCTGAGCGTGGAGACCTTGAGCAGCGCGTGGGAGAACTCGCAGGTGACCACCAGGAACCTGCCGTTCGCGGAGAAGTCCGCGTGGTTGGGGCCGCGGCATCCTCGCGCTCGGGCGTCGTCGCGCCGGGCGAACGTGTGCGGGTCGGAGAAGCGGATGACGTTGTGCTGCTCGACCATGACGACCGCCTGCTTGCCGTCCGGGGTGAAGTAGAGGTTGTACGGCCGTGGCACCGGGATGTGTCGCGTCACCCGTCCCGTCCGCGGGTCGATCTCGACGAACTCGTCGGAGACGCTCGAGTTCGTGTAGAGGTGGCGCAGGTCGTACGACGGTGTGACGTGCTGGGAGAGGAAGCCCACGTGGAGGGTCCGCACGACCTTCCTGGTCCGCTGCGAGATGACCGTCACCGTGTCGCCGCTCGGCGAGGAGTCGGGGACGTAGACGAGCGCGGGGTCGTGCCTGACCCGGGGCGAGAGGTCGCCGGCGCCTGCCGCGGCGTAGACGTCGTGGTGCAGCACCGGCGGCATCCCCGGCAGCGGGTGCCGCAGCTGCGCGGGCACGGGAGCGGCGGTCCTGCGCGGTGTCGGGGACGCCGCGGCGTCGGTCGCCGGGGTGCCCGGTGCGCTCGAGGTGGACGGTGCGCTCGAGGTGGACGGCGCGGTGGGGTGCGGGTCCGCCGACCCGCCCGTGCAGCCGGTCGTCACGGCGGCGATCACGGCGAGACAGGCGATCGTGGTCAGGGGGGCTCGGCTCATGCAACCTTCCTCGGCGATGTCGAGGTCACGGTAGGGGATGCCCGCTGACCGCGGCGTGACCGGCGTCCGGGCGACCGGCGGAGGGCAGCACCAGGCGCGCGCGCAGGCCGCCTCCGGGTGCCTCGTCGAGGTGGACGTCGCCGCCGCTGCGCTGGGCGATCTGCCGGACGATCGCCAGCCCCAGACCGCTGCCCCCCGCGTCACGGTCGCGGGCGTCGTCGAGGCGGGTGAACCGCTCGAAGACACGGTCCCGGTCCGCCGCGGGGATGCCGGTGCCGTCGTCGCTGACCTCCACGACGACCAGCGGGCCGTCGGCCCGGAGGCCCACCTGTACGGCGGTGCGGGCGTGGCGCACGGCGTTGTCCAGGAGGTTGACCAGCGCCCGTCGCAGGTCGTCTGCGCGGACGGCGACGTCGGCTCGCCCGGGACCGGTTCCGGAGGCGGTGACGGGGACGCGCGCCGTCGCGTACCTGCGGCTCACCTCGGCCACGAGCGGCGCGACGGCCGTCGCGGGGACCGGATCGGCGCCGGAGCCGGCGGCGTCCAGGCGGGCCAGCAGGAGCAGGTCCTCGACCAGTACCGAGAGCCGCTGCACGTCGGCGAGGAGGTCGTCGGTGACCGGCGTCGGCCCCTCCAGCCTGCGTGAGACGTCGAGCTGCGTGCGCATCGACGCGAGCGGGCTGCGCAGCTCGTGGGCGGCGTCCGCGACGAACGCCCGCTGCCGGGCGCGCGCGTCCGCCAGGCGGTCCAGCATCGAGTTCAGGGTCACGGCCAGGGCGTGGACCTCGTCCGAGGACGGCGGCACGGGAAGCCGGGCGTCCTGCTCGGCGTCGGAGATCCGCTCGGCCGACGAGCGCAGCGCCTCCACCGGTCGCAGCGCGGCGCCCACCACCCGCCAGGCGATCGCCGCCAGCGCGAGCAGCAGCAGCGGGTACGTCACCAGCAGTGCGACCTTGAGGACGTTCTGGCTGTGCTGGATGTCGCCGACCTGCTGGGCGACCACCACGGTCTGCCGGCCTCCCGGTACGTCGACGGGCCAGGCCTTCGCGCGCAGCGGCGCCGAGAGCCCCAGCCGGGAGCCGGGCACCTCCACCGCCGAGCCCGAGGCCGCCGCCCGAAGCTGCGCGGGGGACAGCAGGGCGGTGAGCCGGTCGGCGTTGACGGAGGCGCTGACGACGCGGTTGCGACCGTCCACGACCTGCACCACCTGGCTGCCGGTGACCGGGATCGGGTCGGGCAGCCGGTGCTGCCGGACGAGGGAGGCGACCTCGGCGCCGGTGGCGCGCGCCGAGGCGTCGAGGGTCCGGGCGCCGGCCACCGTCAGCACCTCGTAGAGCGCCACGCTCCCGAACGCGAGGGCGGTGGCTACGCCGAGGACGCCGACCACGATCAGTCGGGCCCGCAGGGAGAGCCGCTCCCAGGCCGCCCTCATGGCTCCAGGCGGTACCCGACGCCGCGGACGGTCTCCACCAGGCGGCGGCCGAGCTTGCGGCGGAGGTACCCGACGTACACCTCGACGACATTCGGATGGGTGTCGGCGGCGGCGTCCCAGACGTGGTCGAGGATCTCCACCTTGGTGACCACCCGGCCGGCGGACCGGAGCAGGTACTCCAGCAGGCCGAGCTCGCGCGGGGTCAGGGCCACCGGGTCACCGCAGACCGTGACCTGCCGGGTGGACGGGTCCAGCCGCACGTCACCCGACGACAGCACGGCCGGTCGTGGCTGGGGCGCCCTGCGCAGCAGCGAGCGCAGCCGCGCCAGCAGCACCACGTAGGAGAACGGCTTGGTGAGGTAGTCGTCGGCGCCGTAGTCGAGGCCGTCGGCCTGGTCGTGCTCGCCGTCCTTGGCCGAGAGCATCAGCACCGGGACCCAGTTCCTCTCGGCGCGCAGGGTCCGC
>JAICKK010000170.1 GCA_025927955.1 Nocardioidaceae bacterium
GTGACCCGTGAGACCACGGAGATCACCACGATGGCCAGGATGAACGCGCAGGAGATCACGATGCCGTCGGGCTTCTCGGCCACGTTCGCCACCAGGGCGTAGACGAACACGACCGTCACCACCGCGAACCCGACGGTGGCCGCGCGACGACCCGCCCGGCGGCTGGCGATGGTGACGGCGAAGGCCGCGGAGACCATCATCGCGAGGATCCCGGTGGCGTACGCGCCCGCCTGCGCGGTCACGTTGGCCTTGAAGAGCACGGTGAGCAGCACGGTGATCCCGGTGTAGACCAGCACGACCGGGCGCACCGCGCGGCCCCACTCGGGCGTCATGCCGTAGCCGGGCAGGTAGCGCGGCACGATGTTGATCAGCCCCGCCATCGCCGAGGCGCCCGCGAACCACAGGATGAGGATCGAGCTGACGTCGTACACCGTGCCGAACCCGTTGCCGAGCAGGTGGTGCGCGAGGTAGGCCAGCGCCCGGCCGTTCGCCTTCCCGCCCGCCCGGAACGCGCCGGCCGGGATCAGCACAGTGGTGACGAAGGTGGTGGCGATCAGGTAGACGCTCATCACGGCCGCGGCGGCCGTCAGCAGCCTGCGGGTGTTGAGCACCCGGGACCGCAGCCGCTCCTGCTCGGTCGCGCCCTCGGAGCTGACCAGCGGCATCATGCTCACGCCGGTCTCGAAGCCGGAGAGCCCCAGCACCAGCAGCGGGAAGGCCAGCACCGTGGTGCTGACCACGGAGCCGAACCCGCCGGCGGCGCCCAGCTGGTGCGTCCAGCCGCCGAGCGCGCCCGGGCCGGCGAGGATGTGGGCGAGAGCGACGACGACCACGACCGCGTTGAGCAGCAGGAACACGCCCACCAGCGGGATCGCGATCCGCACCGCCTCGCTGAACCCGGCGAGGAACACCACGCCGAGCAGGACCAGCAGGCCGACGGTGACCCACACCCGGTGCGAGGCGAGTACGGCGGGCGCGTACGGGTTCTCGGCGAAGTGCGCGGTGGCGTCCGCGGCCGACAGCGTGATGGTGATCATCCACGAGGTGGCGACGAACCCCAGCAGCGCGAGCACCAGCAGCTTGCCCCGCCAGAACGACAGCAGCTTCTCCAGCATCGCGACCGAGCCCTGGCCGTGCGGGCTCTCCGCGGCGACCCGCCGGTACATCGGCAGCATCCCGAACAGCGTGATCGCGACGATCAGCAGCGTCGCGAGCGGGGAGAACGCCCCCGCGGCGAGGGCCGCGATCCCCGGGAGGTAGCTGAGGCTGGAGAAGTAGTCCACCCCGGTCAGGCACATCACCTTCCACCAGGAGTGCTGCGCCTCGGTGGTCTCCCGGGCCCCGGGACCCGCGGCGACCTGGACCTGGTTCTCCAGGAGCCAGCCGGCCAGTCCCCGACGGCGACGCGCCCGACCCGAGCCGTCCCTGTCGGGCCGTCGCACGCTCGTCGACCCACTGCTGCGGCTCATTCGTCGGCACGCCCTCTCGCCTGCGCCTGGTGCCGGCCGGCAGCACCCGCAGCGTGGTACCCACGGGGCCCGGAGTTCAGCGGCCGGAGCCGGATCGGGGCCGCGGAACCCTCCAACCAGGAGCTTGCTGAGAGGTTCCTGAACACCGGACTCGCCACGGCCACCGGGACTTGCTACTGTTCTCACAGCAGCAGATGCAAGTTCCAGCAGGTACGCCCGCGGAGTTTGTGAGCCGACGGCGTTTTCTCTTGAGTTGAGCAACAGCTTTTCGAGGGGGCTCGGCGCTTCACCGCATCTGTTGCGGAGCCGCCGAGGTGGCGGTTCCCACGCCCCGTACGAGGAGTAACACAGCATGGCTCAAGGCACCGTCAAGTGGTTCAACGCCGAGAAGGGCTTCGGCTTCATCGCACAGGAGGACGGCGGCGACGACGTCTTCGTGCACTACTCGGCCATCCAGTCGCAGGGCTACAAGTCCCTCGATGAGAACCAGAAGGTCGAGTTCGACGTCACGCAGGGCCCGAAGGGTCCGCAGGCGGAGAACGTTCGCCCCCTCTGAGCGGTCCCTGGACCGTTCGGACGGCCTGGCGAACAGGCCGAACAGTGTGACCGCCTGACCCAATCAGGCATCCCCCGAGGACCCCGGCAGACCATGCCGGGGTCCTCGGTGTTTGTCCGAAATGACTATGGGTAGACGTCTCTCGCCCGACGACAATGAAGGCAGCGCTACAGCGGCATCGCGACGGCACGAAGGAGACTGGTGGCGGAGGGAAGGGGCCGTGAGGTGGACGACCAGCTGAACGTCCCGCTCGAGGACTCCGAGCTCCTCGCGGAGGTCGAGCTGACCACCAACCTCATCATCGCCGCCAGCGAGGCCGAGACCACGCTTCCCCAGGACGAGGTGGACCGCCTCCTCGGGGTCGGCGAGCCGCTCATCCCGCCGCAGAAGACCCGCGAGCAGGGCGCGCGCGGCTGAGGCCTGCGCCGTACGGCGTGCCGCGGTGCTAGGTGCGCAGCAGCCGGGCGATCGCCGCGGACGCCTCGGCGACCTTCTCGTCCGCGCTCGCGCCGCCGGCCTCGACGGCGTCGCGCACGCAGTGCCCGAGGTGGTCCTCGACCAGTCCGACCGCCACCCCCTGCAGGGCCTTGGTGACCGCGGAGACCTGGGTCAGGATGTCGATGCAGTAGCTGTCCTCGTCGACCATGCGGTGCAGCCCCCGCACCTGCCCCTCGATGCGGCGCAGCCGGGCCAGGTAGGCGGCCTTGTGGTCGTGGTACCCGTATGTCTCGGCCATTTAACCAGCATATACCCCCAGCCGGTATGGCGCGGGCGTCGGTTGCGTGGTGGCGCCGTCGAGCCCCTAGCATGTGCCACGGCTGCCGCCGGACGCCCGCGTGGTGCTCGTCCCCGGTGAGCGGCCCGTCCACACCCGAACAGGAGCTTCGCCGTGGCTTTGCGCTTCCGCCCAGCCGACACGACGTTTTACGACCTGCTCTCCGAGTCCGCCGCCCACCTCGTCGACGGCGCGGCCCTGCTCGCGGAGATGCTCGGCGACGGCAACGACGGCGCCGACATCGCCCAGCGGATGCGCGACGCCGAGCACGCCGCCGACGAGACCACGCACGCGATCATCCGGCGGGTCAACACCACCTTCGTCACGCCGTTCGACCGGGAGGACATCTACTCGCTCGCGTCCGGCCTCGATGACGTCATGGACTTCATGGAGGAGGCGGTCGACCTCGTGCTGCTCTACGAGGTGCACCGGCTGCCCAAGGAGCTGGCCAACCAGGTCGAGGTCATCCAGCGCTGCGCGGAGCTGACGTCCGAGTCGATGCCGCGGCTGCGCACCATGGCCGACCTCGAGGAGTACTGGATCGAGATCAACCGGCTGGAGAACCTCGGCGACAAGTCCTACCGCCGGATCCTGGCCAAGCTGTTCAGCGGCAAGTACGAAGCCCTCGAGGTGCTCAAGCTCAAGGACGTCGTCGACTCGCTGGAGGCCGCGATCGACGCGTTCGAGCGGGTCGCCAACATCGTCGAGCAGATCGCGGTCAAGGAGTCCTGAGCGTGGACCTGGCGATCGTCATCGCCGTCGTCGTGATCGCCCTGGTGTTCGACTACACCAACGGCTTCCACGACGCCGCCAACGCCATCGCGACCGCGGTGTCGACCCGGGCCCTGACGCCGCGGATCGCCCTGACGATGGCGGCGGTGATGAACTTCGTGGGCGCGTTCCTGGGCCAGAAGGTGGCCCACACCGTCAGCGACGTCATCGACGTGAGCGCCATGGCCTCCAGCGCGGGGCTGGTGGTGGTGATGGCCGCGCTGCTGGGCGCCATCACCTGGAACCTCATCACCTGGTACTTCGGCCTGCCGTCGTCGTCCTCGCACGCCCTGATCGGCGGCCTGGTGGGGGCGGCGCTGGCCGCCGGCGCGATGGTGCACTGGACGACGATCATCGACAAGGTGGTCATCCCGATGGTGCTCTCGCCGGTCGTCGGCTTCGCGCTGGCGTTCCTGGTGATGCTGGCGATCATGTGGATCTTCCGGCGCGGCAACCCGCACCGGGTCAGCCGCGGCTTCCGGTTCGCGCAGGCGTTCTCCGCCGCCGCCCTCGCGCTCGGGCACGGCCTGCAGGACGCGCAGAAGACCATGGGGGTGATCTTCCTGTCGCTCATCGTGGCCGGCTACCTGCCCGAGACCGAGACCGACCTCCCCATCTGGGTGATCGCGGCCGCGGCGGCGGCCATCTCGCTGGGCACCTACTCCGGCGGGTTCCGGATCATGCGGACCCTCGGCCGCCGCATCATCCACCTCGACCCGCCGCACGCCTTCGCGGCCGAGTCGGTGGGCGCGAGCGTGCTCTACGCCACCGCCTACCTGTGGCAGGCGCCGGTCTCGACCACGCACATCATCACCTCGGCGGTGATGGGCTCCGGCGCGACCCGGCGGCTCTCGGCGGTGCGCTGGGGCGTCGCGCAGAACATCGTGGCGGCCTGGGTGCTGACGTTCCCGGCGGCCGGGCTCGCGGCCGCGGTGATGTTCTGGGTGCTGAGGTACGTCCTGCGGCTGCCCTGACGGCCGGCCCGGCGGCTGCCCTGAGGGCTGGCCGGTCTGTGTCTCGCGGTCGGCGGGTCGTGTCCACCCCCGTGGAAGACACGACCCGCCGGCTGCTGCCCCGATATTGCGGTGCGCATCCCCAGCACAGAGGAGACGAGGTCCCCTGACGCCTATGACGCGGAACTCGTAAATCTTTTTGCGACTTCTTCCGGGGCCTCGAACGGGCCCGGATCGAGCGGGCGGGATCAGCCGAACCGTCCCGATACGTACGCCTCGGTGGTGGGCTCGTCCGGGTCGGCGAAGATCTTCGCGGTCGGGTTCATCTCGACCAGCCGGCCGGGCTGCCCGGGGCCGGCGAGGTTGAAGAACGCGGTGTCCTGGGAGACCCGGGCCGCCTGCTGCAGGTTGTGGGTGACGATGACGATCGTGTACTCGCGGCGCAGCTCGCCGATGAGGTCCTCGATCGCCGCGGTGGAGGCCGGGTCCAGCGCCGAGCACGGCTCGTCCATGAGCAGCACCTGCGGCTCGACGGCGATCGCCCGGGCGATGCACAGCCGCTGCTGCTGGCCGCCCGAGAGGCTGCCGCCGGGCTTGCCCAGCCGGTCCGCGACCTCGGCCCACAGGTTCGCGCCCCGCAGCGACCGCTCCACGATCTCGTCGGCCCGGTCCGCGGCCAGCCTGCGCGCGAACAGCCGGCAGCCGGCCAGGACGTTCTCGTAGATCGACATCGACGGGAACGGGTTCGGCCGCTGGAACACCATGCCGATCCTCCGGCGCACCGCCACGGGGTCGACCTCCCCGCCGTACAGGTCCTGGCCGTCGAGCACGACCCGGCCCTCCACCCGGCCGCCGGCGACCACCTCGTGCATCCGGTTCAGGGACCGCAGGAACGTCGACTTCCCGCATCCCGACGGCCCGATGACCGCGGTCACCGACCGGGCCGGGATCCTCATCGTGACGCCCTGGACCGCGAGGACGTCGCCGTAGTACGCGTCGAGGTCCGAGACGTCGATGCTCTGGGCCATGCGTCCGTTCCTCCGGTGCCGACCCGGCGCTGGTGGCGGGCTTGCGACTCAGCATGACACCGCGGGTGGGCCCAGCGGCGGCCGCGGGTGTGAGACTTGGGACATGGGCGGACCCGAGATCGTGGCGGCGGGCGCGGTGGTCTCGCGCAAGGGCCCGGAGGTGCTGGTCGTGCACCGGCCGAAGTACGACGACTGGTCGTTTCCCAAGGGCAAGCGCGACCCGGACGAGCACATCACCGCGACCGCCGTACGCGAGGTCGCCGAGGAGACCGGGCTCGACATCCGGTTGGGGCCGCCGCTGAGCCTGCAGCGGTACACCGTCTACAACGGCGAGGCCCGGTCCAAGCGCGTGCACTGGTGGTCCGCGAGGGTGGTCGGGGGCGACGACGTCGACGGCTACCGGGCCAACGACGAGGTCGACGACGTCGCGTGGGTGCCGTGGGACCGGGCGCGCGAGCGGCTGACCTACGAGCGCGACCGCGACCTGCTCGCCGAGCTCGACAAGGTGCGCAAGAGGAGCACCCCGCTGGTCGTGCTGCGGCACGGAAAGGCCACCAGCCGCAAGCAGTGGGACGGCGAGGACGGCGAGCGCCCGCTCAGCGAGCTCGGCCTCTTCCAGGCCGAGCGGCTGGTGCCGATCCTCGGGGCGTACGGCGTGGGCCGGGTGGTCAGCTCCACGAGCCGCCGCTGCTGGACGACGGTCGCGCCGTTCGCCGAGGTCGCCGAGCTCGACCTCGAGGTCACCCGGCAGCTGTCGGAGGAGCGGTCCTCACCGCGCAGCGTCGAGCAGGCGGTGCGCCCGCTGCTGGACAGCAAGGAGCCGACCGTCCTGTGCACGCACCGGCCGGTCCTGCCCTACGTGCTCGCGGTCCTCGGCGTGCGGCCGACGAAGCTCGAGTCCGGTGCCATGCTCGTCGTCCACCACCGCAAGGGGCAGGTCGTCGCGGTCGAGCACCACGAGCCCTGAGCGGGCCCCTGTCTTCGCCGAGGCGCCCCGTTCCGTGGTCGGTGGGTCGCCGAGGCGTCCCGTTCCGTGGTCGGAGGGTCGCCGAGGCGTCCCGTTCCGTGGTCGGAGCCGCGCCGAGACGTCCCGTTCCGTGGTCGGAGGGTCGCCGAGACGGCTTGTCCTGTGGTCAGAAGGTCGTCGAGGCGTCTTGTCTTGTGTTCCCGGCGTACGGCTCGTCACGGAACGGGGCGCCTCGGCGGAGATCCCGCCCCGGAACGGGGCGCCTCGGCGGCGGTCCCGCCCCGGAACGGGACGCCTCGGCGAAGATCCCACCCCGGAACGGGGCGCCTCGGCGTCAGCGGGAGGCGGAGCCGAGGGCGGCGCGCTCGACGGGACGGGCGGTACGGCGTCGCCGCTTGATCGCGATCAGCGTCTCCTGCAGGTCGCGCAGCGGCATCCCGTCGCCGTCGAGGTGGTGCCGCTCCCAGGTGCCGTCGGCGGTCAGCCACCACGACGCCGTGCCGTCGTCGAAGGCGAGGTCGAGCAGCCGGCCCACCTCGTCGACCTGCGCGTCGCCGGGCAGCCGCACGAGCGCCTCGACGCGGCGGTCGAGGTTGCGGTGCATGAGGTCGGCCGACCCGATCCAGGCCGCCGGCGAGCCGCCGTTCTCGAACCAGAACACCCGGCTGTGCTCGAGGAACCGGCCCAGCACCGAGCGCACCCGCATGGTCTCCGAGAGGCCCGGCACGCCCGGCCGGGCGGCGCAGATGCCGCGGGTCAGCAGGTCCACGGGCACCCCGGCGATGCAGGCGCGGTAGAGCTCGTCGATGACCGCCTCGTCGACGATGGAGTTGGCCTTGATCCGCACGCGTGCCGGCCGGCCCGCCTGGTGGTGCTCGACCTCCTCGCGGATCCGCTCGACGATCCCGTCGCGCACCGAGTCCGGCGCCACCAGCAGGTGCTCGTAGGAGGCGTTGCGCGAGAACCCGGACAGGTTGTTGAACAGGTGCGCGACGTCCTCGCCGATGCCCTCGTCCGCCGTGAGCAGCCCGTAGTCCTCGTACATCCGCGCGGTCTTGGGGTTGTAGTTGCCGGTGCCGATGTGCACGTAGCGGCGGATGCCGCCGCCACCGTCAGCCTCGTCGCGGACCACCATCGCCAGCTTGCAGTGCGTCTTGAGCCCGACCAGCCCGTAGACCACGTGGCAGCCCGCGTGCTCGAGCTTGCGGGCCCACTTGATGTTGGCCTGCTCGTCGAAGCGCGCCTTGATCTCGACGAGGACGAGCACCTGCTTGCCCGCCTCGGCCGCGTCCACGAGAGCCTCGATGATCGGGGAGTCGCCCGAGGTCCGGTACAGCGTCTGCTTGATCGCGAGCACCTGCGGGTCGTCCGCGGCCTGCTCGAGGAACCGCTGCACCGACGTGGAGAACGAGTCGTAGGGATGATGGAGCAGTACGTCGCTGCGGCGCACGCCCTTGAAGACGTCGACGGGTGAGGCGGACTCCACCTCGGCGAGCTGGACGTGCGTGGAGGGCACGAACGCCGGGTACTTCAGCTCCGCCCGGTCGAGGTCGGCGATGTCGTGCAGGCCGGTCAGGTCCAGCGGGCCGGGGAGGCGGACCACCTCGTCGCCGGTGATGCCGAGCTCGGAGACCAGCAGATCGAGGATGTGCGCGTCGATCGTCTCCTCGACCTCCAGGCGCACCGGCGGCCCGAAGCGCCGGCGCTGCAGCTCCTTCTCCAGCGCGGCCAGCAGGTTCTCGGCGTCGTCCTCCTCGACCTCGAGGTCCTCGTTGCGGGTGACCCGGAACGTGTGCACCCCGAGCACCTCCATGCCCGGGAACAGCCGCTTGAGGTGCTCACCGATCACGTCCTCCAGCGGCAC
>JAICKK010000223.1 GCA_025927955.1 Nocardioidaceae bacterium
CGCACGCCGACGGCAGCATCGAGCTGTGCTGGCAGGGCCGCGTGGGCGACCGGTTCGGCATCCACACCCGCACCTGGCGGGACGGCGCCTGGGGCGAGACCGGCCTGGTCAGCGCGGGCGCCGTGGGCAACGTGTGGGACCCCGCCGTCGCGACGTTCGCCGACGGGTCGACGGCCTACGCGTGGTCGGAGTACCACGACGGTGTCTACCGGGTCGTGCTCCGCCGGCGCACGGCCGCGGGCGACCTGCTCGAGCCCCGGACCCTCACGGCCGGGACCGACTACGCGCTCCACCCGAGCCTCGCGGTGACCGCCGACCAGACCCTGTGGTGCGCCTTCGACCTGATCACGGTCTCCGGCCACGGCGGGAGCGGGCCCACGAGGCTGCGGCCGGCCGCGGAGGTCGGCGCGGACCCCGCCGCCGTGGACGGGATGCGGGAGTCCGGCGACAGCGTGCCGCCCGAGCTGCTGCCCGAGGTGTCCGCCACCGTGGAGGTGGTGCGGGTCGACGAGCACGGCGTGTACCCCACCACCGGCGGCGGGATCGCCCCCCGGCTGGACGTCGTACCCTCCGGCCTGCCGAAGCTGGTCGCGACCGCGGACGGCGGGCTGTCGGTGACCTACCGGATCCACCGCAAGCTGCCGCTGATGACCTACTACTGGGAGGTCGCCACCCAGTTCCTCGGCCCGGACGGCTGGTCCCCCGCGACGACGTACGCAGGAACGGACGGCCCCCTCGAGGAGGCCTCGGTGTGCGCCACCGCCGACGGGGTCCTGGTCGCCGCGCAGTGCGACGGCCGGCTCGCCCGCGCGCTGCAGTGGACCGAGGGGTTCGGCGGCCGCGAGTGCCCCTACCTGCTCGAGCACCACGGGTCGGTGGTCTGGCACGCCGTGCACGACCAGGGCAAGGTCGTCACCGTCGAGGTCGCCTCGCCGGGCGCCGTCCCCGCGCCGTCGTCGACCGCCGCCGCGCCGCTGCCGGCCGTCGAGTCCGCCGTCCGCGTGGAGGCCCGTCGCTGGACCGGGCGCGGGTCGCGCGAGCGCTACACCACGACCGTCCGCGGCCAGGAGTACTCCCTGTTCTGGGGCGACCTGCACCGCCACTCGCTGGTCAGCCGCTGCACCGCCGGTGACGAGCCGTCGCTGGAGGACTTCTACCGCTACAGCTGGGACGTCTGCGAGTACGACTTCTGGGCGGTCACCGACCACTCGGAGAACTCCAGCGACTACCAGTGGTGGAACATCCAGAAGATCGCGGACCTCTTCCACATCCCCGACCGGTTCGTGCCGCTCTACGGCTTCGAGTGGACCTCGGCCGACACCGGGCACCAGAACGTCATCTACGGCGACGTGAAGCGGGGCGCGCCGATCTTCTCCGCCTTCGCCGAGGGGAGCACCGACCCCTCCGGGCTGTGGGAGAGCCTGGCCCGCTACGAGGACTACCCGGCGATCACGATCCCGCACCACCCGGGCTCGGCGATGGTGACCAACGACTGGGACTACCACGACCCCCGCTACAGCCGGCTGGTCGAGATCTTCCAGGCCTGCCGGGGCAACTACGAGGCGCCGGGGGCGTTCCGGCAGTACTCCGACGCCACCCTGACCGGCACGTTCACCATCGACGGCCTCAAGCGGGGACACAGGTTCGGGCTGATCGGGTCCTCCGACCACGGGCACGGGGCCAGCTACGTCGGCGCGTTCGCGTCGTCGCTGGACCGCCCCGCGGTCTTCGACGCCCTCTACCAGCGCCGTACCTTCGCCGCGACGACCCGCGACGTCGTCGTCGACCTGCGGATGGGCCTCGGCGAGGAGGCGGTGTTCATGGGCGAGGAGACCACCTCCGTCGGCCCGCGGACCTTCTCCCTGCACGCGCAGGGGTACACCGACCTCGCGCGGGTGGACCTGCTCCGCAACGGCGAGGTGGTCTTCGCCTCCCTGCCGGCGCTCGACCTTCCCGAGGGCTGGCTGGCGGTCCCGGTCCGCCTCGAGTGGGGGGAGAGCGAGGGCACCACGTGCTGGGACGGCGAGCTGCGCATCAGCGGCGGGTCGGTGGTGGCCACCGACTTCTGGAGCCCCGACATCACCGGGTACGACGAGCAGCACATCACCTGGGCCAACACCACCAAGAGCTTCGGGGAGCCGTACGGCGCCCAGCGCGGCGACGTCGAGGTCACGCTGGTCGGGCCGGCCGCCGCGACCGTCGAGGTCTCGGTGGGGGAGCGCCACGGCGTGTTCGCGCTGGCCGACCTGGCCGGGACCGCCCACCACGAGCTGGCCGGCCCCGTCGGCAGGTTCTTCGTCCAGCCCGGCATCGGGGGGCTGACCGGTCACGGCACGTCGTCCCTCGACCTGTCCTTCACCGACGACAGCGCGGAGCCGGCGTTCTACTACGCCCGGGTCTTCCAGGTCGACGGGGAGATGGCCTGGTCCTCGCCGATCTGGGTGACGCCGGAGGTCTAGGCGAGGCCCCGGGCCGGGGCTCGGTCTCACAGGCGGGACACAGCAGCAGCCGAAGGGCGGCTCAGCGCGGCCCGACACCGTGGTGTCGTCAGGACCAGGACGACATCACAGGAGAAGACGTGGCGCAGCAAGGCGTAAGCGGCAACCGCGGGGAGCCGGCGCCCGGACCGCTCGGCCGGCACAGGGGTCACCGGGTCGCGTCCGGGACGGACGGCCGTGGTCACGACGACGGAGCCCGGCCGTGAGCGTGCTCGGCGCCCTCCCGCGGACCACGCCCGCCGGAGCCCCGGGCTCGCTCGGGCAGCGCGCCCGCCTGGACGCCATCGTGCGGGCGGCGGCCCGCTCGGCGCTGTGGGCCTCCCTGCTGCTGGTCACCTACTGGTGGGCCGCCGACCGTGTGGTGCAGGGCCTCGGGGGAGGGGGCAGCGGTCTCGACTCGGTCGGCCGGCTGACCGGCCTGGTCGCGTCGGTCCTGCTGCTCGCGCAGGTGCTGCTGATGGCCCGGGTCCCGCTGCTGGAGCAGGCCTACGGGCAGGACCGGCTCGCGCGCCTCCACCGGCTCGTCGGCTTCACGTCGTTCAACCTCATGCTCGCGCACATCGTCACCATCACCTGGGGCTACGCCGCCGGCGAGCTCGCCAGGACGCCGGCCACCCTGTGGGACCTCGTCATCGACTACCCGGGCATGCTGCTGGCCACTGGTGGCACGGTGGCCCTGGTCATGGTGGTGGTCACCAGCGTGAGGGCGGCCCGGCGCCGGATCCGCTACGAGTCCTGGCACCTGCTCCACCTCTACGCCTACCTCGGTGTCGGGCTCGCCCTGCCCCACCAGCTGTGGACCGGGCAGCAGTTCGCGTCCTCCCCGCTGCGGACCGTGTTCTGGTGGACCGTGTGGTCGCTCACCGCTGCCGCGGTCCTGGTGTGGCGGGTGGGCGTGCCGCTGGGGCGCAACCTGCGGCACCGCCTGAGGGTCACCTCGGTGGTCCCCGAGGGGCACGGCGTCGCGTCGGTGTATCTCACCGGCCGGCGCCTCGACCGCCTGCCCGTCGAGGCCGGCCAGTTCCTGTCCTGGCGCTTCCTCACCGGCCCGGGCTGGAGCCGGGCGCACCCCTACTCGCTCTCGGCCGCCCCCGACGGCCGCAGCCTCCGGATCACCGTGCAGGCCGTGGGCGACGGGAGCGCGGCCGCCTTCGGGCTGCGACCCGGGACGCGAGCCCTCGTCGAGGGCCCCTACGGTCGGCTCAGCGCGCGCACCAGGACCCGGCCCAAGGTGGCACTGATCGGCGCCGGCGTGGGGGTCACGCCGCTGCGGGCGCTGGCCGAGGGGCTGCCCTACGCTCCCGGCGACGCCGTCCTGCTGCAGCGCCACACCGGCGAGCCGCTGTTCGCCGCCGAGCTGGACGTCATCGGCCGCGACCGCGGGCTGCAGGTGCTCGCGCTCCAAGGACACCGCCGGTGGCCGGGCTCCTGGCTCGGCGGCGGCCTCGGCGGGGTCGACGACGTGACGGCCCTGCGCTCCTGGGTGCCGGACATCGCCGACCGCGACGTCTACGTGTGCGGCCCCGAGCCGTGGACCGAGCTGGTGCTCGCGACCCTGCTCCGGGCGGGCGTCCCGCCGTACCTGGTCCACCTCGAGACGTTCGCGTGGTGACCTCATGAGGCGGGTCACCCTCTGGCTGCTCAGCACCGTGTCGGTGGTGGTGCTGCTGTTCGGGTACGACGCGTCCACGTCGGCCACGAAGCCACTCGCGTCGCCGCCGGCCGCCGTCTCGACCACCGGCCCGGGCGGCTCGAGCGCCACCTCGGGAGCGTCGGGCGGCTCCTCGGGCGCCACGAGGACGGTGACCGGCGGCGTCGCGTCCACCCAGTGGGGACCGGTCCAGGTCCAGCTCACGGTCAGCGGTGGCCGGATCACCGGGGTGAGCGTGCTGCAGCAGCCCTCGGGCAACCCCAGGGACGCGGAGATCAACGACTACGCGCTGCCCATCCTGACCCAGGAGACGACATCGGCGCAGAGCGCGAGCATCGACATGGTGAGCGGAGCAACGGTGACCAGCACCGGCTACGTCCAGTCCCTGCAGAGCGCGATCGACCGGGCCGGGCGGTGAGCGCGGCGCCCGGCTCGACGCAGCGGCCGCTCGCCGTCCGTCGGCGGGTCGAGCAGGTGATGGGCATGCCGGTCAGCCTCGCTCTGCGCGGGAGGCACGCCGACGACGAGCCCGCCCGGGAGGCCTGGGACGCCGCGGTGGCGCTGCTCAGGGACGTCGACCGGGTGTTCAGCACGTACCGCCCCGACTCCTGGGTCTCGCGCCTCGGGCGCGGCGAGGTCGGGGTGGGCGACTGCCCGTCCGAGGTCGCCGACGTCCTCGCGCTCGCCGAGCGCGCCCGGCGCGAGTCGGGCGGCGCCTTCGACGTCCGACGGGCCGGCGGGGACGGGGCCCTCGACCCGAGCGGGGTGGTGAAGGGCTGGGCGGTCAGCCGCGCGGCCGCCCCGCTCATCGCGCTGGGCGACACCGACGTGTGCCTGTCCGCCGGGGGCGACCTCGTGTGCCACACCGGTGCTCCGGGGTCGCCCGGCTGGCGGATCGGGATCGAGGACCCGCACGACCTCTCCCGCGTGGTCGCCGTCGTGCCCGTCCGCAACGGCGCGGTCGCCACCTCGGGCGCCGCGCGTCGCGGCTCGCACATCAGCCACGGCCGCACCGGTGTCGTCCCGACGGCGGTGTCCTCGGTCACCGTGGTCGCGCCCGACCTCACCTGGGCGGACGTCGACGCCACCGCGGCGTACGCGATGGACGGCGAGGCCCTGACCTGGCTCCGGACCCGCCCCGGACGACGGGGGCTGGTGGTGTGGGCCGATGGCCGCACCGACGTGGTCGAGGGACCGTTGCGACGTGCGGTGCGCCGGCCGGTTCGCGGCCGCTGAGCGTGCCCGGCCCCCGCGCCGTCCGACTGCCCGTCCGACTGCACGTCGGAGCGGCGGTCGCTCGCCGGTCGGGACCAGACCACTGCGGCCGCGGTTGAACCGCTCCGCGACCCCGCACGTGGGTCGCAGATGACAGCGGCGCGCCGCCCTCGGCGCACCGCGCGACCTGTGGAGGCGCCATGCCCAGTCCTTCCCGCTCACGGTCGTCGACCTTGCTGGCCGTCGTCTCGCTCGTCGGCGCCCTCGTCGGCCTGGCCGCGGTGCAGCCCGCGCAGGCCAGGGGGCACGACCAGACCCACGTCCGGGTCGTCAGGCTGGTCTCCGACCAG
>JAICKK010000275.1 GCA_025927955.1 Nocardioidaceae bacterium
CCGTGACACGTCCCCCACGTCGCTGGCGACGACCGGCAGGCCCGCCGACATCGCCTCGAGGACCGACAGCGGCATCGCCTCCCACCACGACGGCAGGCAGAACACGTCGGCGTCGGCGTACGCCGCGGGCATGTCCTCGGGAGGCCGCGTGCCGAGCAGCCGGGCGACCCCCTCCGCGGCCGCCAGCACCGGCTCGGCGGCCTCGGGACCTTCGTCGGGTACGCCGCCGAGCAGCATGAGCTCGTGCTCGACCCCGTCGGCCCGCAGCAGGCGGGAAGCCTCGATCAGGTCCAGCACGCCCTTGCGCGGCGTGAGAAGACCGACGTACAGGATCCGCGGCAGCCGTGACGCCTCGTCGTCGGTGTCGGCGGGGGCGAACCTCGCGGTGTCCACGCCGTTGTCGATCAGGCTCACCCGGCCGCGGCCGAGCGCGCCGCGGAGCGTGCGCTCCCCCGCGGACCAGACCGCGACGACGTGACTGGCTGGCAGCATGGCCAGCCGCATCAGCAGCTTCGTCCGCCGGGTGGTCAACCAGGTCTCGATGTTGCCGCCGTGGGCATGCATGACGACCTTGGCGCCGCGGAGCCGCCCCGCCAGCGCCAGCAGCCCGGCCCGGCCGACGGTGACGGCCGGGGCGAGCGCCGAGTGGATGTGCACGATGTCCTGGCCCTTGGCCATCCGGAACACGTTGCGCGCGTCGCGCAGCGTGCGACCGATGTTCCCGGCGGTCACCTCGCCGCCCTCGGGGGTGCCGAAGTGAGCCACGTTGAGGAACGTGATCTCGTGGAGGTCGCCGAGCTCACCCTCCTGGAGCGTGTGGAGGAACGTCGGGATCCCGCCCCGGTCGGGGTAGCCCTTGCCGACGAGCAGCACCTTGCTCATCAGCGGTTCCCCGTGCCCAGCACGACGTACCGGCGGTAGAGGTCCTGAGCCTGACCGAGCAGCCGGGCGGCCCGCGGGCGCTGTAGCGACGCCGCGATCTCCGCCTTCCGGGCGTCCCGCTCGGCCGAGGGCCGGCCGACCTGGGTCTCGACCACCTCGCCGCGGCACTCGAGCCGGTTCATCTCCTCGACCAACGTGAACGCCGCGGCCTCGTTCTCCGGGCTCGCCTCGTAGCGCGCGAACGACGTCCCGAAGCGCTCGTTCACGCGGTCGAGGACGGCCCCGAAGTCACGGGTGACGTCGTCGAAGAGCCCGACCACGAAGGCATCCCGGGCCGGCCAGGCCGTCCGGTAGAAGTCGAGGTACTCCACCAGGGCGTCCTCTGCGTGCAGGCCCTCCCGCCGGATGAGGTACGACGGCACCGCGTCCTCGGGAGCCCGCACGAGCGCGATCGCCGGGATCCCGAGCCGCTTCGCGCGCAGCAGGTGCGGCGCCCCGTGCAGATGACGGCCGAGATGTGGCTGCCGGCCGTTCGCGATCCGGAAGGCGGCGACGCTGAAGGTGTTGCCGGAGCGCGGGAACCCCTCGATCACGAGTGCCGTGGCGGGGCCGGCCAGCGTCGATCGCTTGCCGGCACGGGCGTACATCGTCGCGTCCCATGCGTAGGGCAGCCGTGACACCGGGCGCCGCACGTGAAGGCGGAGCCTCAACAGGTCCTGGCCGACGGGCACGGGCGTCACCGTACCGGCCGGGACCCGGCCCGCACTCCGGGAACGGTGAAGACCACCAAGAAGGGGTATGACCGCGTCTCCCTGGCGCTACCGTGCCCGTGTGACGGAGACACGGGGGACGCCGGGGGCACCCGGGGCACCGGGGGCACGCGGGACATCGGGGAAGAAGGCGACTCGGGGAACGCGCCCGGCCCAGACGCGGACGAAGCAGACGAAGCAGACGCAAGAGCTGGTCACGGTGATCATGCCCGCCCGGAACGAGGAGCGGGCCATCGGCGCCGCCCTCGACTCGGTGCTCGATCAGACCTACGGTCACCTGCAGTTCGTGGTGATCGACGGCGGCTCCACGGACCGCACCCGCGCGATCATCGAGGAGCGTCAGAAGCTGGACCCGCGGGTCGAGATCCTCACCAATCCGGCGCCGAGCATCCCGGTCTCGCTGAACCTGGGGCTGGCCGCTGCTCGTGGCCGATGGCTGGTCCGGGTGGACGCCCACAGCACGGTGCCGTCGACGTACGTCGCCGACCTGGTCGCGCGCCTGCAGGAGGGCACCTGGGTCGGGGTGGGCGGGATCAAGCCGGGGGTGGGCGTCACGCCGGCCGGCCGCGCGATCGCAGCGGCGATGAGCAGCCGCTTCGGGGTGGGGAACAGCAAGTACCACTACGCCACCACCGAGCTCGAGGTGGACCACCTGCCGTTCGGGGCCTACCCCGTCGACCTGCTGCGTGAGATGGGTGGCTGGGACGAGAACCTGGTCGCCAACGAGGACTACGAGCTCGACTACCGGATCCGCGATCGCGGCGGACGGCTGCTGCTGGACCCTCGAGTCGTCATCGCCTGGCAATGCCGCCAGTCGGTCCCGGAGCTGTACCGGCAGTACGTCCGCTACGGGAGGGGAAAGGCCGACGTGGCGCTGCTGCACCCGACGTCCCTCTCGGCCCGGCACGTCGTCGCGCCGGCACTCGTCGGCTGGCTGGCCCTCGCGGTCCTACGTGCTCCCCGACATCCGGCTCAGGCCGGGCTGATGATCGCGCCGTACGTCGCGGGCGTCGCCGTCGCGACCCGGACGACCCGCCGTGCGCTGGACGAGGACGCCGACTGGGTGCACCTGCCGGGTGCGTTCACCGCCATGCACATCGGGTGGGGGTATGGCTTCTGGGATGGCCTGGTCCGCGGTCTCGCGCGCCGCCGTCGGCGGACGAGTACGTCGAAACCCTGACGACCTGGGGTCCCCCCTCGA
>JAICKK010000029.1 GCA_025927955.1 Nocardioidaceae bacterium
AACCGCTCCAGGAACCCGATCTGGTCGACCGCCTCCGCATCGTCGACCGGCGGGCACAACGACACCAGCGTGTCGACCCACGCCGCCAACACGTGCGTCGGCAGGCCCCCGACCCTGTCACCCGAGGGTGTCGCCGTGGGTGTCGCCGTGGGTGTCGCCGACTCTGCCATTGTATCGAACATGTGTTTGATTATACTCACCGCCTGGCCGGAGTCAAGCAGGTAGGTCTTCCCGCGACCGTGCCGGACGGATCGCCCGCCGCCCTGCCGCGACGCCACCCGCGAGAGGAGCCCGCCGCCGCAGCCGTCAGAATCTGCGCATGGCACTGCGACTGGTGGCGCTCGGCGACAGCACGGTCGAGGGACTGATGGACCGAGGACCGGGCGACGTGTACGTCGGCTGGGCCGACCGCTTCGCGCAGTTGCTGGCCCGCCAGCGCGGCGACGTGCTGTACGCCAACCTCGCCGTCCGCGGCCAGACCACGAGCGAGGTGCTCGCGACCCAGGTGGACCGCGCGGTGGCGCTGCGTCCCGACCTCGCGCTGTTCGTGGCCGGAGTCAACGACGTTCTGCGCCCGCGGCTGCACCGGCCGACGCTGCGGGCGAACCTGCTGGCGACGCATCGCCGGCTGCACGAGGCGGGTGCCTCCGTGCTGACGTTCACGGTGCCGGACATGACCAGGGTGGCACCGATCGCGTTCGCGCTACGGCCGCGGATCGGCTACCTCAACGACGTGGTCCGGGAGGCAGGCGCGTCGCGGGCCACGACCGTGGTGGACCTCGCCGCGGAGCCGCTGGCGGGACATCCCGCGCTCTGGCACGACGACCGCCTGCACGCCAACTCCGAGGGCCACCGTCGCATCGCCGCTGCGCTGGCGGAGTCGTACGGGCTCGAGGCGGAGGACTGGCGGGACGACCCGGACGAGCCGGCCGCCGCCGGCGCCTTGCGCATCCTCGCTCGTGAGACGTCGTGGGTCGCCGGCCACCTGACGCCGTGGGCCTGGGGTCGGCTGCGCGGGCACGAGTACAAGACCGGCGGTCGCTGCAAGCGGCCGGACCTGCTGCCGGTGGCCGTCGCGGGCTGACCGGACCGGGCGGGGTCAGAGGGGCTGGACGGCCGCGAACACGACCCGCAGCACACCCTGTGGCACCTCGATGTGGTAGCTCGTGCGCCCACGCTTCAGCACGGTCCCGACCTGCCCCGAGAACTCCCCCGGCGCGACCACCCGGGCCCGCGCACCCACCGGGAGGAGCGACAGGCTCTCCCCGGCCCGGAGCGCCCGCAGCTCGGCCAGGTAGTTCGGGTGCATCGACCCCGGCCGGCCGTGATGGGCCCATTCCAGGACGTGCTCGAGCGTGAAGGTGGGGCTGCACCGCGCGCAGGTCATCACCCGTTCGGGCCGGCGGTGGCGCTCGGTGGTGTGGCCGCGGCTGCACACGCCCACCCAGGCACCCGGCACCCGAGGCGCGTCCGCGGGCAGGCAGCGTCGGGACGAGCAGCCGATGCGGGCGGCCACGTCGCGCCACGCGGGACCGTGCCCGGCGGCCGGCCCCGCGAGGGCGTGGGCGATCTCGTGCAGGATCGTGTCGCGGACCTCGCGATCGTCGTGCAGGCGGGCCAGCGGCGCGCTCAGCCCGATCACCTTGGCCTCGAACCGGCACACGCCGGCCCGCCGCTTCGCCATGTCCAGCTCGACGCGCCAGCCGTCGAGACCGTGGGCACCCAGCAGTCGGTTCGCCTCGTCGTACGCCGCCCTCAGGTCCATGGCGCAGACAGTAGAACCGGGCGCCGACAGAGCCGTGAGACCCACCCTCGAGACCGTGGCCACCCACCGCGCGCAGGTGCGGGTGGTTTCGAGGCTCAGCCAACGCTGGTCGAGGTGCCGAGGCGCTAGCCGAGGCCTCGAAACCAGGGCCACCTTGCGCGCGAGGGTGCGGGTGGCTTCGAGGCCCTCGCCCTGGGGGCTCGGACACCTCAACCAGCGGTGGCTCGCGTCGTTGGTTGAGGTGCCGAGGCGCTAGCCGAGGCCGCGAAACCACGGCCACCTGGGGGCCCGGGGCGCGGGGGGGTTGGTGGCCAGCGCCCGGGGGGCTCGGCCCCCTCAACCAACGGTGGCTCGGGTCCACACGTCGTTGGTTGAGGTGCCGAGGCGCTAGCCGAGGCCTCGAAACCATGGTCACGTCCGCGCGCGGGTGCGGGTGGTTTTGAGGCCCTCGCCCTGGGGGCTCGGGCACCTCAACCAGCGGTGGCTCGGGTCCGCACGTCGTTGGTTGAGGTGGCGAGGCGCTAGCCGAGGCCTCGAAACCATGGTCACCTTGCGCGCGCGGGTGCGGGTGGTTTCGAGGCCCTCGCACTGGGGGCTCGGGCACCTCAACCAGCGGTGGCTCGGGCACCTCAACCAGCGTGGGAGTCGGACGCGGGGCCCGCGGTGTGGACCCGTTTGCCATCATGGGCGCACCCGCCAGACTCCGTCGCAACCGGGAGGCACGCCGATGCAGCTCGAGCTGTCCGCCGAGGACGCCGCGTTCCGCGACGAGATGCGGGCGTTCTTCACCACCGAGGTGCCCGAGGACATCCGGGACGCGGTCGCGGGGCGTCGGGAGCTGACCAAGGAGCAGGTCGTCCGCAGCCAGCGGACGCTCAACGCCGCCGGGATCGCCGTACCTCACTGGCCGGTCGAGTGGGGTGGCCGCGACTGGAGCGCTCTGCGGCGCCACATCTGGCACGAGGAGATGCAGCGCGCCTGCGTCCCACCGCCCCTGGCCTTCAACGCCTCCATGGTCGGGCCCGTCATCGCCACGTTCGGGAACCGGGAGCAGAAGGAGCGCTTCCTGGCCAAGACCGCGAACCTCGACATCTGGTGGTCCCAGGGGTTCTCCGAGCCGGACGCCGGCTCCGACCTCGCGTCGCTGCGGACGACGGCGGTCCGCGACGGCGACCACTACGTCATCAACGGCCAGAAGACCTGGACCACCCTGGGCCAGCACGGCGACTGGATCTTCTGTCTCGTCCGCACCGACCCGACCGTGAAGAAGCAGGCCGGCATCTCGTTCCTGCTCGTCGACATGACCAGCCCGGGCGTCACCGTCCGGCCGATCGAGCTGATCGACGGCGGTCACGAGGTCAACGAGGTCTGGTTCTCCGACGTCCGCGTCCCGGCGGAGAACCTCGTGGGCGAGGAGAACAAGGGCTGGGACTACGCGAAGTTCCTGCTCGGCAACGAGCGGGTCGGTGTGGCCCCCGTAGGCGCGACGAAGCGGGTCCTCGCCCAGGCCAAGGAGTGGGCACGGTCGGTGCCCACCGGTGAGGGCACCACCCTGCTGGACGACCCGCTGACCGCGGCGCGGGTGGCCGAGCTGGAGAACCAGCTGCTGGCGCTCGAGCTGACCGCGCTGCGCGTGGTGGCGAACTCCGCGGACGGCAAGCCGCATCCCGCGTCCTCGGTGCTCAAGCTGCGGGGCACCGAGCTTCAGCAGGCGGTCAGCGAGCTGGTCCTGGACCTGGCCGGTCCGGACTCGCTGGCCTCGGGCGCCGGCGACTCGTCGGCGCTGGCGGACTGGGCGCGCCGCTCGGCTCCGGTGTACCTCAACCTCCGCAAGGCGTCGATCTACGGCGGCTCCAACGAGGTTCAGCGCCAGATCATCGCCCGCACCATCCTGGGCCTTTGACGAGTACTGAGAGGCGACGGCATGGACTTCACCCACGACGACGAGCAGCAGGCACTCGGCGAGGCCGTCCGCGGGCTGCTCGCGAGGTCGTACGCCGACTTCGAGAACCGCCGCCGCACGGTGGCCGATGAGCCGGGCTTCGACGAGAAGACGTGGGCTCGGCTGGCCGAGATGGGCGTGCTGGGCCTGCCGTTCGCCGAGGAGTACGGCGGGATGGGGGCCGGCCCGGTCGAGGTCGGCGTGGTCGCGCAGGAGCTGGGCCGGGTCCTCGCACCCGAGCCGTTCCTCGCCTCGGTCGTGCTGGCCGGAGGCGTCGTCGCCGCCGCCGGGACGGCGCAGCAGAAGGCGGCGGTGCTCGGCGACCTCGCGTCCGGTGCCAGCGTGCTCGCCTTCGCGCACGCCGAGCCGGGAGCCCGCTGGGTCCCGTCCGCCGCCGGTGTCACGGCGGCGGAGTCCGCAGACGGCTGGACGTTGAGCGGCGTCAAGGAGCCCGTGCCGCACGGCGCCCGCGCCGACCTGCTCGTGGTCAGCGCGGCCGTGCCCGGCTCCGGCACCGGCCTGTTCCTGGTCTCCCCCGGCGCGACCGGTCTCGCGCGGGACGGCTACCGGACGTTCGACGGGGGGCGCGCCGCGCGGGTGGCCTTCGACGCCACGCCCGCCGTTCCGCTGGGGGAGGCCGGCACCGACCGGACGTCCACGGTCGCCGGTGTGCTGGACGGCGCGCGGATCGCCGCCTGCAACGAGGCGCTGGGAGCGATGGAGGTCGCGCTCTCGACGACGTCGGGATACCTCAAGACCCGCAAGCAGTTCGGCGTGCCGCTGTCCACCTTCCAGTCGCTGACGTTCCGGGCCGCGGACATGTACGTCTCCCTGGAGATGGCCCGCAGCGTCACGCTGTGGGCCACGATGGTGCTGGCCGCGGCGTCCGACGGCGGGCCGGACGAGAACCGCGAGGTCGCCGACGCGGCGTCCCGTGCGGCCCTGCAGGTCAGCCGCGCCGGCCGGCACATCGGCCAGGAGGCCGTCCAGCTGCACGGCGGCATCGCCATGACCGCGGAGTACAGCGTGGGCAGCTACACCAGCCACCTCACCGCGCTCGACCACCTGCTCGGCGACGGTGGCTTCCACCTCGCCCGGCTGGCGGCCGCCGTGGGCGGCCACGGCGAGGTCGACCCCCTCCCCTGACGGCCGTCAACACGGCGGTGGGGGGGGGGGGGGGCGCGGGGCCCCCGGGGGGCGGCGGGGCCGCGCGCCGGGCCCCCCCTGGCCCCTGGGTTTTTTGGGCGGGGGGGCGCGCGGGGGCCCCCCAACCCGCCCCCCCGGCCCCGGCCCCCCGGCTGTTGACCGCCACCGGGGCCGCACGCAACACCTGGCACCTTCCACGGCCCCGTTCCGGTGCCGTGTGTTGCGCACGGCTCGCAGAGCGCCGCAACACCTTGCTCGGCCCGGCGGTGCGGCGAGCGCGCCGAAACGCAGCAGTGCCAGGGCCGAGGCCCTGGCACTGCTGCGTGCGGTCAGCCGCGGGTCAGCGGAACGCGCGCGGGTTCACCTGCACGACCTGGCCCGCCTGCGCGATCCCGAGCATCCCGGCGATGCTCCACGCCGTGGCGTAGAGGTGTCCGCGCTCGTAGTCGAGCCCGGTCGGCATCGTGACGTGGGCGTGGGTCTGGCGTCCGTGCCAGATCTTGGTGATGCGCCCGACGCTCGACGGGTCGAAGCCGGCCGGGGGCTCACCGGCCGGCGCGCCGTACAGGACCTCGGAGACGTAGATCGCGCCGTTGGGCGCCACCGCGACGCCGGTCGGGGCGGTGAGGCCCTTCCAGACGTGCTGCACCCGGCCGGTCCGCTCGTCGAGCTTGTACACGCGTCCGGCTCCGGGGGCCTCGGCACCCAGCGTGCTGACGTAGACGCTGCCGCGGTGCACCGCCACGCCGGTGGGCACCGGGTCGCAGCCGACGGTCCCGGGGTTGGACTGCGCCTCGGGCGCCAGGCAGGCCTCGACGTCGGTGACCGTGTGCGGCACGAAGAACGTCGACACCCGGCCCGTCCTGGGGTTCACCCGCAGGACGTCGTTGGCGCCGCCGTCGGCGACCAGCAGGCCGTACCTGGACATGGTCATGCTGAACGGGTTCGAGAGCGCGTCGTACGGCGTGCCGTCCTCGGCGAACTGCACCTGGCCGTCCGGGTTGTGCCGCAGCTCGTACCTCCCCAGGTCGGCGATGACCTTGACGTGGTGACCGCGCCAGTCCGAGCGCAGCACCGTGCTGGGCGCGTACTTGCCGGCGGGCGGCGCACCCTCCTCGTTCGGGCCGCCGAGCACCCCGTACACGTGGTGGCGGTCGGTGGCGACCCCGGCGACGCCGGCGGCGCCCGTGATCAGCGCGTGCTTGCGGCCGTGGTCCCCGATCGCGGTGACCTGGCCCGTGCCGTTCTCGGCGACGACGAAGCCGTGGCGCCCCACGGCCTCGATCCCGAAGGGTCCCTCGAGGTGCCGGGCCAGGACCGACACCTTGGGCGCCCGGTGCTCGGCCCCGGCGAAGGCAGGCGCCGCGACAGCGGCCGAGCCCAGTGTGCCGACGACGGTGGCCAAGGCCACCGCGCCGACCTTCGTGCGTGAACGTGCCAACATCAGCTTCCCCTCCACTGTGGATACCCCCATCCAGCGATGGCGTGTTCCGGGCCACGCTAGGTGGCCCGCTATGGCGGGCCACATGACCCGAGCGGGTGGTTGTCCATAGCACGGAAGGGCAGAAGGTAAAACGTTCGTGAACCTCGGCATTGCCACACGAATCCGGGTCCGTATGCTTTCCGCGACGATCGTGCACGAAGCGAGGAGATCCAGCGTGCCAGTGTCGAAGCCGAACACCGCCACGCCTCCCGAGACGGGGGCCGCGGTCACCAAGGTCTACCAGGCGCTGCGGATGCCGATCGTCGACGGCGAGATCCCGCCCGGGGAGCGGATCAACATCGACGCGATCGCCCGGCGGCTGGGGGTCTCCCAGACCCCGGTCCGCGAGGCGCTGCAGCGGCTCGAGGGCGACGACCTGCTCGTCTACACGCCCGGTCGCGGGTACCGCACCACGCCGATGCTGGACCTCGCCGGCCTGCGCTCGGTCTTCGAGTTCCGCCTGCTGGTCGAGCCGTGGGCGGCGCGCGCGGCGGCGACCGACCGGCTGACCAACCCGTCCTCGGCGCTGGAGGAGGAGCTGGGAGCCTTCGAGAGCGTCGCCGCGACGAAGGGCGACGTGCGCTCGGAGCTGCTCGGGCACGACACCCGGTTCCACGACACGATCCTGCGCGCCGCCGGCAACGAGGTGGTGCGCTCGGCGTACGCGCAGACGCACTGCCACCTGCACGTGTTCCGCCTCTACCCGGTCGACGTCGACGGCGCGATCACGATCGAGGAGCACGGCCGCATCCGGGACGCGATCCGGCACTGCGACGCCGACGAGGCGGAGCGCGCGATGACCGAGCACATCACCGGCTCGTACGCGCGCTCGTCCCAGGCGTTCGCCGGGCCCAGCCCCCGGATGCGCGAGCCCGCCCGGGACGAGACCACGGGCGCCCGCGTCGTGCACTGACGACGAGCCGGCCTCCACCGGGTTGACGTGTGACCGGTGCCACTATATGTTCGGAATGAATCCTATAGGACTGAACGGAGGGCTTGCCGTGCCCGTTGTCGCCTCGGTCGTCACCCAGGACGTCCGATTCCCCACCTCCCTGGACCTCGACGGCTCCGACGCCGTCAACGTGGACCCCGACTACTCCGCGGCGTACGTGCGGGTCGTCCTCGACAACGGCGAGGAGGGGCACGCGTTCGTGTTCACCTGCGGGCGCGGCAACGAGATCGTCACCTCGGCGATGGACTCCTACGGGCGGCTGCTGGTGGGCCGCGACGCCGACGAGCTCGTCGGCGACCTGGGTGCGGCGTCGAAGCGGCTCGTCCACGACTCGCAGCTGCGCTGGCTGGGCCCCGAGAAGGGCGTCAGCCAGATGGCCTGTGGCGCGCTCGTCAACGCGCTGTGGGACATCCGGGCCCGGCGCGAGGGCAAGCCGCTGTGGCTGCTGCTCAGCGAGATGTCCCCCGAGGAGATCGTCTCCGTCGTCGACTTCTCGCACATCCGTGGCGCCCTGTCCCCCGACCAGGCCCTCGACATCCTCCGCCGTGGCCAGGACGGCAAGACGGAGCGGATCGCGGCGCTCGAGGCCGACGGCTACCCCGCCTACACCACCTCCCCCGGCTGGCTCGGGTACAGCGACGAGAAGCTCGTGCGGCTCTCGACCGAGGCCGTCGAGGCGGGCTTCTCGATGATCAAGCTCAAGGTCGGCGGTGCCCTCGAGGACGACCGCCGACGGCTCGCCCTGATGCGCCGGGAGGTCCCCGGAGTGCCCGTCGCCATCGACGCCAACCAGCGCTGGGAGGTGGACGAGGCCATCGAGTGGATGAACGCGCTCGCCGAGTTCGAGCCGTACTGGATCGAGGAGCCCACCAGCACCGACGACATCCTCGGCCACGCGGCGATCCGTCGCGCCATCGCGCCGGTCCGGGTCGCGACCGGCGAGGCGGTCGCCAACCGGATCGTCTTCAAGCAGCTGCTCCAGGCCGAGGCGATCGACGTGCTGCAGCTCGACGCGACGCGGGTCGGCGGCGTCAACGAGAACATCGCGAACCTGCTGCTCGCCGCGCGGTTCGGGGCCCCGGTGTGCCCGCACGCCGGCGGCGTCGGCCTGTGCGAGGTGGTCCAGCACTTCTCGTTCTTCGACTACGCGGCGGTGACCGGCACCCAGGAGGGCCGCTTCATCGAGTACGTCGACCACCTGCACGAGCACTTCGCCGAGCCGGTCCGCATCGAGCGCGGCCGCTACGCCGCACCGGCGCGACCGGGGACCGGCGCCGAGATGCTCCCCGAGTCCCGGGAGCGCTGGACCTTCCCCGCCGGCGGCGGCTGGGTCGAGGTCGGGGACCGCGCGGCGGTCACCGCCCCCCACGAGACCCCGGCCGAGGTCTGACCCGCGGCCACGCCGCACCGGCGTCTGCATCGGCACCCACGACACACAGACCGAGAGGCAACAACATGATTGGGCTGAAGAAGAAGGTCATGGCCGGCGTCGTCGCCACGGCCGCGCTCGTCCTCACCGCGGGGTGCACCTCCCCGAACGGCGCGACCGGAGGAGGGGGCGGCAGCTCGGCACCCGCCGACAGCCACCTGTCCAAGGTGCTGAAGTCGAAGAAGATCAAGATCGCGGTGCAGTCGGAGGCAGCACCGTGGGGCGTGCTGAAGTCCGACGGCCAGTACCAGGGCTTCGACATCGACATCGCCAAGGCGCTCGGGAAGTCCCTCGGTGCCAAGGTGGACTTCGTCAGCACCACCAACGAGAGCCGGATCCCGCTGCTGCAGTCGGACAAGGTCGACGTGGTGATCGCCTCGTTCACCGCGACCGACGACCGGGCACAGCAGGTCGCGTTCACGGTCCCCTACGCCGCCGGCGGCACGCTGGTCGCGGTCCCGAAGAGCTCGTCGATCTCGAGCTACGGCGACCTGGCCGGCAAGTCGGTGTCCGCGAGCCGCGGCAGCATCGGCGAGTCGATCCTCACGAGCCACTTCCCCAAGGCCAAGCCGGCGCTGTTCAACACCTTCGCGGACTCCGTGCAGGCGCTCAAGAGCGGCAAGGTCGACGCGCTGATCGAGAACAACGTGATCGTCCCGCAGCTCGTGCAGAAGGACCCCTCGCTGAGGATCCTGCAGGGGCCCGTGCTCGAGCCGTCGCTGATGTCGATGGGCATCCAGCAGGGCGACCAGGTGTGGATGAACTACCTGAACACCTTCATCCGCAACTACAACGTCTCGGGCGAGAACGACGCGGCCAGCCGCAAGTGGCTGAGCCAGCCGATGCCCGCCTTCCTCAAGTAGCAGCCACCACGTGGCTCGGTAGGAACCCATGACCTTCTACTTCGGCGATCTGCTGCCCTTCAGCTCGCAGCTGGCCGCCGCGCTGTGGGTGAGCATCTACATCACCCTCATCGCGATGGCGGTCGGCAGCGGCTTCGGGGTGCTGCTCTACCTGGGCAAGGCCGGCACCCTGCCCGTCGTACCCCAGGTGAGCTCGGCCTACATCGAGGTCTTCCGCAACACGCCGCTGCTCGTCCAGCTCTACCTGATCTACTTCGGGCTGCCGGAGCTGGGCGTCAACCTCAACCCCACCTGGGCGGGCATCGTGGCGCTCACGCTGAACAACGCGGCCTACACCGCCGAGATCTACCGCGCGGGCTTCGAGTCCGTCCCCGGCGGGCTGGTGGAGGCCGGGCGGGCCCTGGGGATGCGCGGATCGCAGGTGTTCCGGCACGTCGTGTTCATGCCCGCCACCCGCAACGTGTTCCCGGCGCTGACGAACCAGTTCATCCTGCTGTTCCTGGCCTCGTCCATCGCCTCGATCATCGGGCTGCCCGAGCTGATGAACTCCATCCTGAACATCAACTCCGAGACCTACCGGACCTTCGAGATCCTCGCGGTCGGCGGCCTGCTCTACTTCGTGGTCTCCGGCGTCTTCGCGCTCGGGTCCAAGGCCATGGAGTCCTACCTGTTCCGGTGGGGGGTGAGGAGCCGTGCTTAGGTCGTTCGGCTGGCAGGACCTGGAGGCGCTGCTGCGCGGGGCGCTGTGGACGCTGGCGCTCTGCGTGACCTCGGGGATCCTCGGCACCGTCCTCGGCCTCGCGCTCGGGCTCGCGGCCACCTCACCGAGCCGCGTGGCCCGCTGGGTCGCCTACGTCTACGTGTACGTCGTACGCGGCATCCCGCTGCTGATCATCGTCTTCTTCGCCTACTTCGGCATCCCGCTGGTCTTCCCCGGCGTGGCGCTGTCCGCGTTCGCGACGGCGGTCATCGCGCTCACCGTCTTCAGCGTGGCCTACATGACCGAGATCTTCCGCGGCAGCATCAACGCCGTACCGCAGGGCCAGCTGGAGGCGGCCGAGGCGCTCGGGCTGTCCTACGCGCTGAAGTACCGCTACGTCGTGCTCCCCCAGGCGATGAGGATCGCGGTACCGCCGGGGATCGGCTTCCTGATCGCCCTGATCAAGGACTCCTCGCTGGTCACCGTCATCGGGTTCGTGGAGCTGACGCACGCGGGCACGATCGTCAGCAACCTCACCGCGAACCCGATCCTGACCTACTCCGTGGTCGCCGCGTTCTACTTCGTCATCTGCTATGCCGTGTCACGGCTCGGCCGGTGGTACGAGCGCCGCACCGGCGTCCGGAGCGAGCCGCTCGGGACCGACGCGCAACCAGCCACTCTCCAGCTCGAAGGTGTGTAGATGATCGTCGTCAAGGACCTGCACAAGAAGTTCGGCTCCAACGAGGTGCTCCGGGGCATCGACTGCGAGGTCGCCGAGAAGGAGGTGGTCTGCCTGATCGGCCCCTCAGGCTCGGGCAAGAGCACCTTCCTGCGCTGCCTCAACGGCCTGGAGACGATCACCTCGGGCACGGTGTCGGTCAACAGCCACATGGTCTCCGACTCGCGCACCGACATCAACGTGGTGCGCCGGCAGGTGGGCATGGTCTTTCAGCACTTCAACCTCTTCCCGCACCTGCGCGTCGTCGACAACGTGACGCTGGCGCCGACCAAGGTGTCCCGGGTCCCCCGGGAGCAGGCGCGCCAGAAGGCTCTGGCGCTGCTGGACAAGGTGGGGCTCGCGGACAAGACGCACGCCTATCCCGGCAGCCTCTCCGGCGGTCAGCAGCAGCGGGTGGCGATCGCGCGGGCGCTGGCGATGGACCCCACCGTGATGCTGTTCGACGAGCCGACCTCGGCCCTGGACCCGGAGATCGTCGGCGAGGTGCTCACCGTCATGCAGACGCTGGCCCGCGAGGGCATGACGATGGTGGTGGTCACCCATGAGATGGGGTTCGCCCGCGAGGTGGCCGACCGGGCTATCTTCATGGACGGCGGGGTGGTCGTCGAGGAGGGACCGCCGGCGCAGGTGTTCGGTGCTCCCCGGCACGAACGGACCAGCAACTTCCTCAGCAAGGTGCTCTGAACGGTGGACGCCCGTACGACCCAGTCCCTCGAGGACACGCTGCCCCGCGACGGGTGCGCGGGGACGCTCGTCGGCAGGGTGTGGGACCCCGCCGTCCAGGGGCCCTCCCCCGTGCTGGTGCGCGACGGCGTCGTGGTCGACGTCAGCGGCACGTTCGCGACCGTCCGCGACCTGTGCGAGCAGCCGGACCCGGCGGCAGCCGCGGCCGCGGCCACCGGGCCCACGCTCGGCGGCCTCGCGGACGTCCTGGCCAACACGCCTCCGGACAATCGTGACCCGGGCCGCCCCTGGCTGCTGGCGCCGGTCGACCTGCAGACGCTGAAGGCGGCGGGTGTCACCTTCGCGGTCTCGATGGTCGAGCGGGTCATCGAGGAGCGGGTCCGCGGCGACGTCGAGGCCGCCTCCCGGATGCGCGGGCAGATCCTCGCCGAGATCGGCACCGACCTCGAGCAGGTGCGCCCCGGCTCGCCCGAGGCGGAGCGCCTGCGGGCGTTCCTCAGCGAGCGGGGGCTGTGGAGCCAGTACCTCGAGGTCGGGGTGGGGCCGGACGCGGAGATCTTCACCAAGGCGCCGACGCTGGCGGCGGTGGGCACGTCGGTCCCCGTCGGCGTCCCGGCCACCTCGACGTGGAACAACCCCGAGCCCGAGGTGGCGCTGGCGGTGTCGTCCTCCGGCACGGTCGTCGGCGCGACCCTCGGCAACGACGTGAACCTGCGCGACGTCGAGGGACGCTCGGCGCTGCTGCTGCCCCAGGCCAAGGACAACAACGCCTCGTGCGCGCTCGGCCCCCTGCTGCGGATCTTCGACGACACCTTCCACCTGGATGCGGTCCGCGCGATGAGCGTCGCGCTGCGCATCGACGGGCCCGACGGCTTTTGTCTCGACGGGGTCTCGGAGATGTCGCGCATCAGCCGCGACCCGCTCGACCTGGTCGCCCAGCTGCACGCGAGCCACCAGTACCCCGACGGCGCCGTCCTGATGCTGGGCACGATGTTCGCGCCGGTGGTGGACCGCGACGTTGCGGGTATGGGGTTCACGCACAAGCAGGGCGACGTCGTCCGCATCTCCGCCGACGAGCTCGGCAGCCTGGTCAACCAGGTGCGGCACTGTGGGACGTGCGAGCCGTGGTCCTTCGGGATCCGGGCGCTGATGGGCAACCTGTCCGCCCGCAACCTGATCTAGCCGCACCACCGTCGTAGAGAGGGAGCACCAGTTGATCACCACCACGAACCCCCGAACGGGCGCCAGCAGCGCCACCGACGTTCGCGAGACGACCGTCGCCGAGGTCGACGACCTGGCGGCCCGCGCCCAGGCGGCGGTCGGCCCGCTGGAGCGTCTAGGCCGAGACGGCCGGGCGCGGCTGCTCGACGCGGTCGCGGAGTCCCTGGAGGCGGACCGTGAGGAGCTGGTCCGGGTCGCGGACGAGGAGACGGGGCTCGGCGAGAAGCGCCTCAACGGCGAGCTGAGCCGCGCGGCCTTCCAGTTCGGCCTGTTCGCCCAGGCCCTGCGCGAGGGCAGCTACCTGGAGGCGGCCATCGACCACGCCGGGGAGACACCGCTGGGCCCCGGCCCGGACCTGCGGCGGATGCTGCTGCCGATCGGTCCCGTGGCCGTGTTCGGCGCCAGCAACTTCCCGTTCGCGTTCTCGGTCGCCGGAGGCGACACCGCCTCCGCGCTCGCGGCGGGCTGCCCGGTCCTGCTCAAGGCCCACGACTCGCACCCGCTGACGTCGCTGCGCTCCTACGAGGCCATCGCCCGGGCCCTCTCGGGCACGGACGGCGACGGTGCACCCGACGGGACCATCGCCCTGGTCTTCGGGCAGGACGCCGCCGGCCGCATGGTCTCCCACCCTCACGTGCGAGCGGTCTCCTTCACCGGGTCGCTGTCCACCGGCAAGGTGCTGCTCGACATCGTGAACCGGCGCGAGGACCCGATCCCGTTCTACGGCGAGCTGAGCAGCCTCAACCCGCTGGTGGTCACGCCCGGTGCGGCGAAGGCCCGCACCGACGACATCGCCCAGGGTCTGTTCGCGTCCTTCACCGGCTCCGGCGGCCAGCTGTGCACGAAGCCCGGCATGGCCTTCGTCCCGGCCGGGCCCGACGGCGACCGGGTCGTCGACCGGCTTCGGGAGATGACCGAGACCGGCTCGGGACACGTGCTGCTCAACAAGCGGATCGCCGACGCGTTCGGCGCCATCTCCACGCGCCTGGTCGACGCCGGGGCGTCGGTCGCCGCCCGGGGCCCCGACCCCGACGCCGACGGGTTCGTCGTACCCCCGGTGCTGCTGACCACCGAGGCCGCCGACCTGACCCGCGAGCTGACCGAGGAGTGCTTCGGCCCGCTGGTCGTGGTCGCGAGGTACGGCGACGTCAAGGAGGTCGCCCGAGCGTTCGAGGAGATGCCGCCGTCGCTGACCGCGACCGTGCACGCCGAGGACGACGAGGCCGACCTGGTCACCGAGCTGACCCGGGTGCTGGAGCCGGGCGTCGGCCGGCTCGTCTACAACGGCTACCCGACCGGCGTGCGGGTCTCCTGGGCCCAGCACCACGGCGGGCCGTGGCCCTCGACGAACTCCCAGCACACGTCGGTCGGGACCAGCGCGATCCGCCGGTTCCTGCGTCCGTTCGTGTGGCAGAGCGCCCCCGAGGCGGTGCTGCCCGAGGAGCTGCGCGACGGCTACACGGGGATCGCCCGTCGCGTCGACGGCGTGCTCGTGCCGGCCGGGGCGGGTGCGCGATGAGGCTGGCACGGCTGGGGCCGGCCGGCGCCGAGCGCCCGGTGGTCCTCGACGGTGAGCGGGTGCTGGACCTCGGCGGCGTGACCGCCGACATCGACGGCACGTTCTTCGAGCAGGGCGGCGTGGACACGGTTCGACTGGCCCTGGAGGCCGGTGACCTTCCCGAGCTGCCCGCCGCCGACGACCTCAGGGTCGGCTCGCCGGTGGCCAGGCCGAGCGCGGTGGTCTGCATCGGGATGAACTACGGCGCGCACGCCGCCGAGTCCGGCGCGCAGCCACCGGAGATGCCGATCATCTTCCTCAAGACGCCGAACACCGTGGCCGGTCCGCAGGACCCGGTCACGATCCCGCCCGGCAGCGTCAAGACCGACTGGGAGGTCGAGCTCGGCGTCGTGATCGGCCGCCGCGCGTCCTACCTCTCCTCACGTGAGGAGAGCCTCGACCACGTCGCCGGCTTCGTGCTCTGCAACGACCTGTCCGAGCGTCACCACCAGATCGAGGTGTCGGGCGGCCAGTGGGGGAAGGGCAAGTCGTCTCCGGGGTTCTGCCCCACCGGCCCCTGGCTGGCGACGCCCGACGAGGTCGACCACCGGGCCCTGCGCCTGCGCAGCTGGGTCAACGGCGAGCCCCGCCAGGACTCGAGCACGGCGGACATGGTCTTCGACGTCGAGCACCTGATCTGGGACCTCAGCCAGTACCTCGCCCTCGAGCCCGGCGACCTGGTGCTCACCGGGACGCCGCAGGGCGTGGCGCTGTCGGGCCGGTTCCCGTACCTGTCCGCCGGGGACGTGGTGGAGCTGGAGATCGACGGGCTCGGCCGGCAGCGGCAGGAGATGCGCTCGGCGGTGGGCTCGTGAGCGAATACGACGGGCTGGTGGCGCTGGTCACCGGCGGAGCCTCCGGGATCGGCGCCGCGGTCGTCTCCATGCTGACCTCGTACGGCGCCCGCGTGGCCGCCCTCGACGTCGACGTGTCCGCCGTACCCGACGGGGTGCTCGGCGTGCGGGCCGACGTCACCGACGACGACCAGGTGCGTGCCGCCGTCGCCACGGTGGTCGAGGAGCTGGGCCGCCTCGACGTGCTGGTCAACAACGCCGGCGTCGGGGCACAGGGAACGGTCGAGACCAACGCCGACGAGGAGTGGCACCGCGTCCTGGACGTGAACCTGCTCGGCATGGTCCGAGTGACCCGGGCGGCCCTTCCGCACCTGCGGCGCTCCGCGAGCCCCGCCGTCGTCAACACCGCGTCGGTCGCGGCGGAGGTGGGGCTGCCGGAGCGGGTCCTCTACAGCGCCAGCAAGGGTGCGGTCGTCGCGGCCTCGCGGGCGATGGCCGCCGACCTCCTCGACGACGGCATCCGCGTGAGCTGGGTGAACCCCGGCACCGCGGACACGCCCTGGATCGGGCGGCTGCTGGCCCGGGCCGAGGACCCGACGGCGGAGCGGGCCGCCCTCGAGGCACGCCAGCCACACGGTCGCCTGGTCAGCGCCGACGAGGTGGCCCAGGCGGTCTGCTCCCTGGCGAGCCCACGGGCCCTGTCGACCACCGGGACCTCGCTGACCGTCGACGGCGGGCTGACCGCGCTGCGGCTGCGCCGGTAGGGCGGGCGGGGCGCGCACTCACCCGAGCATGAAGCTCGCGAGCACCGGCGCGAGCACCTTCGGCTTGATCATGTGGGTCTGCCCGGGCAGCGTCTCGAGCCTGGCGTGCGGCAGCGCCGCCGCGATGGCGGCCTGTGCGTTGCGCATGTACGCCGGGCTCTCGGCGCCCGCGACCACGAGCGTGCGCGGTCGCACCGCGTCGTAGTAGCCGGGCTCGAGGGGCCGGCCCTGCTGGTGGCCGACCACGATCGTCAGGTCGTGGGGCAGCGTGTGCGCCACGCCGGTCATCTGCCGCCAGGCCGGCAGCAGTGGCATGAGCATGATCACCGGCGCGGGGACGCCGACCGTGCGCAGGAACGTCCGGACCGCCTGCCCGCGACGCCCCCCTTCCACCATCTCGCGCACGCGCGTGGGTAGCTCGGGGTCGTTGGCGGCGTGGGTGTCGTCGACGATGAACGGCGACTCGTAGACCGCGAGCCTCTCGATCGGGACGTCCCTGCGCGCGGCCTCGAGCGCCAGCGTGGCGCCGGACGACGCACCGAAGACGCTCGCGCTGCCGCCGGCCGCGTCGAGGACGGCTGCGAGGTCCTCCAGCTCCCGCTCGACCGCGTACGGCGTGGCACCGGGCCCGCTCGCGCCGCGGCCACGCCGGTCGTAGGCGTAGACGGTGAAACGGTCGGCGAGCTCGGTCGCGAGCCCGCGGGCCGGGCCCATCGCGCGCTGGCACATCGCCCCGTCCACGAGGACGAGCGCGGGGCCGCTGCCGCTCACCTCGTAGGCGATCGGGGTTCCGTCCGCTGACGTCGCGAGCTGCGTGCTGGGGGTGCTGCGGGGGTGAGTGGTGCTCATGGCTGCCTCCTGGTGTGGTCCGTCGTCATCGAGACGTCGAACGGCGGTCGAGTGTTTCGACACTGCGGCTGACTCGATCTCATCGGCAGGCGCGGCCGTGCGCAACGGCGCCCGTTCACCTCGACGACCGGACCCGTGCGGGCGCGCATACGTGAGGCCTGGTTCTCCAGCAGTGCCGGTGAGCCGGATCTCGGTGCTCTCGGCGGTCGGGCAGACACGCGGGCTCGTTTCGACCCACGCCCCCAAGGAATAGCAGGGGTCTGAACCTCCTTGGAACAGGCATGACCTCGGACGGCTGCACCCTACCCCTGGCCGTGCTCGACTTCGTCGGGATCGAGTACGGCGAGCCCGCGTCCGCCTCGATCGCGGGAGCGGTCGACGTCGCGCGGGCCGTCGAGGACGCCGGCTACCGCCGCTACTGGGTCTCCGAGCACCACAACATGTCGAGCCTCGCGTGCAGCGCGCCGGAGATCCTGACGGCCCACGTCGGGGCGAGGACGGACCGCATCCGGGTGGGCGCTGCGGGGATCATGCTGCCCAACCACGCGCCCTTCAAGGTCGCCGAGATGTTCCGCACGCTGCTGGCGATGTACCCGGGCCGGGTCGACCTCGCCCTCGGCCGCGCACCCGGCACCGACCCGCTGACGGCGCACGTGCTGCGTCGCGGGGTCCCCGCCGACGTGCAGCACGACTTCCCCGGCCAGGTCGCCGAGCTGCTGGCGTTCCTCGGCGACGGCGCGGCGTTCCCCGACGACCATCCCTACCGCCGGCTGGTGGCGGCTCCGGTCGTCGACGAGCAGCCGCAGGTCTTCCTGCTGGGCTCCAGCGGCTACGGTCCCCGGTTCGCCGCGGTCAACGGGCTCAGCGCGGTGTTCGCCCATCACCAGAGCCCGGACATCGCCTTCGACGTGCTGTGCGAGTACCGTCGCGACTTCCGGCCACGCCGGGACGGCGACCTGCCCTACTCGGCGATGTCGGTGCTGGCGTTCGCCAGCGACGACCTGGACGCGGTGCTCGAGTTCGAGGCCGCCTGGGCGCTGACGATGGCCAACCTGGCCCGCAACGTCCGTGAGCCGCTGCGTCCGGAGGAGGTCACCGCGCACGCCCGCTCGGAGGCCTTCCGCAGCCGTCGCCGGGAGCGCGACCCCCGGATGGTCACCGGCGAGGCCAAGCTGGTGGCGGAGCGGCTGCTGGAGATGAAGGAGCGCGCGCAGGTCGACGAGATCGTCGTGGTCACGCCCAGCCTGGGCCGGGAGCGCCGGATCGCCAGCTACCGGGAGATCGCCAGTGCCTGGAAGGACCAGGGGTCTAGGTAGTCGCCTCCCTGAGGACCGACAGCGGGTTCGCGACGTCCTCGAGGGACTTGCCCTCGGCGTCGATGCCGAGGAACACCTCGACCAGGCCCCCGACGACCATCACCGCCGCGCCGATCAGGTAGCCCAGCGTGAGCGCCGCGTGGTTGGAGCCGTCGCCGATCAGCCTGCCGTAGAACCAGGGACCGAAGGCGCCGAAGCACTGCGCGATGGCGAAGAACAGCGCGATGGCCTGCGCCCGGATCTCCATCGGGAAGATCTCGCTCACCGTGAGGTAGGCAGCGCTCGCGCCGGCGGAGGCGAAGAAGAAGATCACGCACCAGCACGCCGTCTGCGTGTAGGCGTTGAGCGCGCCGGCCTGGAAGAGCGCCGCGGAGATCGCCAGCAGCACGCCGGAGAGGATGTAGGTGCCGGAGATCATCTTGCGGCGCCCGATGCTGTCGAAGAACCGCCCGATGGTGAGCGGCCCGACCAGGTTGCCCACCGCGAAGGCGATCAGGAAGGCCGGGGCGAGCGAGCTGCTGATGCCGTAGATCTTGGTGAGCACCAGCGTGTAGGTGAAGAAGATCGCGTTGTAGAGGAAGGACTGGGTGATCATCAGTGTGGCACCCAGGATGGACCTGTTCGTGTACTCCACGAACAGCACCCGGGCGAGCCGGACGAAGTTGACGGGCCGCTGGGGGTGGATCTCGATGGCCTTGCTCTCGTCGATGGGCGGCAGCTCATCGGCACCTTTCTGGCCCTTCACCTCGCGCTCGATGATCGCGATGTTGTCCTCGGCCTCCTGCTCGCGCCCGTGCATGATCAGCCATCGCGGGCTCTCCGGCAGGTGCCGCCGCAGGTTCCAGATGCACAGGCCGATCGCGGGCCCGATGAGGAACCCGACGCGCCAGGCGATGCTGTGCGGGAGCTCGTTGAGCAGCACGAGCTCGCCGAGGGTGCCCAGGATCGCGCCACCCCAGTAGGTGCCGTTGACGGCGATGTCGACACGTCCTCGGTAGCGCGCGGGCATCATCTCGTCGATCGCCGAGTTGATGGCGGCGTACTCGCCGCCGATCCCCATGCCGGCGATGAACCTCGTCAGGTAGAGGAACCCGATCGCGAACGCGTCGTTGCCCCACGTGAGCGCAGTCAGCGCGTTGCCGAGCAGGTAGACGCCCAGGGTGATGATGAACAGGTTCTTGCGGCCGAGGGCGTCGGAGAGCTTGCCGAACAGCAGGGCACCGAAGACCTCCCCGAGGAGGTAGACCGTCGCGATCAGCCCGACCGCACCCGAGCTGAGGTGCAGCGTGTCGTGCTCGGTGAGCACCCCGCCGACCGCGCCCGCGATGGTGATCTCGAGGCCGTCGAGCACCCACGCGACTCCGAGGGCCATGACCATGCGGGTATGGAACGGCGCCCAGGGCAGCCGGTCGATCCGCGCGGGAATCACGCTGCGGATGACACCGCCCGTGGACTCCCCTTGACCTGCAGCCGCACTGCTGCTCGCCATCCGACGCCTCCTCGACTCGGGTCACCCCTGAGCGGAAAATGCCCCGAAACCCGGTCGCGAAAACCCAACAGGTTCCGGTGGCCCGGGTTACTGATGCCCACGGGAGGGCAAGTCATGTGTGGACGGGCCTCTCGGCACGTCCATGGTGCGGACGGCCCGCGTCGCGCGGGTCGACACTCGGAGGTGGGCTGTGGTGGATCTCGACGGACGGCCTCGGATGCAGCGGATCGTGGTCGGTGTGGACGGGTCGGAGACCTCGCGTCACGCGCTGCGGTGGGCCGCCGAGGAGGCGCAGTCCCATGACGCGGAGCTGCACGTCGTCCATGCCTGGGAGGTTCCGGGGCTGGGCGCCGGCATCGGCCTCTCCCCCGGTCGGCGGGCCACCGCGGCTCCCGAGGGCCAGCGGGACGCGGCCCAGCAGTTGCTCTCCGACGTCATCTCCGAGGAGCTCGGCACCGACCCGCCGGCGAAGGTGCGGACCTCCATCGGCAGGGGCAGCGCCGCGGGCGTCCTGCTCGAGGCCAGTGCGGGAGCCGACCTGCTCGTGGTCGGGTCCCGCGGTCTCGGCGGCTTCGTGGGGCTGCTGCTGGGCTCGGTCAGCACGAAGATGGCCAACCACGCGGTCTGCCCGGTCGTCATCGTCCGTCCCCCGGCGCGCCAGGACGTCTAGGGCGTCCTCCAGGCTGGTCGGATGAGGCTGCGTGACGCCGTACGGCGCCGGGCGTCGGCGGAGCTGACCCGCTTCCGCAGGGGTGGCCGCCCCGCGGCCGCGTGGGCGCTGCGGCTCACGGCGGCCGCTGTCGCCAGCTACGTGGTCGCCTCGGCGCTGTTCCCGCACACCCAGCCGCTGCTGGGGCCGCTGACCGCCCTGCTGGTCGTCCAGGTGACACCGGTCAGCCTGCTCGCCAGCGGGGTGGACCGGGTCGTCAGCGTGGTCGCCGGCGTGTCCCTCGCCGTGGCGTTCGCGGCGGTGGTCCCGCTGGCCTGGTGGAGCCTCGGTGTCCTGATCGCGGTGGCCATCCTCTTCGGTCAGGCGCTGCGCCTGCGCGCGAACCTGATCGAGGTGGCGATCAGCGCGATGCTCGTGCTCGGTGTGGGGTCGCTGGACGCGGAGTCGGCGGGCTGGCAGCGCATCGCCGAGACGCTGGTCGGCGCGGCGGTGGGCATCGCCACGAACCTCCTCGTCCCGCCGAAGGTGGCCAGCGCGGACGCGGGCAACGCCATCGAGGAGCTCTCCGAGAGCCTGCGCAGGCTCCTGGACCGCGCGGCCGAGGAGCTGGGCGGCAGCGGTGGGCGCGGCAGCGAGGTGGCCGCCCGCGCGACCACCTGGCTCGACGAGGCCCGCACCGTCACGCACGAGATCCCCAGCGTGGGTGCGGCGCTGCTGCGCGCCGAGCAGGGCCGCCGGCTCAACGTGCGCGCGGTCGGCACGGCCGACACCGGCCCCGGTCTGCGCCAGGGTCTCGAGGCGCTGGAGCACTCGGCCGTGGCGATCCGCAGCATGTTCCGCGCCGTCCACGACGCGGCGTACGACGCGGGCTGGCCCGACGACGAGATCGGGGAGGCCGTCGTCGCGGGGCTGGCGCAGGTCCTCCAGGAGCTGGCCGACGGCGTGGCCGCGTTCGGAGACCTGGTCCGCGCCGAGGCACAGCCGGAGCGGCACGACGTGGCCGCCGAGATCCACGAGGTGCAGGACGCGCTCGAGGGTCTCCACGAGGCACGCGCCCGGCTGAGCGACCTGCTCCTGATGGACACCGGGCCGGTGCTGTTCGAGCTGCACGCAGCGGTCCTCGCCACCGTCAAGCGGCTGCTCGCGGAGATGAGCCTCGACGAGCGGGTGCGCCGGCAGGTCCGGCTGGCCCGGACCGGCAGGACCCGGCTGCCGCGCCCGGCGGTCCGCGGCGCCACGACGCTGCCGATGGGGCCGCGCAACCGGTTCGGCTCCCGCGGACGCAGGCGCGGTCCGCGGACGGAGCGCTGAGGCGCCTCCCCTGACGGTGCGGTCGGGTCACGACGCGCCGCGACCGTGCCCCTCGAGGTATGCCGCGACCAGGCCGCCCAGCGTCGGCAGGTGGTAGCCGCCCTCCTGCACCACGACGGCGGGCAGACCGGTGGCCGCCAGCAGCGCACCGGCCCGCCGGTAGCCGTCGCGGGTGACCAGCAGCGGGCTCTCCGGGTCGTCCGCGGCGGCGTCGACGCCCAGGGACACGACCAGGGCCGTGCAGCCGGCCGCCACCACCCAGCCCGCCAGGTCGTGCACCGCCTCCAGCCAGGCGGCGTCGTCCGTCCCTTCGGCCATGGGCAGGTTGCGCGTGGCACCGGCCCCGGCCGCGGCGCCCGTCTCGTCCGCGAAGCCCACCAGGTGCGGGAACCAGCCGGCCCCCGGGTCGACGTGGACCGAGCCGTACAGCACGTCACCGCGCTCGTAGAAGATGGCCGCCGTGCCGTTGCCGTGGTGCGCGTCGACGTCGACCACGCCGACCCGCTCGACGCCTCGGGTCCGCAGGGCCTGCGCCGCGACCGCCGCGTTGTTGAGATAGCAGGACCCGCCGTACCCGGCGCGGGTCGCGTGGTGCCCCGGCGGCCGGCAGAGGGCGTAGGCCAGCGGCTCCCCGGACACCACCAGGTCCACGGCGCCCAGGGCGCAGTCGACCGCGGCCCGGGCCGCCGCCCACGTGCCGGGTCCGAGGAGCGTCATGGTGTCGTAGGCGAACCTGCCCGCGTCCGCGTGCACGGCGACCGCCCTGCGCGCGGGGAGGCCCCCGGTCATCGCCGGCGTCGGGAAGAAGTAGGGCACCACACGGTCCTGCCCGGCGAGGTCGACGTACGGACCCTCGAGCCAGCGGTCCGCAGCCGTGCGCAGGAAGTCCAGGAGCTCCGGGTCGTGGACCGAGGTCATCTCCTGGGGCGTCCCCTCGGCCGCGGTCGGGGCCTCGACGAGCCGGTGGCCGACCGCCTGCAGGGCCTCGAGGATGGCGTCGACCCGTGAGGCCACCTCCGCGGCCGGCGTCGCGGTGCCCACCCAGACCTCGTGCCGCGGGTCGTGCTCGCGGGTCGTCGGTGACCACACGACCGGAAGCGCGTACTGACCCATGAGTCAGCATCCCACCACAGACCCGGCCGTTCCGGCAGGATGACGGCCATGCCACGAGCACGCGACGTCGGTGTCCGCGTCGGTGCGCTGCCGACCGGGCCCACCGACTCCGTCCTGGACGTGGACGGCGTGGGCGTGGGGCATGCCACCGTCGTCCGCGACGAGCCGTCGCCACCCGAGGGCCGAGGCGTCGCCCGCACCGGAGTCACGACGCTGCTGCTCGCCGAGGACGCCTACCGCCGGCCGCTCGCCGCAGGTGGCGCGGTGCTCAACGGTGCCGGTGAGTGCACGGGCCTCCTGACCGCCGCCGAGTGGGGCACGGTTGAGACCCCGGTGTACCTCACCTCGACGATGCAGCTCGGTAGTGTCTACGACGCGGCCTGCTCGATCGCGCTGGAGCAGCACCCCGACGTCGCGCAGGACGTCGTCATCCCGGTCGTCGCCGAGTGCGACGACTCGTTCCTCAACGACTGCCGGCGGATGCAGGTCGAGGCGGCCGACGTGCGCTCGTCGTACCGGGCCGCGCTGGAGTCGCGCGGGTCGTCGTCGGCGCCGGAGGAGGGGTCGGTCGGCGCGGGCACCGGGATGTCGTGCCTGGGCTTCAAGGGCGGGATCGGTACGGCGTCCCGGGTGACCGCCGGGGGGCACACGGTGGCCGTCCTGCTGCTGACGAACTTCGGCGCCCGCGAACGGCTGACGGTCGACGGCGTGCCGGTGGGCCGGCTGCTGGCCGGGGCGCCCGAGGCGTCCTCCCGGCGACCGGCGGGGTCGTGCGTCGGGATCGTGGTGACCGACGCGCCTGTCGACGGTGCGGGCTGTGCGCGGCTCGCCCGGCGCGTCGGCCTCGGGCTCGGGCGAACCGGCTCGACCGCCCACCACGGCAGCGGCGAGATCTTCCTCGCCGCGTCCACCACGTCCCGCACCGACCGCGACGGCCATCCCGAGCCGGGCGCGCGGCTGTCCGGGCGCGGCCTCGACCCGCTGTTCGAGGCGGTGGTGGACGCCAGCGAGGAGGCGGTGCTGTCCTCGATGCTGCAGTCGCCGACGACCGTGGGCAGGGACGGCAACGTGAGCCAGGGGCTGGACGCGACGGCAGTGAGCGCGCTGCTGAAGGAGAGGGGCCGGTGACGGGCACCCAGCGGGAGGTCCGCATCCCGATGCGAGACGGGACCCACCTCGCGGCGACGCTGTACCTCCCCGACGAGGCCGCGGGCCCGCAGCCGTGCCTGCTCGAGGCGCTGCCCTACCGCAAGGACGACCTGACGTCGTCGTACACGGCCTCCTACGTGGCGCTGCGCGACGAGCACGGCTATGCGGTGTGCCGGCTGGACCTGCGCGGCACCGGATCCTCCGAGGGCGACGCGAGCGACGAGTACCCCGCCGCCGAGCAGGGCGACCTCGTCGAGGTGGTCGGCTGGCTGGCCGCGCAGCCGTGGTGCGACGGCGGCGTGGGGATGTGGGGCACGTCGTACTCCGGCTTCAACTCCCTGCAGATCGCCTGCGAGCGGCCGCCGGCGCTGAAGGCGGTCTGCGCGATCTACGCCAGCGACGACCGGTGGACCGACGACGTGCACTGGCGCGGGGGCGCGCTGCGGCTGGTGGACCTGGTCGACTACTGCCACTACATGACCCCGATGGCGATGCTGCCGCCGGTGCCGGCGGTCTGGGGGCCGTCCTGGCGCCAGGAGTGGCGGCGACGTCTCGAGACCGCCGAGCCGTGGGTGCTCACCTGGCTGCGGGAGAACCGGGACGGTCCCTACTGGCGGCACGGGTCGGTCCGATCCGACGGTGGCGGCAGCGGATACGACCGCATCGCCTGCCCGGTGATGCTGGTGTGCGGATGGGCAGACGGCTACCGGAACAACTCCTTCCGCACCGTCGAGGCGCTCGGCCGGGCGGGCGTCCCGCACCGCCTGCTCGCCGGCCCGTGGGCGCACGCCGACCCAGCCTCGGCGATGCCGGGGCCCCGCATCGACCTCCAGCGGGAGATGGTCGCCTGGTGGGACCGGTGGCTGCGCGGGCGGTCGGTCCCCCACCGGGACGGTGTGGACGTCTTCGTGCGGACCTCCACCCGACCGGAGCCGGACCTCGACCTGCACGAGGGCTACTGGGCCGCTGATGCGTGGCCGTCCTCCGCGACGTCCGTGGAGCCGCGCGTGCTGGCGGGGCGCCGCTCCCTCGTCGTCGAGCCCGACGTCGGCACCACCGCCTGGATCGACTGCGCCGGGCACCTGCCGTGGGGGCTGTCCGCCGACCAGCGGGAGGACGACGCCCGTTCGCTGCAGTGGGAGTGGCCCGGTCTCGGCGAGACGATGGTGGGCCACCCCCGGGTGCGCCTGAGGGTCAGCGCCGACGCCCCCGCAGCCTCGCTTTCGGTCAAGCTCTGCGACGTGTTCCCCGACGGGACCTCCGCGCTGGTGGCGCGCGGCAGTCTCGACCTGGCGTACCGCGCCGGCGTGCACGCTCCCCTGGGTCCGGTCCCGCTGGTCCCCGGAGAGGTGTACGACGTCGAGGTCGAGCTGGACGCCTGCGCGTACCGGCTCGCCGCGGGCCAGCGGCTCCGGCTCAGCGTCGCGGGCGCCGACTGGCCGAACACGGTGGCTCCCCCGGCCCCCGTCACGCTCACGGTGCACGGCGGAACGCTGGGCCTGCCGTTGTGGTCCGGAAGCGAGCGGCCGGCGCCGACCTTCACGCCGGGGGCGCCGACGTCCTCGGAGGACCCCTCCGGCGTCTCGTGGACGGTCACCCGCGACGTGCTGGGCCGGACCACCACCTGCGCCGTACGGCACGGCTCGTCGTACGCCGTACCGCACGACGGCACGGCGTCGGAGGAGTACGCCGGCGAGGTGGTCGTCGACCGCCGTACCTTCGCGCAGCACGCCTCCGCCGACTGCACGTACCGGCTCACGTGGCCGGGAGTCGACGTCCGGGTCCGGTCCACGATGCGCGTCGACGTCACGGCGGAGGGGTACGACGTGGTGGTCGAAGCGGACGCCTTCGACGGCGGGGACCAGGTCTGCCACCGGACCTGGACCGAGCACGTCCCGAGGGTGTGACGCTCGCCGAACCCGCGGAGTCGGCCGAGGATCCGGAGCGAGAGTGCGCTCGCCCCGTGCCCGTTGGTTGAGGTGGCGAGGCGCTAGCCGAGCCCTCGAAACCACGGTCAGGTTCGCGCCCAAGGTCACCACGGTTTCGAGGCCCTCGCCCCGGGGGCTCGGGCACCTCAACCAACGCTGGTTGAGGTGGCGAGGCGCTAGCCGAGCCCTCGAAACCACGATCAGGTCCGCGCCCAAGGTCACCACGGTTTCGAGGCCCTCGCCCCGGGGGCTCGGGCACCTCAACCAACGCTGGTTGAGGTGGCGAGGCGCTAGCCG
>JAICKK010000057.1 GCA_025927955.1 Nocardioidaceae bacterium
CGCTCCGGCGGTGCCGAGCACCTGGTCGTGGTGCACCGGGCGGAGGGTCGCACGCGCATCTCGGTGCACGACCCGGTGACCGCGCGGTCCCGAGGTCGGCTGGCGCTGCCCGGGCCCGGCCTGGTCACCGTCGGCAGGTCCTCTCGAGGCGACGGCGAGCCGGTGCTGCGGTACACCGACTGGGTCACCCCGCCGAGCGACCTGGAGGTCGACGCGGAGAGCGGGCTGCTCCGGCTGGCCGACGGGGCGGCTCCTGGCCTGGCGGACCTGAGGTTCGAGCAGCGCGAGTGCCGCTCCGCGGACGGGGTCGGCGTCCCCTACCTGTGGCTGGCGCCCGCGGACGCCGACCGGCCGTTGCCGACCCTGGTGACGGTGTACGGCGGCTTCGGCCGCTCGGTGGTGCCGAGCTTCCAGCCCGACAACGTCGCCTGGGTGCGCGCCGGCGGGGCCGTCGTCGTCGCCGACGTCCGCGGCGGTGGTGGCCAGGGGTCGGCGTGGCACCGGGCCGGCGCGCGGGAGCACAAGCAGCGCAGCATCGACGACCTGCACGCCGTCGTGGAGACCCTGGTCCGCGAGGGCCGGGCCGCCGCGGACCGGGTCATGCTGCTCGGCAGCAGCCACGGGGGGCTGGTGGTCACCTCGGCGATGGTGCAGCGGCCCGAGCTGTACGCCGCCGGGGTCGCGATCGCCCCGCTCACCGACATGGAGGCGTGCGGTCGCTCGGGGATGGGAGCGGCGTGGGTCGAGGAGTTCGGCAGCGTGGAGGACCCCGCGCAGCGTGCCGCCATGCTGGCCTACTCGCCCTGCCACCGGGTGCGGCCGGGGCGCGCTTACCCGCCGCTGCTGCTCCTGTCCGGGGACAACGACACCCGGGTCGACCCGCTGCACGCGCGCAAGCTCGTGGCCGTCCTTCAGGCCGCCGACCCGGGGGGCGGGCCGTTCCTGCTCCGCCAGCTGCGGTCGTCCGGGCACCAGGTCGGCGCCGTGACGGAGCGGTCGGCGATCGCCGCCGCGACGTTCGGCTTCCTCGGTGCCTACGCCTTGCTCGGACGCTCGACCAGCGTTGGTTGAGGTGCCGAGGCGTTAGCCGAGGCCTCGAAACCATGGTCACGTTCGTGGGGAGGCTCTCCGTGGTCGGGTCCGCGCGAGGGTGCGGGTGGTTTCGAGGCCCTCGCCCTGGGGGGCTCGGGCACCTCAACCAGCGCGGGCTCGGGCACCTCGACCAACCCTCGTGGTTGGCCGCGCTAGGCCACCCGCTCGGGGGTGAACTCCATCGGCGGGTGCGCCAGCCGGTCCTGGGCCTGCACGATCCGCAGCTCCCGCTCGCCGGCGGCCGCGGTGGACTCGACGACCGCGAACACCGCCGACGTCGTCCTCGCCAGCGCGTCGCCGAGCGGTCGCCCGTCGAGCAGGTGGGCGAGGAAGACGGCCGCCGTCACGTCGCCGGTGCCGTTGGGGCCGATCGGCAGCCGCGGGGTGCGGGTCCGCCAGGCCCCCTCCGCCGAGACCGCCACCAGGTCCAGCGCCTCGGCGGGAGTGTCGTCGGTGACCACGCTGGTCACCAGCACGACCGCGGGACCCGTGGCGCGCACGGCGTCCACGGCGGCGAGCAGCTCCGGCAGCGTGCGGGTGGCTCCGCCGGCCAGGTAGTCGAGCTCGAAGTGGTTCGGCGTCACGATGTCCGCGGCGGGGACCACCCGCTCGCGCATCAGCTCGGGGATGCCGGGCTGCACGAACATCCCGCGGCCGACGTCGCCCATCACCGGGTCGCAGCAGTACACCGCGCCGGGCTGCTGCCGCTTCACCCGCGCGACCGCGTCCAGGACGACCGCGCCGATGTCCGCGCCACCCTGGTAGCCCGAGAGCACGGCGTCGCAGCTCGCGAACGCGCCGCGGTCCTCGATGCCGAGGACCACCTCGGCCACGTCGGCCGCCGGCAGCAGCGGGCCGCGCCAGGCGCCGTACCCGGTGTGGTTGGAGAAGATCACCGTGTGCACCGGCCACACCTCGTGCCCGAGCCGCTGCAGCGGGAACACCGCGGCGCTGTTGCCGGCATGCCCGTAGGCGACGTGGGACTGGATGGAGAGGATGCGCACCGTGCCGGTCTACCAGCCGGCCCCTACGCCACCTGCAGCGACCGCTTCGAGAGACCCATCCAGTAGCCGTCGACCACCTGGTCGCCGGGCTCCTCGGGGTCGGAGGCCGCGCCCAGGGTGACGAACAGCGGCGTGAAGTGCTCGACGGTGGGGTGGGCGTAGGGCATGCCCGGCGCCTTCGACCGGTACGACGCCAGCTCCTCGACGTCGCCGCGCGCCAGGGCCTCGGCCGCCCAGGCGTCGAACTCGCGCGACCAGCCCGGCGCCGCCGCGTCGATGCGGAACTCGTCGAGGAAGGGCAGCCCGTGGGTCAGGAAGCCGGACCCGATGACCAGCACGCCCTCGTCGCGCAGCGGGCGCAGCCGCCGGCCGAGGTCGAGCAGCCGGTGCGGGTCGTCGGTGGGCAGCGACATCTGCAGCACCGGGATGTCGCCGTCGGGGTACATGATCCTCAGGGGGACCCAGGCGCCGTGGTCGAGCCCGCGGCTGGGGTGCTGGTGGACGGGACCCCAGCCGCCGGTGGCGGGCACCGTCGCCGCCACCCGGGCAGCCAGCGCGCTCGCGTCGGGGGTGTCGTAGGTCATCTCGTAGTAGCGCTGCGCGAAGCCGCCGAAGTCGTAGACCAGCCGGGTGCCGGGCCCGGAGGCGGACAGGGTCACGGGCGCGGACTCCCAGTGCGCGGACACGATCAGGATCGCCTTCGGACGGGGCAGGGCGCCCGCCCACGCCGCCAGCTCGCCGCTCCATACCGGGTCGTCGAGCAGCGGCGGAGCGCCGTGGCCGAGGTAGAGCGCGGGCATCCGGGCGTCGGTGGTCTGGTCGGTCATGGGTCCCTCCTGGGGTCTGTCACCAGGCTACGCCTCACTAGTTGAAGTTTCAAGCGTTGAGGCGCCGGACGCCCTACCCTGGCTTCATGACGCGCTGGCTGGACGAGGACGAGCTGCGTGCGTGGCTCCGGCTCGCGGGCGTGATGCTCAAGCTGTCGGCCGCCTTGGACTCGCAGCTGCAGCGCGACAGCGACCTCACCCACTTCGACTACCTCTGCCTGGCGATGCTCTCGGAGAGCGACGAGCGACGGCTGGCGATGAGCGAGCTGGCCGCCCGCACCAACGCCAGCCTCTCGCGGCTCTCGCACGTCATCAGCAAGCTCGAGGGGCGCGGCTGGGTGGCGCGCACGCCGTCACCGCGCAGCAGGCGGGTCACGCTGGTCGACCTGACCGAGGAGGGCTGGAAGGTGCTGGTGGCGGCGGCGCCCGGGCACGTCGAGACCGTGCGGTCGCTGGTGTTCGAGGGACTCTCCCGAGACGACGTCGCCGCGCTGGAGCGGGTGGCGGGCCACATCGTGGACCGCATCGAGGGCACGCCCTAGGCGACCACCGCCTCGCTCGGCGTCGACCGCTCCGTGGACGTGACCGGCGCGCTGGACAGCGCTGCCCTTTCGGAGTATAAATACAAGTAACTTGAAAAAAAGCAGAGGAGACCCGATGCGACGCAGGTCCGTGGTCCCGCCCGCTGTGGTGGGCCAGATCCAGGTCGCGCTCGACCGGGTGGACCGGGCCGGCACCGCGCTCGACGCGGTGCTCGCCGCGGGTGCGCCGCTGTCGGTGCGCCGGCAGGCCCGTGCACGGCTGAAGCTGGACCTCGAGGCGGCCGACGGCCTGCTTCGTGGGGTCGCGTTGCTCGTCCGCGGCCACTCCTACCTGGAGTGGTCGACGTGGCGGCATCGCCTCTCCCGGCTCGACACGGTGCGCCAGTCGCTCCTGCTCGCCGACCACGACGACCTCGGCGTCATCCCACCGGGGAGCATCCGCGCGATCGACACCGGAATGTCCGGGCCTGACATCGGGGACCTGCAGCACGGCCGGTCGCGTCCGGCGGGCGCGGCCGCGACGTACGGGCTGGACATGGACCCGGTGCTGAGCGTCTCGCGCGTCGTCACGGCCGCGCCCGCCGGCGCAGACGCGGGGACGAGGGCAGCCGTCGTGGTGCCGCTGCCCATCACCACCGCCGCCCGCGCCGCGTCCGCGGATGCCGCCTGACCACCGTTTCCACCACCGACCAGTAGTCTCGCTACGAAGGAGCACGTCGTGAGCGTGGCCACCCGGCTGGACGTCCGCAGCGAGGCCCCGGCCGGACGGCACGAGCTGATGCTCGAGACGCACTTCGCGCCTCCGGTCGGCGACGTCACCTGGGAGCCCGTGGAGACGGGGCCGGAGACCTGGCGGGTGCGGATCGGCCGGCTCGGCCCCCCGGCGTAGGCGGCCACCCGCAGCCACCCGCCGTACGACGGACGAGGAGACGGCATGAGCTCCCGGGAGGATGCCCTGGTCCGTACGCGTGAGCGCGTGCTGGGCCTGCTCCAGGACGCCGGCGCCGCGCTCACCTCGGACGACGTCGCGGAGCGGCTCGGCATCCACGCCAACACCGCTCGGTTCCATCTTGCCTCCCTGGAGACCGACGGCCTGGTCGTGCGGACGGCCGAGGAGCGCACACGCCCGGGGCGGCCGCGCGCGCTGTTCGCCGCGGCCGACGGCGCACCCGTGGTCGCGCACCGCAGCTACCAGCTGCTGGCCGAGATGCTGTCGGGCTTCCTTCGCGACCAGCTTCCGGACCCGGCATCGGCGAGCGAGGCGGCCGGCGTCGCCTGGGGCCGGTTCCTGGCCGGCCCGACACCGCCCCTCCAGCGCGTCGGTGAGGACGACGCGGTCGAGGCGCTCGTGGATCGCCTGGGCCGTGTGGGGTTCGAGTCCCACGCCGACTCCCGTGTCGACGACGCGGCCGGGGAGCGGCGGCTCGAGATCGGCCACTGCCCGTTCCTGGAGGTGGCCGACCGTCATCGCGACGTGGTCTGCTCCCTGCACCTGGGTCTGATGAGGGGGCTCCTGGAGCAGATGCGCGCCCCCCTGTCCGCGGAGACGCTCATCCCGCTGGTCGAGCCCGGCCGCTGCGTCGCCCATCTGCGCCGCACCGACGCCGGGGGGCTCACGAACGCATGAGGGAGTCCGTCGGCATCATCAGGTGATGGCGCCCCCGCCCGCAGCGCAGCCGCACGTGGGGGACAGGTCCGTCGGTCGAGTCGAGGTCGAACCGGTCGGCCACCTCGGCCGTCCGGTGGCACACCGGGCAGGCGAGGACGTCTTCCGGCCCTCGCGCAGCACGGTCGTCGATGCCGGCCTGCGGCTTGTCGAGCGTTGCCTGGTGGGTCATGGCGATCCGGCTCCTCGCTGTCATCGGTGGCGACCTGCTGAGGGGCAGCAACGGTAGGCAGCACGGCGTTCGGGAACCGTTCGCATGATCCCGCGGGGGCAAGAACGCTCCGCGGCCGGCGCAGGCGCCGCGGGACGGGACGTCTCGGCGGCCTCCGGGGCGCGGGACGGGACGCCTCGGCGCCCTCTGGGGCGCGGGACGGGACGCCTCGGCGGGGGGCAGGGGTTCAGGGGAGCCGCCAGTCCACGGGCGAGCCACCCTGGCTCTCCAGCAGCGCGTTGACCCGGCTGAACGGGCGGGAGCCGAAGAAGCCGCGGGAGGCCGACAGCGGGCTGGGGTGCACCGACTCCACCCACGGCACGTCACCCAGCAGCGGCTTGAGGCCCTGGGCGTCGCGGCCCCACAGGACGGCCGCGAGCGGGCCGCCGCGGTGGGCGAGCACCTCGATGGCGCGCTCGGTCACGGCCTCCCAGCCGCGTCCGCGGTGCGAGGCGGGTGCGCCCGGGCAGACGGTCAGCGACCGGTTGAGCAGCATCACCCCCTGCTCGAACCACGGGGTCAGGTCGCCGGTCGACGGCATCGGGCAGCCCACGTCCGTGGTGAGCTCGCGGTAGATGTTCACCAGGCTCTTGGGCAGCGGCCGCACGTCCGGGGCGACCGAGAACGACAGGCCGACGGGGTGCCCGGGCGTCGGGTAGGGGTCCTGGCCCACCACGAGCACGCGGACGTCGGCGAGCGGCCGGCTGAACGCCCGGAAGACGTGGTCGCCGTGCGGGAGGTAGCGGCGGCCCGCGGCCAGCTCCAGGCGCAGGAACCGGCCCATCGCGGCGATCTGCTCGTCGACGGGGGCCAGGGCCGCGGCCCAGTCGGGCGAGACCAGGCCGCGCTCGGTCAGGCCGGCGAGCGCGCTCACGACGCGCCGGCGCCGAGGCGCTCCAGGGTCGCCGGCTCGGCCATCAGCTCGATCTCCACCACCACACCGTCCACGACCGTGAACCCGAACGCGACCCGTGGGCGTCCGCCGACCGACCACAGCGCGCCGGCGACCCCGTCGACGACCGCGGCGCGGGCCGCCCGGGCGCGCCCGACGAAGGTACCGGCGACGGCGGCGGCGCCCACCACCTCGGCCTCGGCGCCGGTCTCGACCGCCGCCGGGTCGGCGCGGACCACGGCGTCGGGTGCCAGCAGCCGCAGCAGCCGGTCCAGGTCGCCGCCACGCGAGGCGGCGAGGAACGCCTCGACGACCGCCCTGTGGGCGGCGCGCTCGGTCTCGACCTCGGCGCCACGACCCTGGACCCGGCGGCGGGCGCGGCTGGCCAGCTGCCGGGTGGCGCTCGGCGTCCGGCCGAGGATCCGCCCGACCTGCTCGAAGGGCACCGCGAACAGGTCGTGCAGCACGAACGCCAGCCGCTCGGCCGGAGCCAGCGTCTCCAGCACCACCAGCAGCGCGGCGCTGACGGAGTCGGCGAGCACCGCCTCGTGCTCGGGATGGCCGCTGTCCTCGCCTCCCACCGCGTCCGCGCCCGTGTCGAGGCCGACATCGGTGCCCACCACGCCCGTCACGCCCACCACGCGCATCACGTCCTCACGCCGCGCGGTGCGCGAGCGCAGCATGTCCAGGCAGATCCGCGACACCACCGTGGTCAGCCATCCGGCCAGGTTGGTCACGTCCTCGGTACCCGAGCGGCTCAGCCGCAGCCACGCCTCCTGCACCGCGTCCTCGGCCTCGTGCTCGGACCCCAGCATCCGGTGGGCCACCGCCTTGAGGCGGGGACGCTGCTGCTCGAACGTCTCGGCGAGTAGATCGTCGTCGCTCACGGGTCTCATCCTCCGCTCCCGCCCCGTCGTACCAGATGACGGGGCGGGACCCGTCGAGGTGACAGCAGCGGCCAGGCAGTCAGCGCCCCAGCGTCCGGACGACCTCCCGGGCCACCGCACGCATCCCCGCCAGCAGCGGGTGGTAGGCCAGCGCCCGCTGCCGGTCGGTCACCGCGCCGTTGACCCACGGGTCGGCCGAGCAGACGTCGTGCCCGCGGGAGGCCGCGTCCATGTCGACGTAGCCGACGCCGGTGCGCCGGGACGCCGACGCCAGGGCGTGGTCGAGGGTCGCGCTGACCCGGCGACCCAGCGCGTAGTCGCCGGCGGCCAGCGGCAGGCGGCGGCAGGTGCCGTGGTCGGGGACCAGCCGCAGGTAGCCCACGACCAGCACCCGGGCCCGGGGCGCACGGGACCGGACGGCCCGCACGGCGCCCGCCACCCGGTCGGCGATGGTGGTTCCCGCCCGGTGCAGGTCGAGCCCGGTCCCGGTGAGCGCCCGCGTGCACGGGGCACCCGTCGGGTCCTGGGAGCGGAGCCGGGTGCAGGTGCGCACCACGGTCCCGAACAGGTCCAGGTCGTTGCCGCCGATGCCGATCGTGACCAGGTCGGTGGCCGGCGTGAGCGCGCGCAGCTGGGGCGGGACCCGGGCGCCCGGGAACGGCTGCTGGGCGTGGGTGAGGTCGCGGGTGCGCGCCCCGCTGCAGCTGACGTCGACCAGGCGACCGGCGTGCAGGCCCGCGGCCACCAGCGACGGGTAGTCGTGGTCCGAGCGCAGGCAGCCGCCCGCGAGGTCGGTGGTGGGGATGAACGGGCCCGCCGTGTAGGAGTCGCCCAGCGCCACGTACCTGCCGTACGACGGGGTCGGGTCCGCCCGGGACGGGGCGGTCAGCGCCCGGCCCGAGGGGGAGCAGCCGGCGAGGAGGACGGTCGCGACCATGGCCGCCAGGGCCGGGGCGGCCCACCGCAGCCCCCCGGGCGTCGCGACCATGGGTCGACGTTACCCGGGGCCCGGGAGCACTACACTGCCCGCGGAGGGAAGTGGCCGCGTGCTGAGGATCTTCCTGCTGGGCGGGCAGATCGCCGAGGACGACGCTACCGGCGAGGTCCGGTCCCGGTCGTCGCGGACCCTCGCGCTCATCGGCTTCCTGGCGCTGCACGCCGGCGTCGCCCAGTCCCGCCAGCTCATCGCCGGGCGGTTCTGGCCCGACTCCACCGACGCCCAGGCGCTCACGAACCTGCGTCGCGAGCTGCACCACCTCCGTCGGCTGCTGGGCACCGACGCCTCCCTCGAGGTGAGCTCGACCGACCTGTGCTGGCGTGACACCGACACCTGTCAGGTCGACCTGCGGGTGCTGCGGACCAGGGCCGAGCAGGCGCGCCGGCAGCTGGCCGACGACGCGCCGTCGCTGGCCGCCCGGCTCGCCGCCGACGCCGTCGCGGCCTACGGCGGCGACCTCCTCCCCGCCGTGTACGACGAGTGGGTGGTCGCCGAGCGCGACCGGCTGCGGCGCGAGTGCGTCGACCTGTGCGACCTGCTGGTGGAGATCGGCCCACGGCACGGGGCGCTCACGCCGGCGGTCGACGCGGCCCGCCGCCGGATCGCGCTGGAGCCCCTGGAGGAGGTCGGCTACCGGGCGCTGATGAGGCTGCAGGTCGAGGCCGGTGACCGGGCCGGTGCCATCAGCACCTACCACCACTGCGCGTCCGTGCTGCAGCGCGAGCTCGGGGTGGCCCCGGACCCGGCGACCCGGCGCGCGCTGGAGCGGCTCATCGGTCCTCCCTCCCCGGCCGACGGCCCGGGTCCGCGGGCCGAGGAGCGGCCGGCCGTGCCCACCAGGGCGCCGCTGATCGGTCGGGCCGAGGCGCTGGCCGGGCTGCAGCGGATGTGGGAGGACACCGTGGCCGAGCAGCGGCCCCGCGTGGTGGTGGTCCAGGGCGTCGCCGGCGTCGGCAAGAGCCGGCTCGTCGCCGAGCTGGCCGGCCGCGTCCGGTCGCGCCGCGGGACCGTCGCGTTCTCCCAGTGCTTCGACACCTCCGGTCGGCTGGTGCTGGCTCCCGTCGCCGACTGGCTGCGCGCTGACGACCTCCGGGAGGCGTCCAGGTCGCTGGACCCGGTGTGGCGCCAGGAGGTCGAGCGCCTGGTGCCCGACGTGCAGCCGGGCGGACCCCGCGCCGGCGGGTCCGCCGGCCCCCCCGCCGTACGGGCGGGCCAGTCGTCGGCACCCCCGGCACGGTCGGGGGACCGGGCCAAGGTCGACGCCTGGCAGCGCAGGCAGTTCTTCGAGGGGCTGGCCCAGCCGTTCCTGGAGCTGCGCCGGCCGCTGCTGCTGGTGCTCGACAACCTGCAGTGGTGCGACGCCGAGACGCTGGCGTGGGTCTCGTTCCTGCTCGGGCGGGGTCCGCGGACGCGGGTGATGGTCGCGGCCACGTTGCGGGAGGGCCACGGTGAGGGCTCGCCGACGTCGGAGTGGCTGGCCGGGCTGCGCACCGGGCGGCTCGTGCACGAGCTCTCCCTCGACCCGCTCGGGCCCGCGGAGACGGCCACGCTGTCGGCGGCGGTGACCGGAGCGGCGCTGTCGGAGCAGGGCTCCGAGCTGCTGCACGCCACCACCGGAGGGTTCCCGCTGTACGTCATCGAGGCCACCCGGGCGGCGGGCGCCGCCGAGCCACCGGACGCTGCCGGGGAGCGCCTCGGGTCGGTGCTGCGCCGCCGCATCGGCCAGACCTCGCACCAGGCGCAGCAGACGGCCGGGCTCGCGGCCGCCCTCGGTCGCGACTTCACCCTGGACCTGCTCACCGAGGCCAGCGACCTCGACGAGGACACGGTCGCCCGGGCCGTCGACGAGCTGTGGCGCGGGCAGATCGTCCGCGAGCTCGGCGCCGGGTACGACTTCTCCCACGACCTGCTGCGCGACGCCGCCTACGAGATGGTCAGCCCACCCCAGCGCTGGCTCCTGCACCGCCGGCTCGCGCAGGCGCTCGAGCTGTCCGCCGCCGGCGGCGACGACCTGTCCGCACTGCTCGCCGAGCAGTACGAGCGCGGTGGCCGTCCGGACCGGGCGCGCGAGCACTACGGCCGGGCCGCGGAGGTCGCCGCCGCACGGTTCGCGGCCGGGGAGGCGGTCCGGCTGCACCGCAGGGCGCTGGCCATCGTCACCGCGCAGCCGCCGGGCCCGCAGCGCGACGAGCGCGAGCTGGGCTGCCTGCTGGCGCTGGCGGCCCCGCTCAACGCCCAGCAGGGCTACTCCTCGCCGGACATGCGCACGGTGCTCGAGCGCGCCGTACACCTCGCGGAGAGCCTCGGCTCGAACCAGCGACTGGTCTCGAGCCTGCTGGGGCTGTGGTCCTCGCGGTTCGTCCAGGGCGACATCGTCGACTCTTTGCGGGTCGCGGCCCGGGCGCTCAGCCTCTCGGAGGTGGGCGCGGTGCTGCTCGGCGAGGCGCACTTCGCCTACGCCGGGTCGTCGGCGACGCTCGGCCGCCCCGCCGACGCCGTGGAGCACTTCGACATCGCCCACGACTCCTGCCGCGGCGCGGAGTCACTGGTCGTGGGCACCATGCCGGAGGTGCACGCGCTGGCGTGGTCCGCGCACGCCCACTGGCTGCTGGGGCAGGCCGAGATGGCCGCCGACCGGGCCGCGGAGGCGGTCGGGAGGGCCCGCTCGTTCGCGCACCCGTACAGCCTGGCCGTGGCGCTCGCGTACGCCTCGATCACCTACCAGCTCCTCGACGACACCGACGCGCTCGACGGGTCGGTCGAGGAGCTCGGCGAGCTCAGCAGCAGGTACGGCTTCGCCTACTACGCCGAGTGGGGCCTCGTCCTCGGGGGCTGGCTGCGCGGCGGGCAGCAGGGGGTCGGCGAGATCCGGCGCGGGGTCGAGAACCTGCGCCGGCAGCTGTCGCTGGCGCGGATGCCGTACTGGCTCTCGCTGCTCGCCGACGCCCAGGCCCGCGACGGCCGGACCGAGGAGGCGGTGGCGGTCCTCGACGCCGCGCACATGTCGGCCAGCTCCCGCGGCGACGCCTGGTGGCTGCCGGAGATCACCAGGCTGAGGGCGGCCCACGGGCCCACCGAGCACCGCGAGCGGCTGCTGCGCACGGCGCTCGACCTCGCGGAGCGGCAGGGCAGCCGGGCGCTCGCGGAGCGGTGCCGGCGCGACCTCGGCGACCTCAGTGGCCCCCAGGACCTCGACGACCGGCCGGGGCGGACCGTCCCGGCGGTGGGCGCGGGAGTCGCCGGCTCCGAGCGATGAGGTGACTCCCGAACGATGGCGGCGAACGATGGCGGCGAACGATGGGCGAACGCCCCGCTCCCTAGGTTCTGCCTCGCGCGTCCGACCGGGGCGCGGGACCTTGGAGGACCAGATGACCACGATCACCGACCCCACCACGACGACGGCGGGCGGGCTGCCGCTCGACGAGCTGCGCCCGCTCCTGCGCGGCGACCTGCTGACACCAGAGGACCCCGGGTACGACGAGGCCCGCGCCGTCTACAACGCGATGGTCGACCGGCGCCCCGCGGTCGTCGTCGCCTGCCGCGACGCCGCGGACGTCGTGGCCTGCGTCCGCTTCGCGACCGCGCACGACCTGGACATCGCGGTCCGCGGCGGCGGCCACAACGCCGGCGGTCTCGGCGTCGCCGACGGCGCGCTTGTCATCGACCTGGGCGAGATGCGCAGCGTCACGGTGCATCCGGACAACGGCACCGTCCGGGTCGACGGCGGCTGCGTGTGGGGCGACGTCGACCACGCCACGGTCGCCTTCGGCCTGGCCACACCCTCGGGCTTCATCGCCTCGACCGGGGTCGGCGGGCTCACCCTCGGCGGCGGGGTCGGCTACCTGACCCGTCGCTACGGCCTGACCGTCGACAACCTGCTCTCCGCCGACGTCGTGCTCGCCGACGGCTCCCTGGTGGTCGCCGACGAGTCGCACCACAGCGACCTGTTCTGGGCGCTGCGCGGCGGAGGCGGCAACTTCGGCGTGGTCACGTCGTTCACCTTCCGCTGCCACTCGGTCGGCGAGGCCGGGACGGTCGTCGGCGGACCGGTCCTCTACGACATCGCCGACGCCCCCGAGGTGATGCGGTGGTACCGCGAGCTGCTGCCCAGCCTGCCCGAGGAGCTCAGCGGCTGGATCGGGCTGCTGACGATCCCCCCGGCACCGCCGTTCCCCGAGGACCTGTGGGGCCGCAAGGCCTGCGGCATCATCTGGTGCTACACCGGTCCACACGACCGCGCCGACCAGGTGCTCGCCCCGGTGCGCGAGTTCGGTCGCCCGCTGGTCGTCGGACTGCACGCGATGCCGTTCACCGCCCTGCAGAGCGCGTTCGACGCGCTGTACCCGGCGGGCCTGCAGTGGTACTGGCGGGCGGACGTCTTCGAGGAGATCACCGACGGCGCCATCGAGGTGCACCGGCAGTACGGCGAGCGGCTGCCCACCGGGCACTCGACGATGCACATGTACCCGATCGACGGGGCGGCGAGCCGGGTCGACGAGAGCGCCACCGCCTTCCCCTACCGCGGCGGCGGATGGGCCGGCGTCATCGTGGGGGTGGACCCGGACCCGGCGAACGCCGAGCTGATCACCGGCTGGGCGAAGGCGTACTGGAGCGACCTGCACCCGCACTCGGCCGGCGGCGCCTACGTCAACTTCCTCATGGACGACGAGGGCAGCGACCGGGTGCGCGCGTCGTACCGGGGCAACTACACGCGGCTGACCCGGGTGAAGGCGGCCTACGACCCCGGCAACGTCTTCCACGTCAACCAGAACATCGTGCCCGCCTGACCACCTCGCCACGCTGGTTGAGGTGGCGAGGCGCTAGCCGAGGCCTCGAAACCATGGTCACGTTCCGTGGGGAGGCTGTCCGTGGTCGGGTCTGCGCGGGGGGTGCGGGTGGTTTCGAGGCCCTCGCCCTGGGGGCTCGGGCACCTCAACCAGCGTTGGTTGAGGTGGCGAGGCGCTAGCCGAGGCCTCGAGACCGTGGTGACGTTCGCGCGTGGGTGCGGGGTGGTTTCGAGGCCCTCGCCCTGGGGGCTCGGGCACCTCAACCAGCGTTGGGGTCACGTACGCGCGGAGCTGGCCGGGCCGTCCGAGGCAGACGTCGCCGCTCCACGGGTCGCGCGACGGGTCCGCTTCGTGTTGTCCGGCTGGGCTACGGTGACGTGCACCACCTCGACCGGGAAGCGTCCATGCCCCAGCAGTACACCGAGCTGCACGAGCAGCGGATCCGCGCCGTCCGCGCCTGGAGCGCGTTCGTCGAGCAGGGCGACCGGGCGGCGGCCGTGGTCCGCCCGGAGATCCTGCGCAGCTGGGAGCGGTCCGGGGTGGCGGTCACGCCGGAGGTGACCGAGGCTCCGCTGGCCGACGAGTCCGACACCCGCAGCTTCTGGCGCGGCTCGCCGCTGCAGGTCGCCGTCGAGCGGATCGAGCAGGAGCTGCGCAGCACCGCCGAGGACGGCGACCTCGTGGTCGCGGTGACCGACGCGAACACCCGCATCCTGTGGACGTACGGCGGGCGGGTGATGCGCCGCAAGGCCGAGTCGGTGAACTTCGTGGCGGGCGGCCGCTGGGACGAGTCCAGCGTGGGCACCAACGCGCTGGCGCTCGCGTCGCTGGTCGGGCAGCCGTCGATGGTGTTCAGCGCGGAGCACTACGCACCGATGGTGCACAACTGGGTGTGCTGGGCGGCGCCGGTGCACGACCCGGCGACCGGCGAGCAGCTCGGCGTCATCGACCTGTCGACCACCTGGGACCGCACCCACCCGATCGGGCTCGCCACCGCGCGCATGATGGCCCGGCTGATCGAGACCGCGATGCCGGACACCGGCCGGCACCGGCCGGTGGTGGCGGCCCCGGAAGAGGACGAGCCGGGCCTGCGGCTGACCCTGCTCGGAGCCGCCGAGGCGCGCCTCGACGGCGTCCGGCTGCTGCTGACCCGCCGCCAGACCGAGGTCCTCGCGCTGCTGGCGCTGCATCCCGAGGGGCTCTCCTCCGAGGCGCTGCACGCGATGCTCTACGGCGACAAGTCCGTGACGCTGTCGACGCTCAAGGCCGAGGTCTCGCACGTGCGCGCCGCCATCGGGGGCCGGCTGGCCAGCCGCCCGTACCGGCTCACCCTGCCGGTACGCACCGACGTCGACCGGGTCCTGCGGCTCCTGGCAGCGGGCCGCGTGCTGCAGGCGGTGGAGGCCTACGGCGGTGACCTGCTGCCGGGGACGAACTCGCCCGCGCTGGCCGAGCTCGGCGAGTACGTCGCGGTCGCCGTGCGGGAGGCGCTGCTCGGCGACCCCCAGCCCGGCGCCGTGCTGCGGTACACCTCGCTGGCGCCGTACGACACCGAGGTCGTCGAGGTCGCGCTGGCCGCGATGGGCAACACCGTGCACCCGGCGCGTGCCCTGCTGCGGGCGCGGCTCGCGGCCGCCCGGGGCTGAGCCGGCAGCGCGCCACCCCCGCCAACCTTTCACCAACCCACGCTGCCTAGTGTCGGCCTCGACAGCGACCGACCTCACCCGACTGACACCGACCTCACCATGGGGAGCCAGCCTTGACCAAGATCACCGTGACCGTGGACGGGGCGTCGTACACCGACGACGTCGAGCCACGCATGCTGCTCGTGCACTACCTGCGCGAGCGGCTGGGCAAGACCGGCACCGTCGTCGGCTGCGACACCAGCAACTGCGGCGCGTGCACCGTGCACCTCGACGGGCACAGCGTGAAGTCGTGCAACGTGCTCGCCGTCCAGGTCGACGGGGGTGAGGTCACCACCATCGAGGGCCTGGCGCACGACGGTGAGCTGCACCCGATGCAGTCGGCCTTCCACGAGTGCCACGCGCTCCAGTGCGGCTTCTGCACGCCCGGGATGATCATGCAGGCCATCGACGTGCTCAACGACAACCCCAAGCCCACGGAGAAGCAGATCCGCGAGGGCCTGGAGGGCAACCTCTGCCGGTGCACCGGATACCACAACATCGTGCGGGCCGTGCAGACCGCCTCGGGCCAGGAGTCCCTTCCCGCCGCCATCGAGGAGTCCGCATGACCGTCACCGAGGAGGCCGCCGCCCCCCAGATCGGCCAGGAGCGCCGCCGCAAGGAGGACCAGCGGCTGATCACCGGGCGCACCCGATGGACCGACAACATCGTGCTCAACGGCATGCTGCACCTCGCGATGGTGCGCAGCCCCTACGCGCACGCCCGGATCACGAACATCGAGACCGCCGAGGCCAAGGCGATGCCCAACGTCGTGACGGTGCTGACCGGCGCCGACGTGGCCGAGGAGCAGGGCTCGCTGCCCAACGCCTGGCCGATCACCGAGGACCAGAAGGCGCCGCCGCATCCCTCCATCGCCGTCGACCGGGTCGCCTTCGCCGGTGAGATCGTCGCCGTCGTGGTCGCCCGCACCGCCGCGGAGGCGCGTGACGCCGCGGACCTCGTCGACGTCGACTACGAGGAGCTGCCGCCCGCGCTGGACCTCAAGGAGGCCGCGGAGGACAAGACCCTGGCGCACCCGGACCTGGGCACCAACAAGTCCGCGTTCTGGCAGTTCGACTCGGCCGACGCCGGCACCGGCGGATCCGTCGACGAGGCCATCGAGGCGGCCCGCCGCGACGGCATCCTCATCGAGCGCGAGTACCGCCAGCAGCGGCTGATCCCCGCCTTCATGGAGCCGCGCTCGGTCGTGTGCGACCCGACCGGCGAGCAGCTCACCGTCTGGTCCGCCACCCAGGTCCCGCACTTCGTACGGTTCTTCATCGCGGTCGTGCTCGGCGTGCCCGAGAGCAAGGTCCGGGTCATCGCACCCGACGTCGGCGGCGGCTTCGGCGGGAAGCTGCAGTTCACGCCGGAGGAGGCGATCACGGTCGTGGTCGCCCGCCGGCTCGGCAAGCCGTGCAAGTACACCGAGACCCGCAGCGAGTCGCTGATGTCGGGCCACCACGGCCGCGACCAGTGGCAGCGGCTGACGCTGGCGGCGACCAAGGACGGCACGGTCACCGGTCTCAAGGTGGACCTGCTCGCGGACATGGGCGCCTACCTCGGCCTGGTCACCTCCGGGATCCCGATCCTCGGCGCGTTCATGTTCAACGGCATCTACAAGTTCCCCGCCTACCAGTTCAACTGCACGAACGTGTTCACCAACAAGACGTGGACCGACGCCTACCGCGGGGCCGGCCGCCCCGAGGCGACGTACGCGATCGAGCGGATGATGACCGAGCTGGCCGCCGAGGTCGGTGTCGACCCGCTCGAGATCCGGGAGCGGAACTGGATCAAGCACGAGGAGTTCCCCTTCTCCACGGTCGCCGGCCTCGAGTACGACACCGGCAACTACGAGGCGGCCACCGAGAAGGCCAAGCGCCTCTTCGGGTACGACGAGCTGCGGGCCGAGCAGCAGCGGCGCCGTGACGCCAAGGACCCGGTCCAGCTCGGGATCGGCGTCTCGACGTTCACCGAGATGTGCGGCCTGGCCCCCTCGCGGGTGCTGGGCAGCCTGCGCTACGCCGCGGGCGGGTGGGAGCACGCGTCGGTGCGGATGCTCGCCACCGGCAAGGTCGAGGTGGTCACGGGCGCGTCGGCGCACGGGCAGGGGCACGAGACCGCGTTCTCGCAGATCGTCGCCGACCGGCTCGGCGTGCCCTTCGAGGACGTGGAGGTGCTGCACGGCGACACGCAGATCGCGCACAAGGGGCTCGACACCTACGGGTCCCGCTCCCTGACCGTGGGCGGTGAGGCCCTGGTCAAGGCGGCCGACAAGGTGGTCGAGAAGGCCAAGCCGATCGCGGCCCACCTGCTCGAGGCGTCGGTGGACGACATCGAGTTCAGGCAGGGTCGCTTCGGTGTCCGCGGCACCGACAAGGGGCTGGGCATCGCCGAGATCGCGCTCGCCACGTTCGCGGCGCACGACTTCCCCGAGGGCGTGGAGCCCACGCTCGACTCGGACGCGACCTACGACCCGGTCAACTTCTCCTTCCCGCACGGCACGCACCTGTGCGCGATGGAGATCGACACCGAGACCGGCGGCGTCACGATGCGCAAGTACGTCTGCGTCGACGACGTCGGCACCGTGATCAACCCGCTGATCGTCGCGGGCCAGGTGCACGGCGGCCTGGTGCAGGGCATCGCACAGGCGCTGTGGGAGGAGGCGGTGTACGACGACTCCGGGACGCTGGTCTCCGCGTCGTTCGTGGACTACCTGGTGCCCACGGCGGCCGACACGATCAGCTACGGCGTCAGCCACACCACGACGCCGTCGATCACGAACACGCTGGGCACCAAGGGCGTGGGCGAGGCCGGCACGATCGCCTCCACCCCGGCGGTCGTCAACGCGGTCGTCGACGCGCTTCGGCCCTTCGGCGTGATCGACGTGCGGATGCCGTGCACGCCGGAGCGGATCTACAAGGCGATCCACGCCCGCGACGGCGCGGACACCGGCGGCGCACCCACCGTGGGCGCGGCCGGGCCGCACTTCGACGAGGCCGACACCGCCGACCGCACCGCCGGCAACGACTCCACCGACCAGAACGGGAGCTCGCTGTGATCCCCGCCCAGTTCGAGTACGTCGCGCCCACCACGCTCGAGGACGCTCTCCAGGCGCTCTCCGAGGCCGGGGACGCGAAGATCATCGCCGGAGGGCAGAGCCTCCTGCCCGTGCTGCGGATGCGGCTGAACGCGCCCGAGGTGGTCATCGACCTCGGGCGGATCGAGTCGCTGCGCGGCGTACGCGACGACGGCGACGCGATCGTCATCGGCGCGATGACCAGGCACGCCGACGTCCTCACCGACCCGCTGGTGCGGGAGAACGCCTTCGTGATCACCAAGGCGGTCGAGGTGCTGGCCGACCCGCAGGTGCGGCACCGCGGCACCTTCGGGGGCGCGCTCGCGCACGCCGACCCCGCCGGGGACCTGGGAGCCCCGGCGCTCGCGCTGGACGCGGAGTTCGTGGTCGCCGGGCAGGGCGGCACCCGGACCGTCGCGGCCGAGGACTTCTTCGTCGACCTGTTCACCACCGCGCTCGAGGACACCGAGATCCTCACCGAGGTCCGGATCCCGAAGCGGGCCGGCTGGGGGGCGCACTACGAGAAGTTCGTCCGGGTCGCCCACCAGTGGCCGATCGTGGCCGTGGCCGCGGCGGTCAGGGTCGAGGGCGGCACGATCGCCGAGGCCCGGGTGGGGCTGACCAACATGGGGTCCACCCCGCTGCGGGCCCGAGCGGTCGAGCAGGCGCTGGTCGGGCAGCCGGCCACCGACGAGGCGGTCCGCGCGGCGGCGGCCTCCGCCGCCGAGGGCACCAACCCGCCCTCGGACCTCAACGGCGACGCCGACTACCGCCGGCACCTCGCGACCGTGCTGACCCGGCGGGCCGTGCTCGCGGCGGCGGGGGCCTGAGCCTTGGACCTCGAGCACACCTTCACCGTCCCCGCCCCGCTCGACCGGACCTGGGCCGCCTTCGAGGACATCGAGTCCGTGGCCGGCTGCTTCCCCGGCGCCACGGTCACCGAGCACGACGGCGACGACTTCAAGGGCACCTGCAAGGTCAAGCTCGGGCCGATCGCGCTGACCTACTCCGGCTCGGGCACGTTCGTCGAGAAGGACCGGTCGGCCGGCCGGTTCGTCATCGAGGCCAAGGGCAAGGACAAGCGCGGCAACGGCACCGCAGGCGCGCACGTCACCGCGCAGCTGACCGAGGAGGGCACGTCGACGAAGGTCGACGTCACCACCGACCTCGCGATCACCGGCAAGCCCGCGCAGTTCGGGCGCGGCGTGATGCAGGACGTCTCCGACAAGCTGCTCCAGCAGTTCGTCACCTGCCTCAAGGACAAGGTCGGTGCCGCGGAGGAGGACGCGGCTGCGGAGCCGTCGGGCGAGGAGGTGACGCAGCTGGCGTCGTCGGAGCCGGCACCGACGACGGAGCCGCCCGACGCCGCCCCCGGAACGCCGGTCGGGGAGGAGTCCGCCGGCGACGTCAGCGGTCCGCGCAAGACACCGTCGACCGCGTACGCCGGCGCGTCGGCGGGCGGCTCGCCCGGTCCGTCCTCGGCCCCTCCGCCACGGTCGGCGCCAGCGGCCTCGGCGTCCTACGGCCCGGACGACGCGCTCGACCTCGGGTCGACCGTGCTGCCGGTGCTCGCCCGGACCTACGGCAGGCAGGTCGGCGCCGGGCTGGCGTTGCTGCTCGTCGGCTGGCTGCTGGGCCGGCGAGGTCGCCGCTGAAGCGTGGCCGACACCACGCCGCGCGGTGGCGGGTGTGCCTCGCGCTGGTTGAGGTGCCGAGGCGCTAGCCGAGGCCTCGAAACCATGGTCAGGTGTGCACAGGGCGATCCCGCGCTGGTTGAGGTGCCGAGGCGCTAGCCGAGGCCTCGAAACCATGGGCACCTTCGCGCGAAGGTGCGGGTGGTTTCGAGGCCCTCGCCCTGGGGGCTCGGGCACCTCAACCAGCGTCGGGGCTGGGTCCGCGGGTGCGTTGGTTGAGGTGGCGAGGCGCTAGCCGAGGCCTCGACACCATGGTCACGTGTCGCGGGGAGGCTGTCCGTGGTCGGGTCTGTGCGAGGGTGCGGTGGTTTCGAGGC
>JAICKK010000046.1 GCA_025927955.1 Nocardioidaceae bacterium
GGCTCGGGCACCTCAACCAACGCAGGCTCGGGCACCTCAACCAACGCAGGGTCGGGCACCTCGACCAACGCAGGGTCGGGCACCTCAACCAACGTAGGGTCGGGCACCTCGACCAACGCAGGGGTCGGACACCTCAACCGGCGTCGGGGTCGGGCACTCGACCAGCGCTGCCGCGTCGATGCGTCGGCTGGACACGCACGCCGAGCAGCAGGCCGACGAGGGCGGGACGCGCCCAGGACGGGTCCTCGAGGTGGCCGCGCCACAGCCTGCGGGTGCGCCCTGAGCGGCCGTCCGCCCGCCGGAGGGTGGCGGCGGCAGCGTCGTGGTGGAGTGCGTCCTGGCACCACGGTCGGGGGACGCGCTGGGTCACCCGTGTGCTGTGTCTATCGGTCTATCGCTCCCCTGTGAGGTGCGGCCCGACTTCCAGCCGCTGGTGCCGGCCCTGACCGGACCGGTGGGCGCCGCCGCGACCCGTCGACGGCAGCCGCACCTCGAAGCGGGTGCGTCCGAGCCGTGAGGTCACGGAGACCGTGCCGCCGTGGGCGGTGGTGATCGCCTGCACCAGCGACAGGCCGAGGCCCGCGCCGCCGGACTCGCGGGTGCGCGAGGAGTCGCCGCGCGAGAAGCGCTCGAACGCCGTCCGCACGACCTGCGGTGACATGCCCGGGCCGTCGTCGGTGACGCTGAGCACCACGTCGTCGCCCGCTGTCGGCGCGGGCGCCACGGCGACTCTCACGGAGGTGCCGGGTGGGGTGTGCCGGCGGGCGTTGTTGAGCAGGTTGGTGACCACCTGGTGCAGACGCTGCTCGTCGCCCATCACCTCCAGCGGCTCGTCGGGCAGGTCCATGAGCCAGCGGTGGTCCGGCGCGACGACCCGGGCGTCGCCGACCGTCTCGAGGACCAGCTTGGTGAGGTCCACCTGGTCGCGGGCCAGCGGTCGGCCGGCGTCCAGGCGCGCGAGCAGCAGGAGGTCCTGGACCAGGGTCGACATGCGGGTGGCCTCCGCCTCGACCTTGCCCATGGCCTGCGCGAGCTGGTCGGGATCCGGCGGCCGGCGACGCCGGCTCAGCTCGGCGTACCCGTGGATCGTGGACAGGGGGGTGCGCAGCTCGTGGGACGCGTCGGCCACGAACTGGCGCACCTGCTGCTCGCTGCGATGTCGTTCGTCGAGGGCCTGCTCGACATGCGCGAGCAGCGTGTTCAGCGCGGCGCCGACCGCGCCCACCTCGGTGCGCTCGTCGGTGAGCGAGTCGGGGACCCGTACCGTCCTGCCGATCTCGCCGCTGGCCAGGGGCAGCGTGGAGACCTTGTGGGCGGTGGCGGCCACCCGACGCAGCGGCCGCAGCTGACGACGCACCAGCCACAGCCCGCTGAGCCCCGCCAGGGTCACCGCCGCTATCCCCAGGGGGATCTCCAGGATCAGCAGCCAGCCGACCGCCTCGTCGACCTTGCGCGTCGACACGCCGGCGAGCACGACGCCGTCGCCGAAGGCCTTGGACTGCAGCCGGAAGCTGCCGTACCCGGGCAGGTCGACCGTGCGGGTGACGCCGCCCACCGGCACGTCGCGAAGTCGCTGCAGGGCAGCACGGCTCAGCCTCTCCGGGTGCCCCTTCTCGTCGAGGACCCTGCCGGTGGGGACGTTGTCGCGGATGGACGCGATCAGCGTCTCCGTGCGGGGTCCGTCGTGCCTCTCCGGCCCGAGGCCCGGGCCGCTGTCGCTCAGCGGGGAGCCGGCGGGGCGGTCCATCACCTGGGCCCGGGCGAACTGCATCGCGTTCGGCACGTCGTGGTCGAGCTGCGCGTAGAGCAGCCGTTGGGTCGCCAGGCTCGTCAGCACGCCCAGCAGGAGGGCGGTCAGCACCACGACCGCGACCAGCGTGGCCACCAGCCGTCCCGTGAGGGACGTCGGCAGCAGGCCACGTCCGAGCCGGGAGATCACCGGCTCCTCACCCGGCGGGCTTGAGGACGTAGCCGGCCCCTCGCATGGTGTGGATCATCGGCGATCGGCCCGCGTCGATCTTCTTGCGCAGGTAGGAGATGTACAGCTCCACGACGTTGGCCTGTCCCCCGAAGTCGTAGTTCCACACCCGGTCGAGGATCTGCGGCTTGGACAGCACCCGCCGCGGGTTGCGCATCAGGAAGCGCAGCAGCTCGAACTCGGTGGCCGTCAGGTGGATCTCGTCGCCTGCCCGGAACACCTCGTGGCTGTCCTCGTCGAGCGTGAGGTCTCCCACGCTCAGCTGGTTCGACTGCCGGCGGTCGGTCGCCCCGGCCCGTCGCATCAGCGCCCGCAGCCGGGCGACGACCTCCTCGAGGCTGAACGGCTTCACGACGTAGTCGTCACCGCCCGCGGTCAGCCCCGTCACGCGGTCCTCGACGGAGTCGCGCGCGGTCAGGAACAGCACGGGTACGTCGGGGTGGAGTGCACGCAGCCGGCGCAGCACCTCCATGCCGTCGAAGTCGGGCAGCATGACGTCGAGGACGACCGCGTCCGGGCGGGCGTCCTTCGCCGCGCCGACCGCCCTGCTGCCGGTGTGCGCGACCTGGGGCTCCCAGCCCTCGTAGCGCACCGCCATGCTGATCAGCTCGGCGATGTTGACCTCGTCGTCGACGACGAGCACGCGCAGGGCCGAGCCGTCGGGACGCGTCAGGGCAGGGGAGGAGCTCGCGAGCGGCATGGAGCCAGGATCCCGCGCGCGGCTGCAGGAACCTTGGGACCAGGCTGTGAGAATGCTGTGAAGAAGTGGTCCGTAGACTGGGCCGGTCATGTCGCAGGCCAGCCCGCAGGAGAGTCGCGCTCCCGGTCGGCGGGCCCGCCCCTCGGGTCGCCGCCGGCCCGACCGTCGTACGACGGATCGCGTGCGCCGGCTGCCCCCGGCGGAGGTCGAGCGTCGCGCGGGGCTGGTCCCGGCGGTCGCCTACCCCGACGAGCTGCCCGTCTCCCAGCGCCGGAAGGACATCGCGGCGGCGATCCGCGACCACCAGGTGGTCGTGGTGGCGGGGGAGACGGGCTCGGGCAAGACCACGCAGCTGCCGAAGATCTGCCTCGAGCTGGGCCGCGGCGTGCAGGGGATGATCGGGCACACCCAGCCCCGCCGGATCGCCGCGCGCAGCGTCGCCGAGCGCATCGCCGAGGAGCTCGGCCGCCCGCTCGGGGAGGCCGTCGGCTACCAGGTGCGGTTCACCGACCACTCGTCGAGGGACACCCTGGTCAAGCTGATGACCGACGGCATCCTGCTCGCCGAGCTGCAGCACGACCGGCTGCTGTCGGCGTACGACACGATCATCATCGACGAGGCGCACGAGCGCAGCCTCAACGTCGACTTCCTGCTCGGCTACCTCAAGCGGCTGCTGCCTCGCCGCCCGGACCTGAAGGTCGTCATCACCTCGGCGACCATCGACCCCGAGCGGTTCGCCCGGCACTTCGCCGACGAGCGGGGCCGGCCCGCACCGGTCGTGGAGGTGTCGGGGCGCACCTACCCGGTGGAGGTCCGCTACCGGCCCGTGCTCCAGGAGGCGGCCGTCGACGAGGAGGGCGAGCCGGTCACCCGCGACCAGACCGAGGCGATCGTCGAGGCGGTGCGCGAGCTCGTCGCCGAGGGGCCCGGCGACATCCTGGTGTTCCTGCCCGGTGAGCGGGAGATCCGCGACACCGCCGACGTCCTCGGCGGTCCGGCGGACCGCGGCGGAGGAGACCGCTCGGCCTTCGAGGTGGTGCCGCTCTACGCGCGCCTGTCCTCGGCCGAGCAGCACCGCGTGTTCGAGCGGCACAGCGGACGCCGGGTGGTGCTGGCCACCAACGTCGCCGAGACCTCGCTGACGGTGCCGGGGATCCGGTACGTCGTGGACGCCGGCCTGGCCCGCATCTCGCGCTACTCCACGCGCACGAAGGTGCAGCGGCTGCCGATCGAGCCGGTCAGCCGGGCCTCGGCCAACCAGCGCGCGGGCCGCTGCGGCCGGGTGGAGGCCGGCATCTGCATCCGGCTCTACAGCGAGGAGGACCTCGCCTCCCGGCCCGAGTTCACCGAGCCGGAGATCCTGCGGACCAACCTCGCCTCGGTGATCCTGCAGATGACCGCGCTCGGGCTCGGGGACGTCGCGCGCTTCCCGTTCGTGGACCCGCCGGACCGGCGCAACGTCCGGGCCGGAGTGCAGCTGCTGGAGGAGCTGGGTGCGCTGGCCGGCGACCGGCTCACCCACCTGGGACGTCAGCTGGTCACCCTTCCGGTCGACCCGCGGCTGGCCCGGATGGTGGTCGAGGCGGACCGCCGCGGCTGCCTGCGGGAGGTGCTCGTGATCACCGCGGCCCTGTCGCTGCAGGACCCCCGCGAGCGGCCCGCCGACCACAAGGCTCAGGCCGACCAGAAGCACGCCCGGTTCAAGGACGAGACGTCGGACTTCCTGACCTGGCTCAACCTGTGGCGCTACCTGCGCACCCAGCAGCGCGAGCTGTCCTCGAGCGCCTTCCGGCGGATGTGCCGCGCGGAGTACCTCAACTACCTGCGGGTCCGCGAGTGGCAGGAGCTGGAGTCGCAGCTGCGCCGTACCGCCAAGCAGCTGGGGCTCACCGTGCCCAAGGCGCCGCGCGGGGACGAGGAGCCGGATGCCGACGGCATCCACCAGGCGCTGCTGTCCGGCCTGCTGTCCCACATCGGCCTGCGCGACCCGGACCCTCCCCTTCGACGGGGCTCAGGACAAGCGACGGGCTCAGGACAAGGAGGTCGCTACCTCGGCGCCCGCAACGCGCGGTTCTCGATCTTCCCGGGCTCCGCGCTGTTCCGCAAGCAGCCGCAGCTGGTGATGGCCGCCGAGCTCGTGGAGACCTCGAAGCTGTGGGCCCGGGTGAACGCAGCGATCCGGCCGGAGTGGGCCGAGGAGCTCGGAGCGCACCTGGTCAAGCGCACCTACGCCGAGCCGCACTGGTCGAAGAAGCGCGCCGCCGTGATGGCGCGCGAGCGCGTCACCCTGTACGGCGTGCCGCTGGTCGCCGACCGGCTGGTGTCCTACGGCAAGGTCGACCCGGCGCTGAGCCGCGAGCTGTTCATCCGCCACGCCCTCGTCTACGGGGAGTGGTCGACCCGGCAGCCGTTCCTGGCCTGGAACCGGGAGCTGCTCGCGGAGGCCGAGGAGCTCGAGCACCGCGCCCGGCGCCGCGGCATCGTCGTCGACGAGCACACGCTGTTCGACTTCTACGACGCACGCGTGGGCGTCGACGTGGTCTCGGGCGCGCACTTCGACTCGTGGTGGAAGCAGGCTCGCCGCGACCGGCCGGACCTGCTGAGCTTCGACCCGGCGATGCTCGTCAACGAGTCCGCGTCCGCCGTGACCGCCGAGGACTACCCCGACGTCTGGCGCGAGGGTGACCTGGCCCTTCCGCTGGGCTACCAGTTCGAGCCGGGCGCGGCCGCGGACGGCGTCACCGTCGACGTACCCGTCGCGCTGCTGAACCGGGTCGCGCCCGAGCCGTTCACCTGGCAGGTGCCCGGCCTGCGCGAGGAGCTGGTGGTGGCCCTGCTCAGGTCGCTGCCGAAGCGGCTGCGGGTCAGCTTCGTGCCCGCCCCGAACGTCGCCCGGGAGTTCCTGGCGGCGGTCACCCCCGGTGACGAGCCGCTGCTCGACGCGCTGGAGCGGTTCCTGCGGTCGCGGACCGGGGTCGTCGTGCCTCGTGAGGCCTGGGACCGCTCGAAGGTGCCCGACCACCTGCTGCCGACGTTCCGGGTGGTCGCTGCGGACGGCCGCACCCTCGCGCAGGGCAAGGACCTCGAGGCCCTCAAGGCCCCGTTGCGACCGACGTTCGCGGACGCGATGGCGCGGGCGGCGTCCGCCTCCGGGCTCGACGCCACCGGCCAGACCCGCTGGACCTTCGCCACCGTGCCCCGCACGTTCACCCAGCAGCGCGCCGGGCACGAGGTGCGCGGCTTCCCCGCGCTCGTCGACGAGGGCGGCGACGGGGGCGGCACCGTCGGTCTGCGGATCCTCGGCTCGCAGGCCGAGCAGGACGCCTGCCACCCCCGCGGGCTGCGGCGGCTGCTGATGCTGCGGCTGCCCTCGCCGGCTCGCAGGATCGCCGACGAGCTGTCCAACGCCGAGAAGCTGGGCCTGGCCGGCTCGCCGTACCCGTCGACCGCCGCGCTGCTCGAGGACTGCGTGGCGGCCGCCGTGGACGCGCTGGTGGAGCGGCACGGGACCGCGTGGGACGAGCCCGGCTTCGACGCCCTGGCGGCCGAGGTCGGCTCCGGGCTGGCGGGTGCGACCCGGGGGGTCCTGCACGACGCGCTCCGGGTGCTGGTCGAGTGGCGCGACGTGGACCGGATGCTGAGCGGGTCCGCGGAGCTGGCCCTGCTGCCCGCGCTCAGCGACATGAAGGCGCAGGTGGGCCGCCTGGTGCACCGCGGGTTCGTCGGCGAGGTCGGGGCCGCGCAGCTGCGGGAGCTGCCGAGGTACCTCGCTGCGGTGCGCACCCGCCGCGAGCGGCTGCCCGCGCAGATCGGACGCGACCGCCTGCTGATGGACCAGGTGGTCGGGCTGCAGGAGGCCTACCTGCACCGCGTGGCGGCCCTGCCGCAGGGACGACCACCCGGTGCCGGCCTGGTCAGGGTGCGCTGGATGCTCGAGGAGTACCGCGTCTCGCTGTGGGACCAGGCTCGCGGCACCGCCTTCCCGGTCTCCGACACCCGCATCCGCAAGGCGCTCGACGCGCTCGGGTAGCCCGTTCGGGTCTGGTGTGGGGGTGCCGACGGGGCGATCGTCGGACCATGACGCGAAGCGGCCGCGCCGTGGTGGTCGGGGCGAGCATGGGTGGGCTGCTCGCGGCCCGGGTGCTGGCCGACCGGTTCGACGAGGTGGTGGTCGTGGAGCGGGACACGCTGCCGGCCACCCAGCAGCCGCGGCGCGGGGTCCCGCAGGGCCGCCACACCCACCTGCTCCTGGGACGGGGCCGCGAGGTCCTCGAGCAGCACTTCCCCGGGTTCACCAGCGAGGTGGTCGACCGGGGTGCGCTGGTCGGGGACCTCACCGGACGAGGCCGGGTCTTCATCCGCGGCGGCTTCCTGACCTCCTTCGACAGCGGCCTGGACTGCGTGTGCGCGAGCCGGCCCCTGCTCGAGCAGGTGGTCCGCGAGCGTGTCATGGCGATGGGCAACGTGCGAGTCCTCGACGGCACCGACACCCTCGGGCTGCGGGCCGTCGCCGACCGCGTCACCGGCGTGCGGACGCGACGGCGCGATGCGCCTGACGAGCAGGTGCTCGACGCCGACCTCGTGGTCGGCGCCGCCGGCCGGGCCGCCGCCTCCGTGGGCTGGGCCACCGAGCTGGGGTACCCGGCACCGACGCAGGAGGAGATCCGGGTCGACATCACCTACGTGAGCCGGCGCTACCGGCGGCGACCGGGCGACCTGCAGGGCGACCTCTTCCTCGCCGTCACCCCGGAGCCGCCGGGGGTGAGGGCCGGCGCGGTGCTGGCGCAGGAGGACGACCTCTGGATCGTCACGCTCATCGGCTACCTCGGCGAGCGGCCGCCGGAGGACGCCGACGGCTTCCGGCGCTACGCGGCCTCGCTGCCCACCCGGGCGGTCGCGGACCTCCTGGGGGACGCCGAGCCGGTCGGTGAGCCGGCGGTTGCCCACTTCCCCGCCAGCCGGCGACGCCGCTTCGAGCGGCTGGCGACCCTTCCGGAGGGCTACCTGGTCGTCGCCGACGCGATCAGCAGCTTCAACCCGGTCTACGGGCAGGGCATGAGCGTCGCGGCCGAGGAGTCGCTGGTCCTGGCGCGGGCGCTCGACGAAGGGCTGGCGGGGCTGCCCCGTCGCTTCTACCGCGCCGCCGCCACGGTGGTGGACATGCCGTGGACGATCGCGGCCAGCAGCGACCTGCGCTTCCCCCAGGTTCCCGGGGAGCGCAGCGTCCAGGTGCGGCTGCTCAACGCCTACATCGCGCGCCTGCTGACCGGGGCCCGGCGCGACCCGGTCCTGGCGCGGGCGTTCACGCTCACCAACAACCTGATGGCGGGCCCTCGGTCGCTGCTGCGCCCCGCTATCGCCGCGCGCGTGATGGTGGGCGGCTCGCGCCGCTGACATCCCCGCGCAGCAGCGTCCCCGACAAGGTGGCGGCGCGCACCGCCAGGGCGGCCGCCCTCTCGGCCCGCTCCCGCTTGTCGTGCCGCTCGGCCCTGCGCGTGCGGAGCCGGCAGTCGTCGTCGACGTACATCTGGGCCATCTGGTCCCTCTTCCCCCCGAGCCACCGCGGACCGCGTGCCCCCACGCGGTCCGCCTCGGGTGTCGGGCTGTGCTGCCGCCCGAACGTCCACCTGTGGCTGCCTGAACGGACACCGTAGGCCCGGACGGACCACCGCGTCCATGGTCATCTCGGGCCAGAGCGGACATGCGTGACGCGCTCGGCACCCGGGCCGGAACGGCAGGTATCAGCCCGACCGCGCGCGCTTCCTCTCCCGCGAGCCCGGAACGGACCGGGCCACCGACTCCCGAGGAGCACAGCATGTGGGATCCCGACAGCTTTCCCGGCGCCGACGAGGTGCCCTGGCAGCTGCTGGTCAGGGCGCGGTACGCCTACGAGATCGACGCCCTGGTCGCGTCGGTGGTGGTGCACCAGCTCGGCCGCGTGGCGTCCGTCAAGGTGGTCGAGGAGGTCGCGGCGTCGGCCGGTGACGCCCTCGCGGCCTCGCCGAGGGACGAGGTCGGTGCCGAGCGGCGCATCGCGGCGCTGGGGGCCGTCGCCGACTTCGACGAGCTGTGCCCGCCGAACTGGCCGTTCCACTGGCCGCCGCGCCCGCACCACGGGCTCGACGACCTGTCCGACCCGGTCACCACGCTGGTGGCGTCCCGGGCGGTCGACCTGGTGCGCGCGGCCGGCAGCGACGCGCTGAGCAAGACGCTGGGCGAGACGCTCCTGCAGGTGGGCGGCGGGGTGGGCTGACCCCGGCGTCAGTCCGGCGGGCGGCGGCGCAGCGCCTTGGTGCGGCTGCGTCGCTGCTTGCCGGCCAGCCGGCGCTCCTGCGACCCCCTGGTGGGTCGGGTGGCCCGTCGCCGGGGAGGTGGCGGTGCGCTCGCCTCGGTGAGGAGGGCGGCCAGCCGCGCCCGGGCGGCCTCGCGGTTGCGGTGCTGGGAGCGGTACTCGGAGGCCGCGACCGTCAGCACCCCGTCGGCCAGACGGCTCCCGAGCCGGTCCAGCAGCCGCCGGCGCACCGGCTCGGGGACGGAGGGGGAGCGCAGCACGTCGAAGCTCAGCTGGACGCGCGAGTCGGCCGTGTTCACCGACTGGCCACCGGGACCGGCGGAGCGGCTGAACCTCCACGAGAGCTCCGAGGCAGGCACCTCGACGCCCCGGAACGCCAGTGGGCCGCTCACGCCGGGACCTGCGGCTGGGCTCCGCGGTGGGCCACGCAGCGCGCCGCGGCCTCCATGGCCAGGTCGACGCCGCCGACCAGGTATCCCGCAGCGAGGGCGTCGCCGGAGCCGGTCACGTCCACCACCGGCCCCCGGTGCACCGGCCGGTCGTCGGCCACGCCGTCGATCACGAACGAGGCGCCGTCGCGTCCGTGCTTGAGGACGAGCACCGTCCGGCCGCCGGCCGCGAACCCACCGCCGCAGGCGGCCCACTCGCCGTCGGTGGCGAAGACCACGGACGGGTGCAGCGAGCGGCACAGCCGCGAGAAGTCGTCGGGACCGTAGCTGCTCAGCATCGCGGCGGAGGACAGGTCGACCGCGACCCGGGCGCCGCGGGCGCCTGCGGTGCGGGCCACCTCGACGATGTGCCGCGGAGCGGAGGCCCGCAGCAGCGCGTAGCCGGACACGAACAGCCAGTCGGCGCCCTCGACCCAGGGGCCCCAGCGCACGTCGTCGAGCCAGCTCACGTCACCGGGGTCCGAGGCCATCGTCCGCCCGTCGCCGGTGAGCAGCGACAGCACCGTCCCGGTGCGCCCGGTCGAGGAGCCCCACATCTGCACGCCACGCTCGGCCATCGCTCCCGCGACCACGTGGCCCGCGCCGCCGCCGACCCCCGGGCCGCACAGCCGGGCCCGCCCGCCGAGGGCCACGACCCAGGCGGCGACGTTCGCGGCCTGGCCTCCGGCCGACAGGGTGATCCGCGCGGGGGTGTCGTCGTCGACGCGCAGGGGGGTTCGCGGCTCGACGATGACGTCGAGCATCACGTCGCCCAGGCAGGCGACCACGCACGCGACAGGCACGGCTCCCCCCTCACCTCGGTGTCCCGCAGGCTACGGGCACAATGCGCCCCATGAGCAGAGGGGGCGCCGCGGGCCGGGCCGGTACGGCGGGCACGGCGGGCACGGGGATGCTCGTGGCCGAGGAGGTCCGCGACGCCCTCGCGGCGGGCCGGGGCGTGGTGGCGCTCGAGTCCACGATCATCAGCCACGGTCTGCCGAAGCAGACCAGCGCGGGCACCGCCCGGGAGATCGAGGCGGCCGTCCGCTCGGCCGGGGCGGTGCCGGCCACCGTCGCCGTCGTCGACGGCACCGTCCGTGTCGGGCTCGGGGACGACGAGCTCGTCCGGGTTGCAGAGGGCCCGCACGTCGTCAAGGCGAGCGTGCGGGACCTCGGACCGGTGGCGGGGCGGCGGCTCACCGGCGCGACGACGGTGGCGGCCACCGCCTACCTGGCCGGCCGCGCCGGCATCGGCCTGTTCGCCACCGGCGGGCTCGGCGGCGTGCACCGCGGGGCCCGCGAGAGCTGGGACGAGTCGGCCGACCTGGCCGCGCTCTCCTCGACCCCGGTGACGGTCGTGTGCGCGGGGGTCAAGTCGATCCTCGACACCGCGGCGACCCTCGAGCGGCTGGAGACCCTGTCGGTGCCCGTCGTCGGGTACCGCACGGACGCGATGCCCGGCTTCTACGTCCGCGACAGCGGGCTGCCGGTGCCCTGGCGGGTGGACTCCCCCGAGGAGGCGGCGGCGGTGGTGCGCGGGCGCGACGCCCTCGGGCTGCCGCAGGCGCTCGTGGTCGCCCAGCCGGTCGACCCGGACCACGAGATGGACCCGGACCTGCACGAGCGCACCCTGGTCGACGGGCTGGCCGAGGCCGCCCGCCGGCGGGTCACCGGCAAGGACGTGACGCCCTTCCTGCTGGGCTGGTTCCACGAGCACACCGGTGGCGCGAGCCTGGCCGCGAACGTGGCCCTGGCGCTCGCGAACGCCCGCCTGGCCGGCCTGGTGGCGGTGCTGCTCGCAGCCGGTGGCGACGAAGGGTAGGTGCGCCGGACCGGGAGCGCCTCACGGCGCGTGGCCGCTCGTGGCGGCACCTTGTGGGACCCGGGGCTGCCGCGGCCCGACGCGCCCTCCATCCTACAGGCCGGCAGGTCGGCGACCCGTGGGAACCGGGTGTCAGCCCAGCTGTCCCTCGAGCTCGAGGCCGGCGGCGTGCTCGAGCTGCTCGGCCATCGTGACCAGCCGGGAGGCCGACAGCGCGGAGTCGTACGGCGTGCCCGGGTGGCCGGCGTCGGCGTGCGCCCGGCCGGCGGCGACGACCCGCGCGAAGGCCGCCGCGCGGTAGAGCGTGTCCGCGAAGTCTCCGCGCACCACGCCGCGCAGGACCTCGTCGAACAGGCGCCGGACCTCGTCGGGCCCCGGCGGGTCGACGACCCCGGCGACGACCTCGTGCACGGGCGTGTGCCGGCGACCCTCGTCGAACTCCCGGGCCGCGCCGGCGGGGTCGGCGTGCACCCAGGAGCGGAGCAGGTAGAGCCGCCACAGGCAGCCCGCCAGCGAGTCCGACGCCGAGCCGGACCAGAGGTCGGCCAGCGTGTCGAGGCCCTCGGTGTCGGCGAGGTGGACCACGCGCGCCACGACCGCCTCGTCCTCGGTGCCATGGCCACCGCGGACCAGCAGCGACGCGCACCTGTCGGCCGCCTCGCGGCGCGCCGCGGGGTCGACGTCACCGGTGAGGGCCTCGAAGCGCGCGGCTCCGGGCAGCAGCGGCCGATGGTGGCGGGAGCGCGGTTGCTGGGACATCGCCGACCAGCGTACGACCGCCTCGGGCGGCACGTCAGATGAACCGGGCGCTCATGCCCGTTCGGGGGGCAGCGCGTCGGTGGCCTCCAGGACGTCGAGACCGGTGACCTCGAGCAGGTCGACGATGATCGAGCGGATCTGGGCGAGCACGACGTCCGCGGACAGCTCCGGGACCCGGCCGGTGCGCGCGGTGGCCTGACCGACCCGCAGCAGCGAGGGCCGGGCCGCCTCCGCCATCCGGCCCGCGGCCAGCTCGTCGGCGACCTCGTCGACCGCGACGGCCAGGTCCTCGCACAGCGCGGCATACCGCGGCGGGAAGGGTTGGCGGTGGTGGGTGGAGACCGCGATCCGTCGTACCAGCACCCGGGTGTTGCGGATGGCGTGGTCGAGCGGCTCGACCAGCTCGGCCATGCGCCGCACCCCACTTTGGTGACGGCGCCGGAAGGGGGAGGAGGCGAGCACCGACAGGCCCTCGTCGGCGGCCTCCTGCAGCTCGCGCATCAGCTGGTCGGTGCCCCGCGCGGCCGCCAGCACCTCGATGGCGCGGTCGGCGTCCCCGTCGGTCGCGCTGCGGGCGCCCTCGCGCAGCAGCTCCGCGATCCGGCGCACCACGAGCGCCGCCTGCCGTCGGGGTCGGCGCAGCGGGGCCTGCGGGACGGCGGAGGCCGCGACCAGGGCCACCGCCCCTCCCACCAGCGCGTCGAGCCACCGGGTGAACGCGTAGCCGGGCGTGGCCACGACCGTGACCACCACGATGCCCTGGACCGCCGCCTGGGTGACGAACAGGCCGCCCGGGCTGAGCAGCAGCGCCACGCTCATCCCGACCGCCACGACGAGCGTGATCTGCCACGGACCGGTGCCCACGGCCAGCAGCAGGACGTCGGCGAGGAACACCCCGACCGCCACCCCCACGGTCAGCTCCCCGACACGACGCAGCCGCTGACCGTAGGAGGTCCCCAGCGCGACGACCGCGACGATGGGTGCGAAGAACGGCTTCGGGTGACCGATGACGTCGTGCGCGAGGAACCAGGCGGCGCCCGCGGAGATCGCGCACTGCCCGATGTGCCAGGACTTGCTGCGCAGCCGGCGGACCCGCTCGGACATCGAGACCCGGCTGCGCTCCCACGCCCGGTCGAACCGGCCGGCGTCCTCGCTCACCCAGCGCACGCTAGCGCCCACCGGGCGGGATGACGCTCCCTGGGACGTCCCTACCGCCCCGTGCCTACCGCCCCGTGCCGAGCCGGTGGGCGGCCCGCCGCAACGCGGTGACCATCGGCTGCTGCCCGGTGCCGCCGTGAGGCCCGACGTGCACCAGGGAGACCATCGCGAGCCGGGAGCCGCTGAGCACCACGCCCTGGGCGTCGAGGAAGCGGGCGCCCGGCTCCCCCCGGACGGGGCCGTATGCCAGCTGGTACCACCCGGCCCGGTCCCCGGCCGGGACGTCGCGCAGGTCGCCCACGTGAGCGTGGGTGTGCCCCTGGCCGGAGAGCCGGGCGGCGCAGGTGCGCTGCCAGGCCTCGAGCACCGCGTAGGCGCGGCGCGCGGTCAGGGCATCGGGGAACGTGGCGACCAGCTCCCCGGCGCGGTCGTGCCGGGCGCGCCGGGGGACGGGGGGCTCGGGCACGAAGCGGCGTACGGCGGCCCGCTCGGCGCCGATCGAGGTGAGGGCGAAGCGCTGGCAGGTCCCGAACGACGTGCCGGGCGGCTCGGGGCCGGTGCCGGCGACGACCCAGCGGGACGTGCCGTCGAGGCCGGGCACCTGCGCGGCGCCGAGCAGCCGTGCTCGCAGGCCGCGGGGACCGCCGCTGCCCGGCGGGCTGGCCGACGACCCGGTGCCGGTCGCCGACGGGCTGGCGGGGGCGCTGCTGGTCGGGGTCGCCCGGGTCGTCTGGGTTGTCGGGGTCGCCCGGGTCGTCGGGGTCGCCGAGGTCGTCGGGGAGCCGGTGCCCGTGGGCGACGGGCGGGCGGAGGGGTCGCCGCCCGACGTGCCACCACACGCGGAGGCGGCGAGGGCCAGCGACACCACGACGGGGGTCAGCGCGCGCGACAGCGCGGGCCGGCACCTGAGCCGGGACGGCGGGCAGGGCGGGGAGGGCATCGGGGTCCTCACGGTCGACGAGGTGCGCTGCGGGGGCGGGCGCGGCCGGACGTCCGGCCAGCCTAGGGTCGGGCCGGCGGTGTCGCCGTCACCTGCGTCCGCGTGTCCCGGTACGGTGTGCTGGCCGGTGGATGCGCCGCGTCCGGGGCGGACCACTCGGCGGCGTTCCGGCACCGGAGAACGGGCCATGCGCGGGCGAACAGGAGGAGGGCGGGTGTACCCACGCCGTCGGGCGCAGCGCCCGGCTCCCCGACGACGCGCCGTCCTGCTCGCCACCACGGTTGCCCTGGTGGCGCTGGCGTCGGCCTGCACCGGTGGGGGCAGCCGGGCCGGCGGCGACGAGTCGCCCTCCTCCTCGTCCCCCGCGTCGTCGACCTCGCCCACGCCGTCGGCCTCCAGCGGCGCCCCGGTCCCGCTCACCCTCCGCTTCGCCGTGTACGGCGGGCGCGCCGACGTCCGCGCCTACGAGGGGCTGGCCAGCAGCTACATGCGGGCGCATCCGGAGGTCACGGTGCACGTGGAGGCGGTCCGCGACGAGGCCGCGTCCGTGGAGCGGCTCGAGGGGCAGTTCGACGGCGACCGCGCGCCCGACGTCTTCCTCGCCGACAGCAGCAACCTGCCGACGCTGGTCGGGGAGCGCCGCGTCCAGCCGGTGGACCGGCTGCTCGAGCAGCGCAACGTGGCGTTCGGCGAGCGCTACGAGCGGCTGGGCCTCGAGGCGTTCTCCGCGGACTCGTCGCTGCAGTGCATGCCGAACAACGTCTCGCCGCAGGTCGTCTTCTACAACAAGCGGCTGCTCACCCCCTCCGAGGTGAGCGTGCCCGGCGTCGACCCGCCGAACCCGCAGGACGGCTGGAACTGGGCGCAGTTCGAGGCGGCCGCGCGCAACATCTCCGCCATCGGGGTCACCGGCGTCTACCTGGAGCCGGCGCTGACCACGCTGACGCCGTTCCTGCGCTCCTCCGGCGCCGACGTGGTCGACGACCCGCAGGCGCCCACCACGTTGATGCTCTCCGACCCCGGCTCGCGCGACGCCCTGCAGACCATCCTCGGGCTGGCCCGCGACCGGGGGGTGAACCTGCGGCCGACATCGACCGCGGGGCGGACGGCGGCGCAGTCGGCCCTCAAGCGGTTCGAGGCCGGCCGCCTGGGCATGCTGATCGGCACCCGGGCACTCGTGCCCCGGCTGCGGCACCAGCCCGGGCTGCGCTTCGACGTCTACCCGCTGCCACGCCTCGGCTCGTTCCGCACCACGGCCGACGTGACCGGCTACTGCATCTCGCGGACCTCGCAGCACGTCGACGCGGCGGCCGACTTCATCGCCTACGCCAGCAGCGACGTCGGGGCGAGGATCACCGCCCGCTCGGGCGGCATCGTGCCGGCCAACCTTGCCGCGCTGCAGTCCGCCGCGTTCAAGGACCCGCACCAGCTGCCGCGCCACGTCGAGGTGTTCACCACCGTGATCCGCCGCGCCGACACGATGCCCGACGCCGCGGGCTGGCCCGACGTGGTCAGCGCGACCCAGCCCCTGCTGAACCGGCTCTTCTACGCCCCCCACGTCAACGTCGGCCCGCTGCTGACGCGCATCGACCGGCTGTCGGCGACCCTGCTCGCCGGGCCCAGCCCGTCTCCGACGCCCACGTCGTGACGCCCGCCCGCCTCGGGCGCGGGATCAGGGCCGGTCGCCGGGCCGGTCGCCGGGCCGGTCGTCGGCCTGGTCGTCGGCCTGGTCGTCGGGCAGCCGTGGGTCGAGGATCGCCTCGGCCAGCAGGTCACGGGTCAGCTCCACCTGCCACCGGCGGGCGCCGAGCTCGCTGAGCCGGGCGTCGACGGCCGCGGCGAGGTCCCCGTCGACGGCGGGCGGAGGCTCCCACAGCAGCCGGCGCACGTGGTCGGGGGTCAGCAGGTTCTCGACCGGGAGGCGGTGCTCGTCCGCGAGCCGCTTCAGCTCCGCCCGCGCCCGGGACAGCCGCGCCGCCGCGACCGGGTCCCGCTCCGCCCAGGCGCGCGGTGGGGGCGGCCCGTCGTACCTGGCGGCCAGCGGCGGCAGGTCGGCCTCGGACATGCCGCGCACGGCGCGCAGCGCCTCGACCCACTGGGCGGCGTACCTCTCGGCCCCCCGGCCCCGGAACCCCTTGAGCCCGATGAGGGAGCGCTTGTCCGACGGCATCGCGGTGGCCGCCTCCACGATGGCCGAGTCCGGGATGATCCGGCCGGGCGACACGTCGCGACGGGAGGCGATGTCGTCGCGGGTCTGCCACAGCTCGCGGACCGCGGCGAGGGCCCGCCGGCCCCGGGCCCGGTGCATGCCGGAGGTGCGCCGCCAGCGGTCCTGCCGTGCCGGCGGCGGCTGCTGGGCCACGACGTGGGCGAACTCCTGGCGCGCCCACTCCTGCTTGCCCTGCTCCTCGAGCTCGGCGCCGAGGACCTCGCGCAGCTCCACGAGGGCCTCCACGTCGAGGGCGGCGTACTCGAGCCAGGGCCGGGGCAGCGGGCGCGTCGACCAGTCGGCGGCGGAGTGCTCCTTGCGCAGGCTTCGACCCAGGACCGCCTCGACGAGGGTCGCCAGGCCCACCCGCGGGTAGCCGAGCAGCCGGCCGGCCAGCTCGGTGTCGAACAGCGTCGTGGGCCGCAGCCCGAGCTCGGCCAGGCAGGGCAGGTCCTGGCTGGCCGCGTGCAGGATCCACTCCGCGTCGCCGATGGCCGCGCCGAGCTCCTGGAGCCCGTCGAAGGCGATGGGGTCCACCAGCGCGGTGCCCGAGCCCTCCCGCCGCAGCTGGACGAGGTAGGCCCGCGCGGAGTAGCGGTAGCCCGACGCGCGCTCGGCGTCGATGGCCACCGGACCCGTGCCGGCGGCGAGGGCCTCGACGGTCCGCGCCAGCGCGGCCTCGGTCTCGACGACCGACGGCAGGCCGTCCCTCAGCTCCAGCAGCGGGGCGGGCGGGGTCGGCTCCTGCGCGGAGGTCTCCTCCTCCTGGGCAGGTGACTGCTCGTCGGGACCGACCATCGGGCAGGGCCTAGCCTCGCCCGCGCTGGCCGCGTCGGCTCGGGATCGGCGCGACGCCGTCGGGCACCGGCGGCAGGCCCGAGGCCGTGCACAGCAGCTCGCCCCAGGCCTCGGCATGCTGGGTGAGGTCGAGCAGGGCCGCCACCCGGGGCCCTCCCGGCAGGGCCGGCTCGGCCGCGACCGGCGTCCACGACGCGCGGATCTCGAGCTGCGCGCTCGGCGCCTCGTCGGCCATCCCGCCGAAGCTCTCCGAGGAGACCTTGGTGACCGTGCCCGACGGCGCGACGTAGCGCGCGCCGTGGGCGGCGAGCGCCTCGGTCAGCCAGGACCACCCGACCTCGGCCAGCATCGGGTCGTTGGCCATCTCGGGGTCGATCTCGGCCCGTGCGTAGGCCACGCAGCGGAAGGTCCCCTCCCACGCGTCGTTGCCGGCGGGGTCGTGGAGCAGGACGATCCGCCCGGTGCCGACGTCCTCCCCGTCGACCGTCACGTCGGCGGAGAGCGCGGAGGCGAAGGGCGCGATGCGCTGAGGAGCGGGCATCTCCTCGCAGAAGACCTCCGGGCGGAGCCGTGCGGCGCGCAGCTGCGCGACGGCGACCCGGAACTCGTCGGGGTACGCAGTGGCGTCCACACGAGGTTCATGACGTGCGGCCATGGGACCAGGGTAGGGCGCGAGCGTCCTCCCGGTGTCCCGACACGCCCTCTGACCTGCGAGGATCGGGCCGTGGCCCCCGACCTGACGACCGACTCCTTTACCGCCCCAGGTGCCGCCCCCGCGGTGCGCGACTCCGCGCTGCTGCGGGCGGCCCGGGGGGAGCCGGTGCCGCACACGCCGGTGTGGTTCATGCGCCAGGCGGGCCGGTCGCTGCCCGAGTACCGGCGGCTCCGCGAGGGCGTGGCCATGCTGGAGTCCTGCATGCGCCCGGACCTGGTCGTCGAGATCACCCTGCAGCCGGTGCGGCGCTACGGGGTGGACGCCGCGATCTTCTTCAGCGACATCGTGCTGCCGCTCAAGGCGGTCGGGGTCGACCTCGACATCGTGCCGGGCGTCGGCCCCGTGGTCGCCCGGCCGGTCCGGACGCTCGCCGACGTCGCAGCCATCCCCGACCTCACCCCCGAGCACGTGGGCTTCGTCACCGAGTCCGTGCGCATGCTCGTGCGGGAGCTGGGCGCGACCCCCCTGATCGGCTTCGCCGGGGCGCCGTTCACCGTGGCGTCGTACCTCGTCGAGGGCGGGCCGTCCAAGGAGCACGCCCGGACCAAGGCGATGATGTACGGCGAGCCGGAGCTCTGGGACGCCCTGATGCGCAAGATCGCCGGCATCTCCGCGGCCTACCTCGCGGTGCAGGTGGAGGCCGGCGCCTCCGCGGTGCAGCTGTTCGACTCGTGGGCCGGCGCCACGTCCCCGCGGGACTACCGGCGCTACGTGATGCCCTACTCGGCGCAGGTGCTGGAGGCCGCCGGGGGCCTCGGGGTCCCGCGCATCCACTTCGGGGTCGGCACCGGCGAGCTGCTCGGCCTGATGGGCGAGGCGGGCGCCGACGTCGTCGGGGTCGACTGGCGGGTGCCGCTCGCCGACGGCGTCCGCCGCGTGGGCGCGCGCGCCGTGCAGGGCAACCTGGACCCGTCCCTGGTGTTCGCCCCGACCGACGTGATGCTGGCCCGCGCGACGGAGGTCGTCGAGGCCGGTCGGGCCGCGCGCGGCCACATCTTCAACCTGGGCCACGGCGTGCTGCCCTCCACCGACCCCGACCGGCTCGCCCGGCTCACCGACCACGTCCACTCGCTGTAGGCACTCGCGGGGAGGGCGACGACCAGGTGCCACGGGAGACCGGCACCTCCCGCGGTGATGCCGGTCGTGGGAAGCGGCAGCACCCCCTGGGCAGCAGGGCTCGTGACAGTCTGTCGGGTGTGACCCAGGACCGTGACCGTACCCCGGCGGCACCACGCGTGGCCGTGGTCGGCGGCGGGATCGCCGGCCTGGCCGCGGCCGCCGCCGTACGACGGGGGCTGCCGACCGCCGAGGTCGTCGTGCTCGAGGCGGCGCCGACGGTGGGCGGCAAGCTGGCGCTCGCCGAGGTGGCCGGGGTCGTGGTCGACGTGGGGGCGGAGGCGATGCTCAACCGGCGCCCGGAGGGAGTGGCGCTCGCACGGGCCGCGGGGCTCGGCGACCGGCTGGTGCACCCGGCCACCACCAGGGCGAGCCTCTGGTCGCGCCACCGGATGCGACCGATGCCCCGAACGCTGATGGGGGTGCCCACCGACGCGCGGCTCCTGGCCGAGAGCGGGGTGGTCTCGCCCTCGGGCCTGGCCCGCGTCGCGATGGAGCCGATGCTGCCGGCCACCCACCTCGACGGCCTCGACGTCAGCGTGGGCTGGCTCGTCGAGGAGCGCTTCGGCCGCGAGGTCGTCGACCGGCTCGTCGAGCCGCTGCTCGGCGGCGTGTACGCCGGGCACGCGCGCGAGCTGTCCGCGCGGGCCACCGTCCCGCAGGTCGTCGCACTGCTCGACCGCGACCGGTCCATGATGCGCGCCGCGGCGTCCGCGACCGCCACGACCTCCGACGCGCCCGTCTTCGCGGGCCTGTCCGGGGGGCTCGGGCAGCTGCCCCCGGCCCTGGCCGCGACTCCCGGGCTCGAGGTGCGCACCGGGTCGACCGTCCGCGCCCTGGCACGGCGCGACGGCGGCTGGCAGCTCCTGGTCGGGTCCGCCCACCACCCCGAGCACCTGCACGCGGACGCCGTCGTGCTGGCCACGCCCGCGCCGGCCAGCTCGCGGCTGCTGGAAGGCCTGGCGCCGCACGCCGCCATGGTGCTGTCCGAGATCGAGTACGCCTCCATGGCCATCGTCACGCTGGCGTTCCGCGCCCGTGACCTGCCGGCCACCGACGGCTCGGGCTTCCTCGTGCCGCCCGTGGACCGGCGCTCGGTCAAGGCCGCGACGTACTCCTTCGCCAAGTGGGACTGGGTCCGGCAGGCGGGCGCGGCCGCCGACCCGGCGGAGCTGCTGCTCCTGCGCTGCTCGGTGGGCCGGCACCGCGAGGAGCGGCTCCTGCAGCGGTCCGACGAGGAGCTGGTCCAGCTCGCCCTCGAGGACCTCGCCGACGCCATCGGCCTGTCGGTGCGGCCGGTCGGCGAGCACGTGCAGAGGTGGGGCGGCGCGCTGCCGCAGTACGCAGTCGGGCACCTCGACCGGGTCCGCGCCGTGCGGACCTCGCTCGCCGCCGTCCCGGGCCTCGCCGTCTGCGGTGCTGCCTACGACGGCGTGGGCGTCCCGGCCTGCGTCGCCTCGGCCGAGGCCGCCGCCACCCAGGTCCTCACCGCCTTGGCCGGCTTGGGAGAATGAGGCCATGAGCGACGCGAGACGACCACACCGGGGCAAGGCGGCCAAGGAGCTGAACGAGACCATCCGCTACACGATGTGGTCGGTCTTCTCGCTGCGCGACGTCATCGGCGAGGGCGACCGGGAGGCCGAGGCCTCCGAGGTGCAGAAGCTGTTCGACGAGCTTGGCGCGACGGACGTGACCGTGCGCGGGCTCTACGACGTCGCCGGGCTGCGCGCCGACGCCGACCTGATGGTGTGGTGGCACGCGTCGACCTCGGACGCGCTGCAGGACGCCTACCACCGCTTCCGTCGTACGGCGTTCGGCGGCCGGCTCGACCCGGTGTGGTCGCAGATGGCGCTGCACCGGCCGGCCGAGTTCAACAAGAGCCACCTGCCGGCGTTCCTGGCCGAGGAGGAGGGCAGGGCGTACGTGTGCGTCTACCCGTTCGTCCGCTCCTACGACTGGTACCTCCTCGAGGACTCCGAGCGGCGCAGGTTGCTGGCCGAGCACGGGATGATGGCGCGGGAGTACCCCGACGTCCGGGCGAACACCGTCGCCTCCTTCGCGCTCGGCGACTACGAGTGGCTGCTGGCGTTCGAGGCCGACGAGCTGCACCGGATCGTCGACCTGATGCGGCACCTGCGCGGCTCGGAGACCCGGCGGCACGTGCGTGCGGAGGTGCCGTTCTACACCGGACGGCGCCGCACCCCGCACGAGCTGGTCACCGACCTGCCCTGACCTGACCTGCCCGACCTGCCCTGACCTGACCTGCCCTGACCTGCGGGACGGCGACACGGAGGAACCCTCGGAATGCCGCTGCTGATGTGCGACCTCGA
>JAICKK010000128.1 GCA_025927955.1 Nocardioidaceae bacterium
AGGAGCTGCTCGGGCACGCGTCCGTGACGACCACGCAGGTGTACACGCTGGTGACCGTGGACCGGCTCCGCGAGGTCTACGCCACCTCGCACCCGCGCGCGCTGGGCTGAGCCGCCCGACCACCCGACGCTGGCGGTTGAGGTGCCCGGCCCCACGCTGGTTGAGGTGCCCGAGCCCCCAGGCGAGGGCCTCGAAACCACCCGCACGTGCGCGCTCAGGTGGCCGTGGTTTCGAGGCCTCGGCTAGCGCCTCGGCGCCTCAACCAGCGTGGTGGGTCCATGGGCCGAAGGGCCTCTTCCGAGCGCGTTCCGGTCCGGATGTACGGCGCGCCTGCGCCGTCCACGCGTCGTCCCCAGATTTACTGGAGGGGTCCCGAGGTCGACCGGGCCGGTTGAAGCCCGGGAGACCGAACCCCATAGAGTCGCCGCGCTGCGTGCGACGCACCGACGAGTCGACACAGTCGCGCAGCGAGGCCAGACGAGAGGCAGCGGCGTGAACGACGACGGCTCCAGGTACTTCGCGCACGGTCAGGGCAGCAGCGCCCCGGAGATCCCTCCGCTCATGCCCCGGCCCGTGCAGCACGCGGACACCGCGGCCGCGGTGAGCCCGCCGCTGCCGTTCCACCGTCCCGCGGTCGAGGAGCTGCACGCCGCCGACCCGCCGCAGCCCGAGCAGCCCGAGCTGGCGGCCGAGCAGCCGGCGCAGCGTGAGGAGCCGGAGCTCCTGCTGGGGCCTACCGGCCGCCCGGTGCCGGACCTGCCCGAGCCGCGCCCGATCGGCATCCACGGCAACGCGCGGGTGATCGCGCTGTGCAACCAGAAGGGCGGGGTCGGCAAGACCACCACCACCATCAACCTCGGCGCGGCGCTGGCGGAGTACGGCCGCAAGGTGCTGCTCGTCGACTTCGACCCGCAGGGCTCCCTGTCCGTCGGGCTGGGACGCAACCCGCACGACCTGGAGCTGTCGATCTACAACGTGCTGATGCAGCGCGAGGTGACGATCGACGACGTCATCGTCCCCAGCGGCGTGCCCGGCATGGACCTGCTGCCCTCCAACATCGACCTGGCCGCGGCCGAGGTGCAGCTGGTGCAGGAGGTGGCGCGCGAGCAGACGCTCCAGCGCGTCCTCCAGCCGGCCATCTCCCGCTACGACGTCATCCTCATCGACTGCCAGCCCTCGCTCGGGCTGCTGACCGTCAACGCCCTGACAGCCTCCGACGGGGTCATCGTGCCGCTGGAGTGCGAGTACTTCGCGCTGCGCGGCGTCGCCCTGCTCAAGACCACCATCGACAAGGTCACCGAGCGGCTGAACCCCACCCTGCACATCGACGGGGTGCTCGGCACCATGTTCGACGGCCGCACCCTGCACGGGCGCGAGGTGATGCAGCGGCTGGTGGAGGCGTGGGGCGACACCGTCTTCCACACGGTCATCCGGCGCACCGTGAAGTTCTCCGACTCGACGGTCGCCGGTGAGCCGATCACCTCGTACGCCGCGACGTCGGCGGGCGCCGACGCCTACCGGCAGCTCGCCAAGGAGGTGCTGGCCCGGTGCCCCGACGCGTGAGGCTCCCGGCCGCTGACGAGCTGTTCCGGCCCACCGTCGTCACCGACGCGGACGAGCACGAGCCGGCCGACGAGACGGCCGACGAGACGGGCGACGAGACGGGCGATGCCGCCCCGGCCCCCAGCGGACGGGTCCGGCACGACCAGAAGATGACCGTCTACGTCACCTCCGAGGAGCTCCTCGAGCTCGAGGCCGCCCGTTTGACGCTGCGTCGCGCCGGGGTCGGCGTCGACCGGGGCCGGCTGGTGCGCGAGGCCGTCGCCATGGCGCTGGTCGATCTCGACGAGCGGGGTCCCGACAGCGAGCTGGTCCAGCGGCTGTGCGCCGCACCACGCCGCCGGGGCCTCTCGCAGGCATGACGGCCGCCCCGGTGGCCCCGGTGGCGCCCGAGGACCGGGCGCGTCGTCCCCAGGAGCACGAGGAACGAGCCGCCCTGGAGGCGACCGCGGCGTTCGCCGTGCGCCTGGACAACTTCGAGGGCCCCTTCGACCTGCTGCTGAGCCTCATCGCCAAGCACCGCCTCGACATCACCGAGGTCGCGCTCTCGCAGGTCACCGACGAGTTCATCGCGTTCATCCGTCAGGCCGGCCCCGAGTGGGACCTCGAGCAGACCTCGTCCTTCCTGCTGGTGGCGTCGACGCTGCTCGACCTCAAGGCGGCCCGGCTGCTCCCCCAGGGTGACGTCGACGACGAGGAGGACCTCGCCCTCCTCGAGGCCCGGGACCTGCTGTTCGCGCGGCTGCTGCAGTACAAGGCGTTCAAGCAGGTGGCCTCGGTGCTGGAGACCCGGTTGGCCGGTGAGCAGCGTCGGTTCCCGAGGTCGGTCAGCCTGGAGGAGCGGTTCGCCACGCTGCTGCCCGACGTACTGATCGGGCTGGGGCTGGAGGAGTTCGGCGGCCTCGCGGCCCGGGCGCTGGCGCCCAAGCCGGTCCAGGAGCTGTCGCTGAGCCACCTGCACGCGCCCACGGTGAGCGTGCGCGAGCAGGCCGCGGTGGTGGTCGACCGGCTCCGTCGCCAGCGCACGATGACCTTCCGGGCCCTGTCCGGCGACGCGCCGGACACCCTCACGACGGTGGCCAGGTTCCTCGCGCTGCTCGAGCTCTTCCGGGAGGGCCTGGTCTCCTTCGACCAGGTGACCCCGCTCGGCGAGCTGACGGTGCGCTGGACCGGAGGAGCCGACGGTGAGGTCGACCTGGTCGACACCGTCGACGAGTTCGAGGGGTCGCCCCCGCCGCGGCCGGACGAGGACGAGGACGAGCCCGCGACCCGTCGCCCGGAGGGGGAGGAGGACTTCGATGACCCAGCCGATGACCCAGCCGATGACTGATATGGCGCCGGAAGGCGCGGACCTCGCGGCGATCCGGCCCGCGCTGGAGGCGGTGCTGATGGTCGCCGACCAGCCGCTGGACCACCTCACGCTCGCCTCGGCGGTGGGCCGGCCCCCGGGCGAGGTCGCCGAGGCGCTCGAGGCGCTGGCCGTCGAGTACGCCGAGCAGGGACGCGGCTTCGACCTGCGCAACGTCGCCGGGGGCTGGCGCTTCTACACCCGCGAGGAGTACGCCCCGGTCGTGGAGCGCTTCGTCCTCGACGGGCAGCAGGCGCGGCTGACCCAGGCCGCGCTGGAGACCCTCGCGGTGGTCGCCTACCTGCAGCCGGTCAGCCGGGCCAGGGTCTCCGCGGTCCGCGGGGTCAACGTCGACGGCGTGATGCGGACCCTGGTGACCCGCGGGCTGGTCGAGGAGGCCGGCCACGACGGCGAGACGACGGCGACGCTCTACCGGACCACGAGCTACTTCCTGGAGCGGATCGGGGTGCCGTCGCTGACCGACCTGCCGGAGCTCGCGCCGTTCCTGCCGGAGATGTCCGACCTCGAGGACCCGGACGAGCGGACCGGGGCGGCGGGACATGCCGGAGGGGAGTGACCCGCCTGGCGGCGCCGTGGACGCCGAGGGCCTGGTCCGCCTGCAGAAGCTGCTCGCCCAGTCCGGCGTCGCCAGCCGTCGCCGGTGCGAGGAGCTGATGCTGGCCGGGCTGGTCGAGGTCGACGGCGAGGTGGTGACCCGGCTGGGCACCAAGGTGGACCCGGCACGGGCGGTCATCCGCGTCGAGGGTCGGCGGCTGCCACCTCGCGGCCCGCACGTCTACCTGGCGCTGCACAAGCCCCGCGGGGTGGTCTCGACGATGTCGGACCCGCAGGGCCGCCCCACCCTCGCCGGGCTGGTCGCCGGCCGGCCCGAGCGGCTGTTCCACGTCGGCCGGCTCGACACGGACACCGACGGGCTCATCCTGCTGACCAACGACGGCGACTTCGCGCAGCGCGTGGCGCACCCGTCGTACGAGCTGGACAAGACGTACGTCGCGGAGGTCGACGGCGTGGCGACCACGGCGGTGCTGCGTCGGCTGCGCGGGGGAGTGACGCTCGAGGACGGCCCGGTGCAGGTCAGCGCCTGCCGAGTGGTCTCCGCGCAGGGCGGGCGCTCGATCGTGGAGCTGGTCATCCACGAGGGCCGCAACCGCATCGTGCGCCGCCTGCTCGCGGAGGTCGGGCACCCGGTGCGTCGCCTGACCCGGACGGCCGTCGGGCCGGTGCTGCTGCGCGGCCTGCGCAGCGGGCAGTGGCGCGACCTGACGCCCGCGGAGCTCGGCGTCCTGCTGGACGCCGCCGGCCTCTGAGGGCCCGTCCGCGGTCTGCGGGTGCATGCCCGCGGAGCGGTCGCCGACGGATCGCTAGGGTGGCCCGGTGGCAGTGCGAGCCGTGCGCGGCGCGACCCAGCTGGAGGAGGACGTCCGCGAGCACCTGCTGGAGCGGGTGGCCGAGATGGTGCTCGACGTGATGGGCGCCAACGGGCTCGAGGTCGACGACTTCATCAGCGTGGTGTTCACCGCCACCTCCGACCTGCACTCGGAGTTCCCCGCCTACGCCGCCCGCCGGCTCGGGTTCGGCGAGGTCCCGCTGCTGTGCGCCCGCGAGCTCGAGATCGAGGGCTCGATGCCGCGCGTGGTCCGGATGCTCGCGCACGTCGAGACCGACCTCTCCCGAGCCGACGTCACGCACGTCTACCTGCACGGCGCGGCCGCGCTGCGCCGGGACCTGACCCACGTCCGCGAGGTCCCGGGGTGAGCGTTCCCGGGCCGGTCCTCGTCGTCGGCGCCGGGCTGCTGGGCACGTCCATCGGCATGGCGCTCTCCCACGCGGGCGTCGCGGTGTTCCTCGAGGACGCCCGCCCCGAGAACGTCCGCACGGCCACGGCGCTCGGCGCCGGCACCCCCGCCCCTCCGGACGCGTCGCCGGGGCTCGTGGTCGTCGCCGTCCCGCCGGACCACCTCGCCCGCTGCATTGCCGACGCGCTGCGCGGCACCGGGGCTGTCGTGACCGACGTGGGCAGCGTGAAGTCCGCCCCCCTCGCCGCCGTCGGTGAGCTGGTCGACGAGGCGGCACTGACCCGCTATGTCGGCAGCCACCCGATGGCCGGCTCGGAGCGCTCCGGCCCGCTGGCCGCGTCCGCCGCGCTGTTCGACGGCCGGCCCTGGGCGGTGACGCCCCACGAGACCTCGGCGGTGGAGGCGGTGCGCGCGGTGGGCGAGCTGGTGCTGGCGTGCGGGGCGACACCGCTGCGGTTCACCCCCGCCGAGCACGACCGGGCGGTGGCGCGCACCTCCCACCTGCCGCACCTGCTGGCCGCGCTGGTGGCGGGCCGGCTCGGCGACGCGCCCCGCACCCACCTGGCGCTGTCGGGGCAGGGCGTGCGCGACGTCACCCGCATCGCCGCCGGCGACCCGGGGCTGTGGCAGCAGATCATCGCCGCCAACACGACCGCCCTGTCCGACCTGCTCCGTGACGTGCGCGCCGACGTCGACACGCTGCTGGAGGCGCTGTCGTCGGGGGACCGGACGGCCCTCGCGGGGGTGCTGGGACGCGGTGTCGCGGGCACCGCGGTGATCCCTGCCAAGCACGGCGGGCCGCCGCGGGCGGAGACGACCGTGTACGTCGCCGTACCCGACACCCCCGGCGAGCTGGCCCGGCTGCTCTCGCACACGGGCGAGATCGGGGTCAACATCGAGGACCTCCGCATCGACCATGACCCGGCTCGCCAGTACGGGCTCGTCGAGCTGAGCGTCGCCACCGAGTCGGTGGAGCACCTGCTCTCGTCGCTCGCGGAACGGGGATGGACGGCGCACCGGTAGGCTTGCCGGTCGGGGTGGGCCCGGTGCACCGGCACCGGCACGTGAGGAGAGGCGGACGGTCGTGGGTGTGGTCGTGGCGATGGACGGTCCCTCGGGGTCGGGGAAGTCCAGCACGTCGCGCGGTGTCGCCTCCCGGCTGGGCCTGCGCTACCTCGACACCGGTGCGATGTACCGGGCGATGACCTGGTGGATGCTCGAGCACGGTGTCGACCCGACCGACGGCGACCAGGTCGCCGCGCACGTGGACCGCCCCGTGCTGGTGTCCGGCACCGATCCTGCGCGCCCCACGATCACCGTCGACGGCACCGACGTGGCGCTCCCGATCCGGGGTCCCGAGGTGACCGCCGTGGTGAGTGCGGTCAGCGCGGTCCCCGAGGTGCGTCGGCGGCTGGTGCGCGAGCAGCGCGAGATCATCGGGGACGGCGACATCGTCGTCGAGGGCCGCGACATCGGCACGGTCGTCGCGCCGGCGGCCGCGGTGAAGGTGTTCCTCACCGCCGACCCGTCCGCCCGGGCCGAGCGCCGTTCCGCCGAGCACGACCACGCCGACGTGGCGGCGACCGAGCGGGACCTGCTGCGGCGCGACAGGCTCGACTCGCGTCGGGCGGCCGCGCCGCTGACCATGGCCGCCGACGCGCACCACCTCGACACCACGCCGTACACGCTCGACGAGGTGGTCGAGCGCGTCGTGGCCCTCGTGGCCGCCACCAGGGAGAACGCGTGAGCACCTCCGCCGACCCGGGCTCGGAGGGGACCCGCGAGGCCGCGTCCGCGGTGGTGCCCGTCCTCGCCGTCGTGGGCCGTCCCAACGTCGGCAAGTCCACGCTGGTCAACCGGATGATCGGGCGCCGGGAGGCCGTGGTCCAGGACGTCCCCGGCGTGACCCGCGACCGGGTGTCGTACGACGCGACCTGGAACGGCCGAGCGTTCACGGTCGTGGACACCGGCGGCTGGGACCCCGACGCCCGCGGGCTGTTCGAGCGCATCGCCGCGCAGGCGGAGGTGGCGGTCACCGTCGCCGACGCGGTGCTGTTCGTCGTCGACGCGACGGTCGGCATCACCGACGCCGACGAGGCCGTGGTGAAGATCCTGCGACGGTCCGGCAAGCCGGTCATCCTGGCCGCGAACAAGGTCGACGACCAGCGCGCCGAGGCGGAGGCGCACGCCCTGTGGAACCTCGGGCTCGGCGAGCCCTACCCCGTCTCGGCGCTGCACGGTCGCGGCTCGGGCGACATGCTCGACGCGATCCTGGCCGCCCTGCCCGAGCCGCCGCCCGAGGCGTACGGCGAGGTGGGCGGGCCCCGGCGCGTCGCGATCGTCGGGCGGCCCAACGTCGGGAAGTCCTCGCTGCTCAACCGGCTCGCCCAGCAGGAGCGCTCGGTCGTCGACGACGTCGCCGGGACCACCGTGGACCCGGTCGACGAGCTCGTCGCGCTGGGCGGGCGCACCTGGCGGTTCATCGACACCGCCGGGGTCCGCAGGCGGGTGAAGGAGGCGTCGGGCCACGAGTACTACGCCAGCCTGCGCACCAACGCCGCCATCGAGCGGGCCGAGGTCTGCGTCGTCATCGTGGACGGCTCGCAGCCCATCTCCGAGCAGGACACCCGGATCATCACCGCCGTCGCCGAGGCGGGCCGCGCGCTGGTCATCGCCTTCAACAAGTGGGACCTCGTCGACGAGGAGCGCCGCTACTACCTCGACCGGGAGGTCGAGCGCGACCTCGTGCGGGTGCCGTGGGCGCCGCGGGTCAACATCACCGCCCGGACCGGCTGGCACATCGACCGCCTGGTCCCCGCGCTGGACGCGGCCCTCACCGGCTGGTCGACGCGGGTGTCGACGGGGTCCCTGAACTCCTTCCTCGGCCGGCTGGTCTCCGAGCACCCACACCCGGTGCGCGGCGGACGCCAGCCGAGGATCCTGTTCGGGACGCAGGTGGCCACCGAGCCACCGACGTTCGTGCTCTTCACCACCGCCCTGCTCGAGGCGTCCTACCTGCGCTTCGTCGAGCGACGCCTGCGCGAGGACTTCGGCTTCGTCGGCAGCCCCGTGCACGTCCAGCAGCGCCCCCGCAAGAAGCGCGAGCGCTGAGGCCGGTCCCGCTACCTGACCGGTCCCTCGGTCAGCGCCGTCGCGCCGGTGTGCGTCCCTCCCAGGGGGCCGGTCCAGGTCAGCTCCACCCGGTCGCCGGGGGAGTAGGCGCCGATCGCGGCCCTCAGCTCGGCCGACGTGGACACGTGCGTGCTGCCGACGGCGGTGATCCGGTCGCCCGCCTGCAGTCCCATGCGCGCCGCGGGCGTTCCGGAGTACACCCCCTGGACCGCGCTGCTGGACCCGTCGAGCGCGATGCCGAGGAACGCCGGGCGATGGTAGGTGTAGCTGCTGCCCGGCACCCCACTGTCGAGGTCGCCGGCGACCCGCAGGACCGTGGCGATCGGGATGACGTACCCCTCGGGGTCCCCGCCCGTCGAGGCCGCGGTCGTCATCCCGAGCACCTCGCCCTGCGCGTCGTACGTCGCGCCGCCGGAGTCCCCGGAGACCACGTCGGCGCTGATCTCGAGCAGCCGGGTGAGCCGCTCGCTCGCGGCGCTGCCCTCCGCCTGCGTGGTGATCGACCTGCCCTTGGCGACCACGTGGCCGGTCGCGGCGCTGAGGTAGCCCCTGGTGCCGTTGGCGTCGCCAACGGCCGTGACCCGGTCGCCCGTCGAGACGGGGTCGGTGTCGGCCCTCACGGTGGCCAGCCCGGACGCGCCGGAGAGCTGGAGCACCGCGACGTCGTCCTTCGCGTCGGTGCCGACCACGTCGGCCCGGTACGACGTGCCGGTCGACATCACAGTCACCCGCACCGACGTGGCACCCTCGACGACGTGGTGGTTGGTGACCACCTCGCCGCCGGAGGTCAGCACCATGCCGGTGCCCGCGGCCTTCCCGCCGGTGTACCTCATCGTGGACACGACCCGGACCAGGCCCCTCAGCTGTGCGGCCGAGGCCTTCGACGTCGCGTCGCCCGTCGTACCGCCGCCGCCCTGGGTGCCGAGGCCGCCCGAGCCGCCGGAGCCGCCCGAGCCCGGCTGGCCCTGGAGGCCGTCGGACCAGTGCGAGAACCCCCATCCGCCGCCGTTGCCGCGGCTCTGGTGGCCCGGTGGGGCGTACGTCGTGCTGCGGGGACCGCTCGCGCTGGACGCCGGCGCGTCGGTGTGCCCGACGGCGTACCCGGCCACACCAGCGACCAGGGCGGTGGCTGCGAAGGTCGAGGCCACCCGCAGCCGTCGCCGCGGCCGGCGAACCGGCTCCGGCCCGAGGGGTGCCGGCTGCTGCGTGTCGTCGCGGTGCTCGGTGGGGGTGTGCTCGGCGTCCATGGGAACAGCCAACACGCTACAGCCAAGAGGACCCTGTGAGCGGACCTGCTGCCGGCTGGTGAGTTGTCAAGAAGACGCTGAGGAGTCCCTCGTCCCCGTCGAGCGGACCTGGTGGTCGGGCCGCTCACGGCCCTGCGGTAAGGTGCTCCCGCCCGATGCCGCGCGCACGGGCATCGGGCTGTGGCGCAGTTTGGTAGCGCACTTGACTGGGGGTCAAGGGGTCGCAGGTTCAAATCCTGTCAGCCCGACCGATGTGATGCCCCCGCTACAACGTGAAAATACAGGGTCGGAGGCCCCTTAGGAGTCCTCCCCGAGCGCCTCTGGCATCCCTGGTGGCCGATGTCAGCAGGACATCAGCAGCACGAACAACTTCCGGCGCGTACTTTCTTCCACTTTCAGGCGGATATGAAGCAGACAGGCTGATGACCCAGAGGTCGGTTCGTTACACGTCCGAGTTTGGGAGGCGGTGGCTTTGCGCGGAGCGCTCAGGCGAGCGCCGGTGTCGTGAAACGATCCGGATGTGAACATCCAGGTGATAGGCGCGCTCGCAGTTGCGCTTCTGGCGCTGGCCGCTGCCTTCCAGATCGGGCTGGCCGTTGGTGCGCCTTGGGGCGCAGCAGCGTACGGCGGACGGGCGGCCTCGGGTGACGGCACGTTGCCGGTGGCGTATCGCTTCGGTAGCGCGGTCGCGACGCTGCTGCTTCTCGGTGCGATCTGGGTCGTGCTTGCATCGGTTTCCGTCGTTGGCCGCGGCCCAGTCTCTTTGACGTCGTTGACGGTGATCCTCTGGGGCTTCGCTGCCCTGTTCGTGCTGAACACGCTGGGCAACGTGCGTGGCCGCCACCCCTTGGAACGGTGGGGGGCTGGCACCGTCACAGCAGTGTTGGCCGTGCTCTGCGCAGTGATCGCTGCGAACTAGCCTGATCACCCGCCCGTTGTGGTCGGCAACGAGAGCACGCGCTGAAGCGTTACGCGAGGTCCTCGAGCTCTCCCGCTGTGGCGGGTCAACCTGTTCCGCGTCGGCTACCCCGTGATGGGCGGCGGGTTCGCCATCGTGACGTGGCTCCTGTCGTTCAACCACGAACCCTGGAGCCCCGCGGGTGCTCCCCACGAAGCGGGAGCGCTGCTGACGCGCCGGCGTCGCCCGCCGAGGACTGGGTGCGCATCGCGCTGTCCGAGGCGGGTGCCGCTCGCCGCTCGGAGCCCTCCTCATCCCTGGCAGCCATCACCGCCGGCGCTTGACCTTGACGTCTTGCATGCATACGGCTGAGAGCGTCAACGGCTTGCGGCTCATACCTCGGGAGTCAAGGTAGCCAGATGCCGGCAGTTCACCCTCGACGGCGGCGGCCTCATCGGCTTCCGCGGCGGCCCCTCCGAGTCTTCCAGTAGGTACCGCAGGGTCAAGCGCCTCAGGCTTGGGGCATAGCCGAACGTCCCCTGAGGGTGAACGCGGAGCCGAACACGCCGTGGGTCAGGCTGTTCGGCGCGAAGCTGGGCGCGACAGCCGGCGTCAGAGCGGCGAACTGGCCGCTCACGTGCAGACGGTAGGTGCTTGTCGTCACTCGTCGGCTTCTTCGGGCTCACTGGCGCCGTCGATCTGTTCGAGCAGCCAGTCCCGTAGGACGCCGTTGATCCGGATGCCCAGCTCGACCTGCGGGGCGAACACCTCCGGGTCGGTCGCAAGCTCCATGCCACTCCGTAGCTCCTCAAGTGCGGTGAGCTCGTGCTCGACGTGGGCGAGGTCTCGCTCGTAGGCGGCTCGTCTGTCGGCCTGCCCCAGCAGCGGCGTGAGGAACAGACGGAGGCCACTTTCGTTGCGCTGGGACCGGTCAGGCTGGGCCTCGACCAGCCAGCGACGCAGCTCGGCGCGTCCGGTTGGCGTGATCGCGTAGGTCTTGCTGCGCCGGGCTCCATGTCCGACGACCTCCACCAGGCCGGCGGCCTCCAGCTTGGCGAGCTCGGGGTAGATCTGGCTGTGCCGGGCCTGCCAGGACGTGCGCAGTGACCGGTCGAAGGTCTGGGTCAGCTCGTA
>JAICKK010000074.1 GCA_025927955.1 Nocardioidaceae bacterium
CGGAACGGGACGCCTCGGCGCACGACCGACCGCGGAACGGGACGCCTCGGCGCACGACCCACCACGGAACAGGACGCCTCGGCGCACGACCCACCACGGAACGGGACGCCTCGGCGCACGAGCGGCTAGGCGAGCTGCGCGACCAGGCGCCTCGCGTCGTCGCGGAGGTCGAGGGCGGTCCGGCCGGCGAGCTCGGCCCGGTACGTCGCCAGCGTGCCGGGCCGTCGCCGCTCCGCGACCGCGGCGGCGAACTCCCAGGACAGGCTCGGCAGCATCCGGTTGTAGGCCAGGGCGTCGGCCATCACCAGCAGCCGCACCGCCCGCTCGAGGCCCGCGTTGTCCCGGTCGTCGTCTCGGGTGAGCCGCCACAGCCCGAGGGCGAGCACGATGGCCCCGGTGACGGGGAAGTCCAGGAAGCCGTGGGTGTCCCGGAGCAGCCCGCCCAGCTTGCGCAGCAGGTCGGCGTAGAGCGCATCGGCCTCCGCGTCCGGCCGCGACGGGCCGTGCAGCGCGTGCGCCGCCAGCGCGGCGGCCTGCGGGTAGAGCACCCACGGGGTCAGCTCGGTGGACGTCTCCACCCCGGGGAAGCGGTGCTGCCGCAGCGAGCGCACGGCCTCCCGGTAGAGGGCCAGGCCGTCCTCGGTCCGCCCGCGGGCCAGCGCGAGCTCCGCGCGGCCGCACAGATCCACCATGAGGCCGCCGATGACCGTGCGGCCCCGGTCCTGCTCGGCGAGCTCGCTGAGCAGGCGCTCCGCGTCGTCGAGGTTGCCGGCCGCGATGTCACTGGTGGCCAGCAGCGCCTTGAGCTGCATGCAGTCCTCGACCGCTCCGAGGCGCTCCATGACCGGCAGGGCCCGCTCGGTGTAGTCGCGCGACGCCTCCGCGTCGCCGCGCTGGGCGGCCAGGACGGCGAGCTGGGCGGTCAGCATGGCCCGCATCCACGGTCCCTCGCTGTCGTCGCACAGGTCGAGCCCCGCCTGCGCAGCCTCGAACGCGCCGTCGAGGTCGCCGAGGTTCTCCCGTGCCTGGCTGGTCCACTGCCGTGCCACCAGCGCGACCCGCGGGTCGGGATCGACGTACAGGTCCTCGAGGACCTCGGGCTGTGCGAAGGCGTCCTCCCTCGTGAGGCGCAGCAGCACCGTGGCCAGCGCCGCCGCACGGCCGCCCTCCGTGCCGGGACCGACCCTGCGCAAGGCGGCCAGCGCCCGAGGCGACGGCGCGGAGCTGAAGATCATCGTGTTCACCACCAGCGCGCACAGCACGAGACGCAGCGGGTCCTCGAGGTCGGGTGGCACGGGCGCCTCGGCGACGACGTCCTCGACCTGCGCGGCGAGGTTGACCACCTTGAGGTGGCTGCCCTCCACGCTCCAGTACGACGAGAGCAAGGCCATCAGCGTCACGACGCCGAGGTGGTCGCGCTCCGCCAGAGCGTGCCGGAGCACGTCGACGAGGTTGCCCTCCTCCACCCTCACCTCGGCCATCGCCGTGACCTGCTCCGGGCTCGCGAGACGGTCGGCGAGCCGGCCGGCCAGGCGCACCGCCCAGCGACGCAGCCGCTGCTCGGTCCGGGCGTCCTCACCGGCGTCGACCAGCCGCATCCGGCCGAACTCGCGCACCGTCTCCAGCAGCCGGTAGCGCACCGCCTCGCCCTCGTGCACGTCGACCAGCGACTGGTCGACGAGCTCGGCGACCAGGCCGACCGCGTCGTCCACCCCGACGACCGCCGCCGCCCCGTCGAGGGAGAACCCGTCCCGGAAGACCGACAGCCGCCGGAGCGCCCCCTGCTCCTCCTCGGTGAGCAGGTTCCAGCTCCAGTCGATGACGGCGAGCAGCGTGCGGTGTCGCTCGGGGGCGTCGCGACTGCCGCCGCGCAGCAGCGCGAAGCGGTCGCCCAGCCGGCGCTCGACCTCCTCCACCGACATCACGCGGACCTTGGCCGCCGCGAGCTCCAGGGCCAGCGGCAGGCCGTCGAGGCGGTCCACCAGGGCCGCGACCCGCTCGTCGTCGAGGCGGACGCCCGGCCGGGCCGCCGTCGCCCGCTCGGCGAACAGGGCGACGGCGTCGGCGTGCGCGAGCTGGGGCAGCGGGTAGACGCGCTCGGAGGCGAGCCCGAGGGGCGCCCGTGACGTCGTGAGCACCCGCAGCATCGGCGCCCGGGTGACCAGGACCGTGACCAGCTCGGCGACCGCCTCGACCACGTGCTCGCAGTTGTCGAGGATGAGCAGTGTCGGTGCCGCCCCGAGCTGCTCGAGGATGCGGGCGTGCAGGTCGCGGCGCTGCGCTGTGCCGTGGGCGCCGGCCGGGGCGGGGGCGTGCAGGCGCCGCGCCGTGACCGACTCGCGGACCCCGAGCACCGATCCCACCTCCACGACCACGCCGTCCGGCGACGTCACGCCCGCCAGCTCGACGAAGTGCACCACCGGCTGGTCGGCGAGCCGCCCCACCACGTGCGCCAGCCTGGTCTTGCCGAGTCCGCCGGCGCCCACGATCGAGGTGACGCGGGAGGACCGGATGGTGCTGGACAGCGCGGCCACGTCCTCGTCGCGCCCGATGAGCCTGGTCGCGGCGTGCAGCAGGCCCTGGCGCACCGGCCGGTCGCGGGCCAGCAGCTCGACGTGGAGGCGCTGGAGCGCCGGCCCGGGGTCGGTGCCGAGGAGGTCGCGCACGTCCTGGCGGTGCCGCTCGTAGCGTGCGAGCGCGGCGGGTGCCCCGCGGACGGCCGCCTCGCTGCGCAGCAGGCCCTCGAGGAGGCGCTCGTCGGCGGGTGAGGCGGCCACCGCGTCCTCGAGGAGCGGGAGCGCCTCTGGGTGCTCGCCGGTCGCGGCGAGGGCCAGGGCGAGCACCTCGCGGGCACCGGTGGTCTCGCTTCGAGCCTGCTCGCGCAGCGCGGCCAGCGGGCCGGCCTCCACCCCTGCGACGCCGGCGACCGCGGCGACGGGGACGGCGAGCGCCGCGCGCGCCCGGTCGCGGGCGGCGGCGGGCTCGCCGGCGTCGAGGGCGGTGCGCCCCGCCGCCACGTGCGCGCGCCGGAGCAGGAGGTCCACGTCGTCGACACCGAGCCGGTAGCCCTGGCCGGCGCGGCCCACGACCTCGGCGGCGGTGTGCGTCCGGGCCCGGGACACCAGCACCTGCAGCGCCTTGACCGGGTTCGTCGGCGTCTCGTCGAGGCCCCACACCTGCTCGACCAGCCGGGCGTCGCCGACCGCGCGCGGGTGCTCACAGGCGAGCGCGGCCAGCAGCGCGTGCACGCGTTCGCCCGGCACGGGGACGCCCTGCCACGAGACGGTCTCGAGCAGCCTCAGCCGAGGACCCGGCGGACCGCTCACGGGCCCGTCATGCCCGCTGGACAGCGCCGTGCCGGTGCGCGGCCAGCGCGACGGCCGCGTCGCGGGCGGCGCTCGTCTCGGCCTCGGTCAGGGTCCGGTCCGGCGCCCGGAAGCGCAGCGCGAACGCCAGCGACTTCCTGCCGGCGCCGACCTGCTCACCGGTCCAGACGTCGAAGAGCCGCACCGACTCCAGCAGCTCACCGGCGCCCTCGCGCAGGGTCTGCGCCAGCGTCTCGGCCGGCAGCGCGGCGTCCACGACCAGGGCGACGTCCTCCTTGGCGACCGGGTACGTCGAGAGCCGGGGCGCGCGAGCCGCCGCGGGCGCGGCCGCGACGAGCAGGCCCAGGTCGACCTCGACCGCGCACGTGCGGGCCGGGACGTGGTAGGCCCGGCAGACCGACGGGTGCAGCTCCCCGGCGTGCCCGACGACCGACCCGCCGCCGAGCCGGATCTCGGCGCACCGGCCGGGGTGCCAGGGCTCGCGCGCGGCCCCGGCCACCTCGACGTCGACCGCGAGCACCCGGGCGACCTCGCGGACGACCTGCACGGCGTCGGCCCACGACACCGGCCTGCCCTTCCCCCACCAGCCGGAGGCCGCCCGCTCGCCGGCGAGGACGGCCGCGAGGTGCAGCGGCTGCTCGGGCACCGCAGCGAGCACGGTCTCGAGCTCGGTCTCGGTGGGGCGCCGGTCGACGCGGAGGATCGGCGCCTTGAGCCGCCCCGGGGTCGGCAGGAACACCGGCGCGGTCTCGAACACGGCCGGTGAGGTCGTGCCCCGGCCCACGTTGCGCGCGACGGTGTCCAGCAGCGCCGGCAGCAGCGTCGTGGCCAGCTCCGGCGCCTCCTCCGAGAGCGGGTTGGCGACCCGGACCGTGCCGCGCCGCACGTCGTCGGCGGGCAGCCCGAGCCGGTCGAGGTGGCCCTGGCCGAGGAAGGGCCACGACCTGACCTCCACGAGCCCCGCGCCGGCCAGGGCGAAGCCGACCCGTCGGCGCAGCCGCTGCGACCGGGTCAGCCCGCGTCCCGGTGGCGCGGGAGGCAGCACCGAGGGCACCTCGGTGTACCCGACGATCCGGGCGACCTCCTCGACGAGGTCGTAGGGGTCGGTCAGGTCGGGGCGCCACGTCGGCGGCAGGACGGTCAGCGTCTCGTCCGCCGCGGACCCGTGCGAGGTGACCGTGCACCCGACGGCGCGCAGGTGCGCGACGGCCGTGCCGGCGTCGATGGGCATCCCGGTGACCCGCGCCGGCAGGTCCGCCGGAGCCGTGACCACCTTCTGCTCCGGCGGCCCGCCGACGTAGGTGACGCCTTCGGTGATGACGCCGCCGCCGTGCTCGACGAGCAGGTGGGCCACCCGGTCAGCGGCGTACGCGGGCAGCAGCGGGTCCACCCCGCGCTCCCAGCGCTTCGCGCCCTCGGTGTGCAGCCGGTGACGGCGGGCGGTGCGGAAGATGCCCGCGGCCTCGAAGTGGGCCGCCTCGATGACGACCCGGGTCGTGCTCGCGGACAGCTCGGTGCTCTGGCCGCCCATCACGCCGGCCAGGCCGATCGGGCCGCTGTCGTCGGTGATCAGCAGGTCCTCGGCCGACAGCGTGCGGGTGACGTCGTCGAGGGTCGTGATGGTCTCCCCCTCCCGCGCGCGCCGTACGACGATGGGGCCGGCGAGCAGGTCGCCGTCGTACCCGTGGATGGGGTTGCCGAGCTCCAGCATGACGTAGTTGGTGACGTCGACGGCCAGCGAGATCGGCCGCATGCCGGCCAGCTGCACCCGTCGCGCCATCCATCGAGGCGTGGGGGCGGCCGGGTCGAAGCCGACGACGGAGCGGGTGGCGAAGACGGGGCAGCCGTCGGGCGCCTCGACGCGGACGGGGTAGCCCTCGCCGTTGGGGGTGGGCACCGCGCGCACCGCCGGGTCGCGGAACGGGGCGCCGTAGGCGATGGCCGCCTCCCGGGCGATGCCCCGCAGGGAGAGCGCGTAGGCCCGGTCGGGGTTGATCTCGAGCTCGATGACGTCGTCGCGCAGCCCGAGCAGGTCGGCCACCGGGTCACCCGGCTTCACGTCGCCGCGCCGTCCTGAGTTTGTCGAAGGGTCCAGCGCCGGGTCGAGCACCAGGATGCCGGCGTGGTCGTCCCCGATGCCGAGCTCCTTGGCGGAGCAGATCATCCCGTCCGAGACGTGGCCGTAGGTCTTGCGCGCCGAGATCGCGAAGCCGCCGGGGAGCACCGCGCCGGGCAGGGACACCACGACGAGGTCGCCGTCGGTGAAGTTGTGCGCACCGCAGACGATGCCGTGCTCGCCGTGCTCGGGTCCGCAGTCGACCTGGCACCACCTGATGGTCTTGCCGTTCTTCTGCGGCTCGTCGACCGCGCTGAGCACCCGGCCCGCCACGAGGGGCCCCTCCACGTCCGCGCCGGGCGACTCCAGCGCCTCGAGCTTCAGCCCGAGGGCCGTCAGCCGGTGGGCGAGGTCCGCGGCGGTGACCCCGGCCGGCAGGTCGACGTACTCGCGGATCCACGACAGCGGGGCCCTCATGAGATCTCCGTTCCGAACGCCTCGGTGAACCGGACGTCACCCTCCACCAGGTCGCGCATGTCCCCCACGCCGTGGCGGAACATCAGCGTGCGCTCCAGGCCCATCCCGAAGGCGAAGCCGGTGTAGGTCTCCGCGTCCACGCCACAGGCGGTGAGCACCCGCGGGTTGACGACCCCGCACCCGCCCCACTCGATCCAGCCCTCGCCCTTGCAGGTGCGGCAGGTCGCCACCGCCGGCTCCTGCCCGCGGCAGACGAAGCAGACCAGGTCGACCTCGGCGGACGGCTCGGTGAACGGGAAGTACGACGGACGGAAGCGGGTGGTGATGCCCTCGCCGAACATCGCCTCGGCGAAGTGGTCCAGCGTGCCCTTGAGGTGCGCCATGGTGATGCCGCGGTCCACGACGAGCCCCTCGACCTGGTTGAAGACCGGCGTGTGGGTCGCGTCGAGCTCGTCGGTGCGGAACACGCGCCCCGGGCAGACGACGTAGATCGGCGGCGTGCGCTCGAGCATGGTGCGCGCCTGCACCGGCGAGGTGTGGGTCCGCAGCACCAGGCCGCCGTCGGCGGGCTCGAGCCAGAAGGTGTCCTGCATCGTGCGGGCGGGGTGGTCGGGACCGAGGTTGAGGGCGTCGAAGTTGAGCCACTCGGCCTCGAGCTCGGGGCCCTCGGCGACCTCCCAGCCCATGGCCACGAAGACGTCGCCGACCAGCTCCTGGAGCGTCGTCAGCGGGTGCCGGGCGCCGCGCGGCTCTCGGTCCCACGGCAGCGTGACGTCGACGGTCTCCTCGACGAGCATGCGGGCCTCCGCCTCCGCCTCGAGCTCGACGGCCCGCGCGGCCAGGGCCTGGTTGACCGCCGACCTGGCCCTGCCCACCCTCATGCCGGCGTCCTTGCGGGCCTGCGGCGGCAGCGCGCCGATCTCGCGGTTGGCCAGGGCGAGCGGCGAGCGGTCACCGGCGTGGGCGCTGCGGACCGCCTTGAGCCCGTCCAGGTCCCGAGCGGCGGCCACCGCGGCGAGCGCGGCGCTCACCATCGCGTCGACCTGGTCGGCCTTGAGCGCGGTGACCTCGACCGGGTCGTAGGAGGAGTTCGGGGCCGACATGGGTGGCACCTTTCGAGTGGGGGCGACGCACCGCAGTCTAGGAAGGGCCGGCGGGTCCGGGCGAACCGGTTGTGCGGCTACTCCGGGCGCGCGTCCTGCTCGGGCCACAGCAGGGTGACCCGCGCCCCGCCCGCGGGCGAGTCGTCGATCTCCACCGAGCCGCCGTGCGCGCTGACCAGGCCGTGGATGATGTACATGCCCAGGCCCGAGCCGCCGCGCTGCCCGTGCTTCCAGAACTTCGTGAACACCCGGCTGCGGATGTCCGGGTTGATCCCGTCCCCCTCGTCGTCGACGTGCAGCACCACCCCGTCGTACGGCGCCTCGTCGGCGATCGGCGCGGCGGTCAGCGTCACCTGGCCCTCGCCGTGGCGGATCGCGTTGTCGACGACGTTGGTGAGGACCTGGGCGAGCTTGTCGGGGTCCGCGGTGACCGCGGGCAGGTCGCCGTCGACGTCGAAGGCGATGTCGCGACCCGTCCCCGCCTGCACGGACGCGACCACGCGCTCGACCGCGGCCCGGAAGTCCAGCGGCCGCGGGAACAGCGAGAGCCGGCCGGTGTCGATCCGGGCGACGTCGAGCAGCTCGGCGATCAGCCTGGTCAGGCGGTCCGCGTCGGCGTTGACGGTCTCGAGCATCATCTTCTTCTGGGCGTCGCTGAGCTTGTCCCACTTCGCCAGCAGCGTCGCCGCGAAGCCCTTGACGCCGGTCAGCGGCGAGCGCAGCTCGTGGGCGACGGTCGCGACCAGGTCCGAGCGCTCCCGGTCCAGGCGCTCGCGGGCGTGCGCGGAGCGCAGCGACACCGCGACCTGGGTGACCGGGTGGTCCGGTGACCTCCGCACGATGCCCGCGGTGATGAGCAGCTCGGTGCCGTCGGCGAGGTACCACGCCTGCTCGCTGAGCCGGCGGCGGGTCGCGAGCCCCCCGTAGGGGTCGGTGCAGGCGAACCAGCTGTTGCCGGTCCGGTCCTGCAGGAGCACCACGTCGGCGAGGTGCCGGCCGACACCGTCCCCGCCTCCGAGCAGCCGGCGGGCGGCGGCGTTCATCGCGGTGACCACGCCGTCCGCGTCCGCGATCACGGCCCCGTCGGCGAGCAGGTCCAGGGCACCGGCGGACGACACCCGCCCCTCGGTCCCCCGCACCATGGCCACAGGCTAGTGGCCCTCAGGCGTTGTTCGTAAGTCACGCTGCGCGCGACGTCGCCCGAACCCGCATCGACCAGGACCCGGGGACGACGCCTCCGGGCGTCATCGGCGCCGGTGGGCGCGAGCCGACGCGTACAGGCAGACCGCCGCCGCGGTCGCCAGGTTGAGGCTCTCCGCGCGTCCGTGGATCGGGATGCGCACCCGGTGGTCGGCGAGGGCGGCCACCCCGGCGGGCAGCCCCCACGCCTCGTTCCCGAACACCCACGCCGCCGGCGCGGCCAGCACCCCCGCGTCCTCCGCGTCGTCGAGGTCCAGCTCGCCGCGGCCGTCGGCGGCCAGGACCAGCAGCCCGGCCCGTCGTACGGCCTCCAGCACGTCCGTCGTCCGGGCGTCGAGCGCGAGCGGCAGGTGGAACAGGGAGCCGGCGGAGGCGCGCACGGCCTTGCCGTTGTAGGGGTCAACGGACTCACCGGTGAGCACCACGCCACCGGCACCGGCCGCGTCCGCGCACCGGACCACCGTGCCCGCGTTGCCCGGGTCGCGGACGTCGGCGCACACGGCCAGCAGGCGGGGGGCCCGGGCCAGCACGTCCGCGAGCGGCCGGTCGAGGAACCGGCAGACGGCGACCACGCCCTGGGGGTGCACCGTCTGGGTCAGGGCCGACAGCGCCGCGTCGTCGACCGGCTGCCAGGGCGCTCCAGCGGCCCTCGTTCGGGCGACCAGCTGCGGGTGGGCCGCGGCGGCAGCGGCGGTGGCGAACACCTCCCGGACGCACCCGGGGACCTCGAGCGCCTCGCGGACGGCCTGCGGTCCCTCGGCGAGGAAGAGCCGGTGCTCGGCGCGGGAGGCACGACGGGCGAGCCTGCTCGCCGTACGCACGCGGCCGCTCCTCGCGGAGAGCAGGGCGGTCGCACCGGCGGGCAGGCTCGCCATCGACGTGGGCTCCGTGGGCTCCGTCAGGCCGAGGCCTCGACCGGCTCGGCACCCTCGACGCGGGGCGCGTTGACGTCGTCGGGCAGCGCCCCGCGGGCGGTCTCGACGAGCACGGAGAAGGCGGCCGGGTCGGTGACGGCCAGGTCGGCGAGGATCTTGCGGTCCACCTCGACGCCGGCGGCCCTCAGACCCTGGATGAGGCGGTTGTAGGTCATGCCGTTCGCGCGCGCCGCGGCGTTGATCCGCTGGATCCACAGCTTGCGGAAGTCGCCCTTCTTCGCCTTGCGGTCCCGGTAGCTGTAGACCAGCGAGTGGGTGACCTGCTCCTTGGCCTTGCGGTAGAGCCGCGAGCGCTGCCCGCGGTAGCCGGAGGCGCGCTCGAGGGTCACCCGGCGCTTCTTGTGGGCGTTGACCGCCCGCTTGACGCGTGCCACTTGTTACTCCTTGATGCAGTCTGGGGTTCGAGAGGTCCGGCTCAGCGGCCGAGGAGCTTCTTCACGGTGCGCCGGTCGGCCTTGGCCACCTCGGTGGTCCCGCTCATCCGGCGGGTCACCGTGGACGACTTGTGCTCCAGGTTGTGGCGCAGACCCGTCTTCTGGCGGCGGATCTTGCCGGACCCGGTCACCCGGAAGCGCTTGCTGGCACCCGAGTGGGTCTTGTTCTTCGGCATCTTCTCAGTCCTTCGTGTGGGAGGTGCGCGCGCCGGCCGGGCGGCCGGCGCACGTCGGGTCACATGTCCGGGTCGATGTTCTCCGAGCGGCGCCGCGGCTTCTTGTCCTCGGGCGTCGTCGGGGCGGTCGCGGTGCGCTCGGCGTGCTCGGCCTCGCGCTCGGCGGCCCGCTCGGCGGCGCGCTCCGCCTTCGCCGCCCTGACCTCGAGCTTCGCCTCGGCCTTCTTCTTGTGCGGGCCCAGGACCATGATCATGTTGCGACCGTCCTGCTTCGGCTTCGACTCCACGAAGCCCAGGTCGTCGACGTCCTCGGCGAGCCGCTGGAGCAGCCGGAAGCCCAGCTCGGGCCGGTGCTGCTCACGACCGCGGAACATGATCGTGATCTTCACCTTGTCACCCTGCTTGAGGAAGCGGACGACGTGGCCCTTCTTGGTCTCGTAGTCGTGGGCGTCGATCTTCGGACGAAGCTTCATCTCCTTGATGATCACGTTCGTCTGGTTCCGGCGCGCCTCACGAGCCTTCTGGGCGTTCTCGTACTTGAACTTGCCGTAGTCCATGAGCTTGCAGACCGGCGGGCGAGCCGTCGGCGCCACCTCGACGAGGTCGAGGTCGGACTCCTGCGCGAGCCGCAGGGCGTCGTCGATGCGGACGATGCCGACGGTCTCGCCGTTGGGGCCGACGAGCCGGACCTCGGGTACCCGGATCCGATCGTTGATTCGCAGCTCTGTGCTGATGGGTCCTCCATGTGCTGGGCTGTGGTGGTCTGTTCGTCTTCTCGCGTGACCGGTGCCTGACTGGTGCCGGCCGAGACGCAAAAAGGCCTCCGCCTGCAAGCGGAGGCCAGTCTGACGTCCGGCGCACCCGGAGGGGCACGACGTCGCCGCCGCCGGTCGGGGCACCCGCCCCGCCCGACGTACCGGACCCGACGACCTGGGTGAAGCCGATGCTGCTGCGGTCGATGCGGGTGGGAGACCGTGGTCCCCGCTTGTCGGATCGCACCTGGTCCAACCATCGGCACGCCCCGGGTATTCCTACCCCGGGCCGCACAGGCGGCCGACCAGACGGATCGGTCCCGAGCAGGGTACCGTGCCGGCCCCCCTCCGCGCACATCGAGCGGCGGGTGCGAGGGTTGGCGGCATGAGCTCCACCCCCGCCGACAGTGGCGGCCCGCAGTCGGCCCGGGACATCGCGGAGGTGCCCGCGCTGGAGATCGTGTCCACGGCCGCGCTGCACCTCATGAGCGCGGCGGCGGTGCACCTCGGCCTGGCCGAGGACCTGCCCGAGCACCGGGACCTCGACGAGGCGAGGACGCTCATCGAGGCCCTTGCCGGGCTGGTCGTCACCTCCGCGCCGCGGCTGGGGCACCACCACGCCGCGCCCCTGCGCGACGGGCTGCGCACCCTGCAGCTGGCGTTCCGTGAGGCCTCCGAGGTCGAGGACGCACCGGGCGAGGGCCCGGGCGAGCGGCTCACCGGGCCGGTCTCGCCCACCCGTAGCGGTCGCTGACCCGCACCAGCGTGGAGCCCTGTGCGAGCTCGCGCAGGTCCTCGGTCTCCACCACGAACCTCACCGGTCCGGCGACGTCGAGGACCATCGCCGAGGCGCCGTCCTGGACCGCCGCCGCGGCGGCGGTCCGTGCGGGCACCGGCACCGGCCTGGCCGCCGGGTCCCACCGGCCCATCGCGTCCGTGCCGGTGAACGCCAGAAGGGCGGTGCGGCCGTCGCGGCCCCGCATCAGCACCGTCGCCATGTCGGAGGCCTTGTCCGAACCGTCCTCGCCCTGGCCGCCCGCTGCCAGGACGGCGACGACCGGCACCAGCAGCCGCTCGTGCTGCAGGACGGCCAGCGCCGCGGCGTGGCCGCCTGCCGGGTCCTCCCGGTAGCCGGTCAGGGCGGCCGTCAAGGTGGTGGAGGCGACGCCGTCGTCGCCGGCGAAGCCGGGGTCGGGAAGGTCGCGCACGGCACCATCCTGGGGCAGCCGGACCCGGCCGGGCGCAACCGGGTGGGTGGTCGCCGGTGGGCCGTAGGCTGGGGCCGTGCCCAACACCATCGACGCGGCGACCTGGCAGGCGGTCGGGCTCACGCTCACCGTGATCGGCCTGCTGCTCAGCATCCTGCTCTGGCGCAGCCGCGGGGCCGCCTCCGGCCTGCGCGGGGTGGCGTGGTCGCTGCTTCCCGCGGCGGCCGGGCTGACGGGGACGCTGCGGCTGCTGTGGCGCATCGGCACCAACATCCTGGGCTGGGCGGTCCACCTGGTGTTCAGCCCCGTCGTGTGGAGCGGCGTCGTGCTCGCCGGCGTCTCGCTGCTGCTCTTCGTCGTCACCTCCGCCATGCGCTCGAGGGGCGTCGGGGAGGCGCCCCGCCGGCAGGACCGCTCCCTGTCCGCGGACCGGTCGCGGCCGGCCGCCGGGCCGAAGGACCCGTCGAAGGCCCCGAAGGCCCCCCCGAGGGCGGCCGCCCAGGCCCCGTCGAAGGCCCGGCCGGCCGTCCAGGACGACGACATGGACGACATCGAGGCGATCCTGCGGCGGCACGGCATCTCGTGAGCCGGCCGGCGGCGTCCGGGGTCGTCGGCGGGGTGGTCGACCGGGTCGTCGCCCTGGTGCTGGACCGGCGCGCGGGGCCCGGGCGGACCCGGCTGGTCTGCGTCGACGGCGCCGCCGGGGCCGGGAAGACGACGCTGGCCGCCCGCCTCGAGCGTGCCTTCCGCACCGCCCTCGGCGACGGGGCTCGCGTCCAGACGCTGCACATGGACGACGTGTACCAGGGCTGGGACGGCGTCGCCGAGGGCCGGCTGACGGTCGCCACCTCCGTCGTCGGGCCGCTGCGCCGGGGCGAGGCCGGCCGCTACCGCCGATGGGACTGGCACCGCGACGCCTTCGCCGAGCAGCGCGTGGTCGAGCCGGTCGACGTGCTGGTCATCGAGGGTGTCGGCTCGGGCAACACCGCCTACGACGACGTGACCACGGCCCTGGTCTGGGTCGACGCGCCGCCCGCCGTACGGCTGGAGCGGGGGCTGGCCCGCGACGGCGAGCACCTGCGGGAGCGGTGGCTGGCCTTCCGTGAGGTCGAGGAGGCGATGTTCGTGCGGGAGGCGACCCGGGAGCGGGCCGACCTGGTGGTGGACGGCGTCGGCGGAGATCTCTGGCAGGGTGGGGACATGGTGGTGCCGAGCGGGGAGCAGTACGAGATCACCGGGGGCGGCTACCGCGCGGTGGTCACCGAGTGCGGGGCCGCGCTGCGGGTCCTCGAGCAGAACGGCCGTCCGCTGCTGCTCGGCTTCGCGGAGGACGAGATGCCGTGGGCCGGGCGCGGCCAGCTGCTGGTGCCCTGGCCCAACCGGCTGCGCGACGGGAGGTACTCCTTCGACGGGCGCGACCTGCAGCTGCCGCTCAGCGAGCCGTCCCTGGGCAACGCCAGCCACGGGCTCGTGCGCTGGGTCGCCTGGACGCTGGAGGAGCGTACCGCGCACTCCGTGTCGCAGGTGTACCGGCTGATGGCCCAGACCGGCTACCCGTGGACGCTCGACGTGCACGTCCTGCACGACCTGTCCGCCGACGGGCTGACCGTCACGGTGACCGCCACCAACCTCACCGCGTCTGCGGCGCCGTACGCGATGGGCTCGCACCCCTACCTCACCACCGGGGCCGGGCCCGTGGACGGCTGGGAGCTGACGCTGCCCGCGTCGACCCGGCTGGTCAGCGACGACCGGAAGATCCCCGTCGGGCGTGAGGACGTCCGCGACGGCGACCTCGACTTCCGGGTCGCCCGGCCGCTGCGCTCGACGTCGCTGGACACGGCCTTCACCGACCTCGACCGCGGTCCCGACGGCCGGGTCGAGGTCTCCGTGCGCGACCCGGCGCGCGACGAGGGCGTCACGCTGTGGATGGACGCGGCACACCGCTGGGTGCAGGTCTACACCGGCGACGACCTCCCCCGGCTGGCGCGGCAGTCCCTCGCCGTCGAGCCGATGACCGCCCCGCCGAACGCCCTGGCGACAGGCGAGGACGTCGTCGTGCTCGCCCCGGCCGGCTCGGAGGGCGACGAGCTCTCCGCCTCCTGGGGCATCCGCGCCCTCTAGCGCCTCCTCCGCCGGGCGGCCTCCACGCCGACGCGGCCCGTCCTGTGGTCCGGGTTGCGCCGAGGCGTCCCGTCCTGTGGTCCCGGTTACGTCGAGGCGTCTTGTTCTGTGGTGAGCGGGAGCTGTACGACGCAGAACGGGACGCCTCGGCGGTGATCCCACCACAGAACGGGACGCCTCGGCGTCAGGAGGGGGGCACGTAGCCGGTGGGGTCGGGGCCGAGGTCGACGATCGCGGCGACCGGGCCGCCGCCGTCGGGGCCCTGGTGCGCCGCCGAGACGGACACGAACACGGCCGGGTCGCCGGTGACGGACGCGGCCACGCCGCCGACGGCCGACTTGATCTGCCGGTGCCAGTGCACGTCGGAGTCGTCGAGCATCGCGTTGCGGCGCCCGTGCACCTGCCCGTCCTGGCTGACCTCGCACTTGAGGAACACGTTCACCAGGCGCCCCTGCAGATCGGCGGGGTGGGGGCGCTCCGGCAGCTCGAGCCCGGCGTCCCGGATCGCCGCCCAGATGCCGTCGGCGTCGAGGGCGTCGCGCATCACCGAGTGGCCGATCCGGAAGCGACCGCCCACGCCGCGGGCGTTGCCGACCACCACGACCTGGGCCCGGTCGAGCTCGACCCCGGAGGAGCAGGACGCCACGGCGGAGTAGAGGGCCCTGTCGTGCAGGACGTCCTCGTCCGAGGGCATCTCGATCTCCCCCAGCGCGACGGCCACGCCGAGCGCCGTACACCCGTTCGAGAGGTCCATCGACTCGTGGGTGTGCTCGGTCCAGACCGTCTTCCCGCGGCTCTTGGCGTCCCGGATGGCGTGGATGGTCAGCAGCGGGGTCTTGGTCTGCACGTAGTGCACGTCGGCGGCGCCGGCGATGCCCGCGCGCTCCATCGCGACCCTCACCGCGTCGGCCACCTTGGCGACCATGGGAGTGCGTCCGATGTCCTCGGGCAGCAGCACCTCGCTCATCGCGAAGCCGACGGTGAGCCGCAGCTCGTCGGTCTGCTCGGCGCGGTCGGACGACACGGTCGCGAACACGGTGGCGTGCGGACTGAGCACGCCGTCGGTGCCGCCGGACCAGACGATCGGGACCTGCGCGACCTCCTCGGCGCTGCGGGTGCCTCTGGCGACGAGCACCTCCCGGAAGGCGCGGTCGGCGATGATCCGGGTGTAGTCGTTCACGCCGCCGTTGCCCTCGGTCTTGCCGATCACCGCGACCACCCGGTCGGCCTCGAGGACGCCGGAGTCGACCAGGTCGGCCAGCCCGCCGGCATCGGACACGGTGAGCAGGGGGATCTTGCGGACTTCGACGGGCTCGGGCATTCGGTGCTCCTTCGGCTGGTGGGACGGGTCAGCTCTGGTCGGGTACGACGATGGTGCCGGCGTTGCCCTCGACGGCGTCGAGGATCCGCTCGAGGGTGGTGATCACGGCCCGCGTGCCGCCCTGCTCGACGAACCGGCAGGCGGCGTCCACCTTGGGGCCCATGGAGCCGCTCGCGAAGTGGCCCTCGGAGGCCAGGGCCCGCAGCCGGCTGACCGCCACCCGGCCGATCGGCTCGGCGTCGGGCGTGCCGAACCTGAGGACGGCGTGCGCCACGTCGGTGGCGACGACGAGCACGTCGGCGCCCAGGCTGCGTCCGAGCAAGGCCGCGCCGAGGTCCTTGTCGATGACCGCCTCCACCCCCCGCAGCCGGTCGTCCTCGCGGACGACGGGCACCCCGCCGCCACCGTTCGCGACGACCACGAACCCGGCGGCGACGAGCGCCCGCACCGCGGGGACGTCGAGGATCTCCCGCGGCTCCGGCGAGGCGACGACCCGGCGCCAGCCACGCTCGCCACGGTCCTCCCAGGTCTCGCCGTGCGCGACGAGCACCGCGGCCTCCTCACGCGGCAGGAACCGCCCGATCGGCTTGCTCGGCCGGGCGAACCCCGGGTCGTCGGCGTCGACCAGGGTGCGGGTCACGACGGTCGCGCACGGCCGGTCGACCCCGCGCGCCGCCAGCGCCGCCTCCAGGGCGTTCATGAGCACGAAGCCCAACGTCGCCTGGGTCTGCGCGCCGCACCAGTCCAGCGGCACGGGGGGTACGATGGACGCGGCGATCTCGTTCTTCACCAGCAGGTTGCCGACCTGCGGGCCGTTGCCGTGCGTGAGCACGACCTCGACGTCGCGGGCGACCAGCGCCGCGACGGCCCTCATGGCCACCTCGGCCGCGGCGATCTGGTCCTCCGGGCGCGCACGACCCTCCGGGGAGGTCATGGCGTTGCCGCCCAGGGCGAGCAGAACTCTCATCGTGCGTCGAACCTACGGCCCCCGGCCGGATCGGGGCATCTGCGACACGGCGCGTAGGTTGTCCCCGACCACCTCGGCGAGACCGCCGCACCGACCCGACGAGAGGCGCCCATGGACATCACCGACGTCATCCTTCACCAGCACGGCGAGCAGCGCCGGATGTTCGCGATGCTCGACGAGTTCCCTCGCGACGACACCGAGGGTCTGGGCGCGCTCTGGAAGCGGCTGGAGATCCTGCTCGAGACGCACGCCGAGGCCGAGGAGAGGTACTTCTACCCCGAGCTGCTGCGCGTGGGGAAGGGAGAGGCCGACGCCGACGACGTCGAGGAGGAGGTCGAGGACGCCGTCAAGGACCACAACGACATCCGCGAGGGCATCCGCAAGGCGGCCCGGCACGACGTCGGCACGGACGAGTGGTGGGACGCGGTCATCGAGTGCCGGGTGAGCAACAGCGACCACATGGCCGAGGAGGAGCGACAGGACCTCGCCGACTTCCGCCGCCACTCGAGCATGCAGCAGCGCCACGACATCGCCGTGGCGTTCCTGCGATACGAGTCGATGAAGGCGGCCACGGGAGTCCCACCGGAGGACAAGGACCCCGAGGAGTACGTGGAGACGGGTGGCGAGTAGCCCCCGACGGGCGGCCAGTGCTGGTTGACGTGAGGTCTCGCGCTTGCACTGACCACCCAGGCGCCGGTGGTTCAGGTGCGAGCCGCTAGGCGAGCCTCGAAACCACGGTCGGGTCTGCGCGCCGGTGCGGATGGTTTCGAGGCCCTCGCCCTGGGGGCTCGGGCACCTCAACCAGCGTGGGGCTCGGGCACCTCAACCAGCGTGGGTCCGCGTCGTTGGTTAGGGTGCGAGCCGCTAGGCGAGCCTCGAAACCACGGTCGGGTCTGCGCGCCGGTGCGGATGGTTTCGAGGCCCTCGCCCTGGGGGGCTCGGGCACCTCAACCAGCGTGGGTCCGCGTGGTTCGTCGAGGTGCGAGCCGCTAGGCGAGCCTCGAAACCACGGTCGGGTCTGCGCGCCGGTGCGGATGGTTTCGAGGCCCTCGCCCTGGGGGCTCGGGCACC
>JAICKK010000052.1 GCA_025927955.1 Nocardioidaceae bacterium
GCCGGGGACGACGCCGCGGACGTCGGCTGGTTCACCCCCGAGGAGTCCCGGGCGGTCGAGACCGCGCCCGGCCTGCTGACGTCGCTGGCCGAGTGGGGCGTGTGGTGAGTCAGGAGTTCCAGCGCAGCACGACCGGGAAGTCGCGCTCGTAGCCGAGCGTGCTCACCGTCGCGGTGTCCAGCTTGAAGAACCGGCCCTCGGCGACCGGCTGCTCGATCCAGCGCGCGGCCAGGGCGCGCAGCGCGTGCCCGTGCCCGAAGGCCAGCACCCGCCCGCTCACGGCGCGCACCCTTTCCACGACCCGGTCGAGCCGCTCGCTCACCTGCTGCGCGGTCTCGCCGCCGGGCGTCGGGTGCGTCCAGATGGTCCAGCCCGGAGCCGTCTCGCGGATCTCCGCGGTGGTGATCCCCTCGTACTCGCCGTAGCCCCACTCCACGAGGTCGGCGTCCACCTCGAGGTCGGTGAACCCCGCCAGCTCCGCCGTACGGCGGGCGCGGCGCATCGGGCTGCACAGCACGAGGCCGAACGTCTCGTCCGCGAGCCGCTGCTTGAGCGTGCACGCCACCTCCACGCCCTTCTCGGTCAGGTCGAGGTCCGTGCGCGAGGTGTGCCGGCCGTCGCGGCTCCACTCCGTCTCACCGTGCCGCACCAGCCACAGCTCCGGCCCGTCTGCCGGCTCGTCGGCGGGATCGTCGGGGGCGGCGGGCATGGCCACAACCTACCCTCAGTGCACGCCGTGCATGAGCCGGCGGACCGGCCTGACGAACACGAGCAGCACGGCGCCGACGGCGATCGCGGCCACCCCGAGCCACAGGAAGTAGGGCACCTCGTTCTTCGGGTCGTAGTAGCCGCTGAGCAGGCCGGACATGGCGGTCCCCAGGGCCACGGACAGGAAGAACAGGGCGACCATCTGGGTCCGGAACAGGTCCGGCGCGAGCTTGGTGGACAGCGAGAGGCCGACCGGGGACAGCAGGAGCTCGGAGACGGTGAAGAACAGCAGCACGATGACCAGGCCCCACAGCGGCGCGCTGTTCGGCCCGCCGCCGGACATCGGGATGAACAGCAGGAACGACACCCCGATGCTCATCGTGCCGAGCGCGAACTTGACCGGGGTCGACGGCTGCCGCTCGCCGAGCCTGGTCCACATCCCCGCGAACACCCCGGCCAGGATGATGATGAAGACCGGGTTGATCGACTGCACCCACGGGACGGGCATCTGCCACCCGAACAGGTTGCGGTCCAGCCGCTGGTCGGAGTAGATGGTCACGACCGTGAACTGCTGCTGGTAGAGCGACCAGAACACGGCGCTGGCCACGAACATGGGGATGAACGCGAGCACCCGCTGACGCTCCACCGAGGTGATCTGCCGGCTGGAGAGGATCACCACGAAGTAGGCCAGCGCCGCGATCCCGCTGACCCAGGCGACGATGTCCGCGAGCCTGTCGGTGGTGATCACGTGCACCACGCAGAGCACGACGACGAGCACCACGGCCGCGACGCCGACGGCGGCGTAGCGCAGGCCCGTCGCGCGATCGAGCGGGTCCGGGACGTGACGCGTCTCGTCGGGGAGGTGGTGACGGCCCAGTGAGTACTGCACCAGCCCGGCGGCCATGCCGACCGCGGCCAGGCCGAAGCCGAAGTGGAACCCCCACTCCTTCTGCAGCAGCCCGGTCAGCAGCGGCCCGACCAGTGCGCCGAGGTTGATGCCCATGTAGAAGACCGAGAAGCCGGCGTCGCGTCGCTCGTCGTGCTCGTCGTAGAGGGACCCCACCAGCGAGGTGGCGTTCGCCTTCACGCCACCGCTGCCCAGCGCGACCAGGACCAGGCCGACGCCCACGCCGGCCAGGCCGGGCAGCACGGCGAGCGCGATGTGGCCGCCCATGACCACGACGGCGCTGTAGAACAGGGTGCGCTCGGGCCCGATCACCCGGTCGGCGAGCCACGCCCCGAGGATCGTGGACAGGTACACCGCCCCGCCGTACGCGCCGACGATGCCGGCCGCCACTCCCCTGTCGATGCCCAGGCCGCCCCGCGACGCCCCGTAGTAGAGGTAGATGAGCAGGATCCCCTGCATGCCGTAGAAGCTGAAGCGCTCCCACATCTCCACGCCGAAGAGGTTCGCCAGCACCCCCGGCTGGCCGAAGAACGTCCGGCCGCTCCTCGACGACTCGGCGGTGGTGGCCTGCCCGGTCATGCCGGGTCACCCTCCACGAGCTCGGGACGACCTGGCTGCTCACCACCACGGGCGTCGAGGTAGGACTGCTTGGGGACCATGACCTTGCGGCGGAAGACGCACACGACGGTGCCGTCCTGGTTGTAGCCCTTGGTCTCCACGTGCACGATCCCCCGGTCATCCTTGGAGCGGGACTCCCACTTGCCGAGGACCTCGGTCTGCCCGTAGATCGTGTCGCCGTGGAAGGTCGGCGCGACATGCCGCAGCGACTCGACCTCCAGGTTCGCGATCGCCTTGCCGGACACGTCGGCGACGCTCATGCCCAGCAGCAGCGAGTACACGTAGTTGCCCACGACGACGTTCCGCCTGAACTGGGTGGTGCCCTCGGCGTAGCTGCGGTCCAGGTGCAGCGGGTGATGGTTCATCGTCAGCAGGCAGAACAGGTGGTCGTCGTACTCGGTGACCGTCTTGCCGGGCCAGTGCTTGTACGTCGCGCCGACCTCGAACTCCTCGTAGCTGCGACCGAACTGCATGCCGGGGTCCGCCGCCGTCAGGAGCCGCCGCCACCGGCCTTGCGACGGTGCATGCGGGGGCCGCCGTCGAGGACCTCGGAGCCGTGCGCCTTCTCCCGGTTGCCCGCGGGACGCGGGACGCCGCGGTCGTTGGCCCGCTTGCGCTCCAGCGCCTCGCGCATCTTGTCCTTGAGCTCGTCGGTGTCCGGCGCGTGCTCGCCCTCGGATGTCATGGCTGTCTCCTCCCGGGTGGGCCGCCGTGGGCGACGGCCCTCACACCCTGCCACGAGCAGGCACCGCGGGTCGACCGGGTTGTCGGCCGGAGGTTGGGTAGGCTCCCAAAGGTTGACCGAGGAGGGCGAGTGACGCGCGGGATCGACGTGAGCACCCGTGGCCTCGTCGTTCCCGACTCGCTGTCGGGCGCGATCGACGTCTGCCTCGACGGGCAGCGGGTGTGGTCCTTCCACCCCGGGCGGGACGGGACGCCGGGCAGGGACCACCGGCTCACGGTCCCCTGGCCCCGGGCGCTGGCGCACCGCCTCGACGGGGTCGCCGACGTCGAGCTCGTCGACCACGTCAGCCACGACGTGCTGCACTCGCAGAGCGACGTCCACTTCGGCACGGGCAGCAGCAGGCTCAGCGTCGTCGACGAGGAGGGACACCCGCTCGCCGTCGACAAGGGCGGCAGGCTGCAGCGGGACTTCAGCAACACCGAGACCACCGCCCGCGACCAGATCATGGACGCCCTCGAGCGCGTCCTCCACGACCTGCGCGAGGAGTGCGGCCTCGACGCCTACCTGATGTACGGCTGCCTGCTCGGCGCCGTGCGCGACGGGCACATGATCGGCCACGACTCGGACGCGGACGTCGCCTACCTGAGCAGGTACCACCACCCGTTCGACATCATCCGCGAGTGCACCGCAGCGACCCGGCGCATGCGCGCGCTCGGCTGGCGGGTGGTGCGGATGTCCGGGGCGAACTTCAAGGTCTGGGTGCCGCTGCCGGACGGGCGCCGGTGCGGCATCGACGTGTTCGGGTCCTTCCACATCGGGGAGCGGTTCCTGGTCACCGGGTCGCTGACCGGCACGCTGGACCGCTCGGCGCTGGTGCCGTTCGGCACCGTGACCCTCGAGGGCCGCGAGATCGTGGCGCCCGCTCGTCCCGAGGAGGTGCTCGAGCTCACCTACGGCCCCCAGTGGCGGGTGCCCGACCCGGCGTTCCACTTCGACCACGACCCCGTCGACGTACGCCGGATGGACGCGTGGTTCCGGGCCCCGCGGCGACGGCTGCGGTTCTGGCAGGACTTCTACAAGAGCCCGGACTCGACGCGGGTCCCCACGTCCGGCTCCCCGTTCGCCCGCTGGGTCCAGCAGTGGCTGGGCGAGCACCCCGAGGGGCGCCCGGGCGGCCGCGCGTGGATCCTCGACGTGGGCGCCGGGACGGGACGGGACGCGGCGTACTTCGCGGCCAGGGGGCACCGCGTCCTCGCCCTGGACTTCACCGCCCGTGGGCTGCGGCGCACGGCGCGGCTGCGGCGTCGGAGGCGCCTGAAGGTGAGGGCGCGCACGCTGAACCTCGAGGACCTGCGCTCGGTGCTGCTCACTGGGGCCCGCCTGGCCCACCAGCCGGGCCGCAAGCAGGTCTATGCCCGCGGGCTGCTCGACAGCCTCGCCGAGAGCGGACGGGACAACTTCTGGCGCTTCGCCTCCATGGTGCAGCGTCGCGGCGGCGAGACCTTCGTCGAGTTCCGCACACCCCTCTCGCGGCGGGACACCAAGTTCTTCGGCCCCCACCTGCGCACCTACCTCGAGCCGGACGACGTCGTCCGGGAGATCCAGTCGTACGGCGGACGCATCGTGCACCGCGAGCGCGGCCGTGACCTCGCCCCCCTGGGCGAGGAGAACCCTGACATCTGCCGACTCGTCGTGAGGTGGACACCGTGACAGCGCAGGACAACGACCGGGGCCGGGTCGGCTCGCTGGGAGACCGGCTGCGCAGCCGGCTCCACCGGGAGGTTCCTCCTCCCCCGACACCGCAGCCCCGCCGGAGCCCGAGGAGGCCGGCCCCCGATCCCGAGGGGCTGGCCGCGCGGGTCGCGGCCCTCGAGGACGCGGTCGAGGAGAACCGCCGGCTCAACCAGCGGCTCGCCGACGTCGTCGACGTCGTGACCGAGGTGCTCGTGCCGGTGGCGGACCGGGACGACAAGCGGCTCCGGGAGGCGCTCGAGCGGCTGAACAAGACGCTGGGCTGACTGCTCGCTGCGCTCGGCGGACGCGCGCGGGCGGAGCGAGCGCGGTCAAGCGCGGTAGTCCTCGAGCAGCCGGCGGCCGATGATCATCCGCTGGATGTCGGCGGTGCCCTCACCGATGAGCAGCATCGGCGCCTCGCGGTAGAGCCGTTCGATCTCGTACTCCTTGGAGAACCCGTAGGCGCCGTGGATGCGGAAGGCGTCCTCCACGACCTGCGAGCAGTACTCGCTCGCGAGGTACTTCGCCATCCCGGCCTCGAGGTCGTTGCGCTGGCCCGCGTCCTTCCTCCGCGCGGCGCGGACCATCATCTGGTGGGCGGCCTCGACCTTGGTGCCCATCTCCGCGATCCGGAACAGCACCGCCTGGTGCTCGGCGATCCTCTTGCCGAAGGTCTCCCGCTGCTGGGCGTAGGCCACGGCGAGCTCGAACGCCCGGCAGCCGACACCGCAGCCGCGGGCCGCGACGTTGACCCGGCCGACCTCGACCCCGTCCATCATCTGGTAGAAGCCCCTCCCCGGCTCGCCCCCGAGGATCTGCTCCGCACCGATCCGGAAGCCCTCGAAGACCAGCTCGGTGGTGTCGACGCCCTTGTAGCCCATCTTCTCGATCTTCCCGGGCACGGTGAGACCGTCGCGGACCTCGCCGAAGCCGGCGGGCTTCTCGACCAGGAACGTGGTCATGTTCTTGTAGACGCTGCTCCCGCCTCGCTCCGTCTTGACCAGTACGGCGACCAGGGTGGACGAGCCGCCGTTGGTCAGCCACATCTTCTGGCCGTCGACCGTGTAGGTCCGCCCGTCGGCGTCGGGGACCGCCCTGGTCCTGATCGCGCTGACGTCCGAGCCGCACCCGGGCTCCGACATCGAGAACGCGCCACGGACCTCGCCGGTGGCCATCATGGGCAGGAGCCGGCGCCTCTGCTCCTCGGTGCCGTGCTGCACCAGCATGTGCGCCACGATGAAGTGCGTGTTGACGATGCCCGACAGGCTCATCCAGCCGCGGGAGATCTCCTCGACGACCAGGGCGTAGGTCAGCAGCGACTCCCCGAGCCCGCCGTACTCCTCGGGGATGGTGAGCCCGAACAGGCCCAGGTCCTTCATCTGCTCGACGATCGCGGTGGGGTACTCGTCGCGGTGCTCGAGCTCGGTGGCGACGGGCAGCACCTTCTCGTCCACGAAGCTGCGGACCACCCCGAGGATCTCGGTCTGGACGTCGGTGAGGCCCTCGGTCTGGCAGAGGCGACCCATGCGGGGTCCTTCCGTTCGGCGTCCGGGACGCGTCGGCTGGGTGGGGGTCATGCTGCCCCAGCGCTCGCACCGCCGCCATGGCGGGAGTCACTCAGCGCAGGCGACGACGCACCCGCCGGCCCAGGGCCCGCACGGGTCCTGGGACGCGGCGCCGTAGCCCACTGCGCGGAGCCTCGGCGAGGCGACGGCCCTCGCGGGTGACCCTGCGCACGTCGGCCATCATGTCGGCGATCACCGCCGTCGCGGCGGTGACCAGCTCGGCGTCGGTGACGGTGTCGGGGTGCCGGCGGGGCGGTACGGGGTCGGGAGGGCGGAGGTCCGCCACGTCGCCGACCACGTCGAAGTCCGAGGCGGCCACCGCGTCCGCGATGCGCCGGCCACGGGCGCACAGCTCGACCACCCGGTCCGGGGACGGCCAGAACCGCTCCCCTCGGCGCGGCACCAGCTTGCCCTGGGCCAGGTATCCGCGGATCCAGTTGCCGCGGTCGGGCGCGGACGCGAACCCGACGAGGTCGGCGTTGACGCGGCGCAGGAGCTCCACCTCGACCACCCCGAGGGACTCGTTGGTGCCGGAGGCGGGGACGGCCAGCCCTCCGGGGTCCGCCCCGAGCAGGGCCGCGAACCTCAGCCACAGGGTCTCCCGCGGCTCCGCCGGCTTGGGCAGCGGCAGCACGTGCACGCGCTCGTGCGGGACCGCGGACCCCCACCGCTCCAGGACGTCGGCGAGGTCGAGGCTGCCCCAGTCCCAGTCGTCGACGGGGTCGGTCTCCTCGCGCACCGGGTAGGCGTCGATCGGGACCGTCGACCCGTTCTTCACCAACTCCTGCCAGCGTGCGGTGACCAGGCTCAGCGTGTCCCGCGCCGTGACGACCACATGCACCTCGGCCTCGCCGAACGCGCCCACCGCCCGCCGTGCCTGCTCGACGGCGGCCGGTGCGAAGAACTCGTGGCTCACGACCGCGGTGCCCTGCCACGCCCGGACCTCGGCGACCAGCCGGTCCCACGCGTGTCGCGCCTGGGGTCCGCGCCGGTCGATCCGCGGGTCGTCGCGCAGCGCGCCGCTGGCCCACAGGTGGTCGCGGCTCGACGACCCGGGCAGCAGCACCCCCTGCCGGGCGAGCGCCTCGCGGTTGTCCCACAGGACGGTCTGGAGGTACGTCGTACCCGTCTTCGGAAGACCGACGTGCAGCACGACCTTGCGGGCCACCTCAGCAGCTCACAGGCCTCGGGAGTACTTCTCGAGCAGCTCGGAGAGCCGCTCCTCGTCACGCTGCGCGACCGGCAGCAGCAGCTCCTCGACGACGTCGGTCAGCTCGGCCAGGCGGAGGTTGAGCTGGCGGCACTCCTGGACCTCGTCCTCGAGGGTCGCCACGCGCTCGCGCAGCGCGTCGACGGACCCGGCGCGCACGCCGGCGCGGAACCTGCCGAGGTTGCGGGCCGCGTCCTTGCCACTCAGCCGCAGCCGCGACCTCATGTCCTTCACCGTTGCCATTGCACCACCAGTCGTCCGATCCGGTGTCCCGCTCGCCTGCCGGGACTGCTGACCCATGCCTGCCGACGGGCCACGACGTGCGCGCCGCGCGCCTCCAGCTCCGCGACCACCCTGGGCAGCGCCAGGGGCCGCAGGTGCTGCTCACGTGCGAACCCGTCGCTCGCGGCCCGCCCGACCAGGACCTCCAGGTAGAGCCGGCCGCCCTCGCGCAGCATCATCTCGCAGGCCCGCCACAGGTGGCCGCGGCCCACGCGGTCGGTCGCCTCGGCGACGTTGCGGACGGTCACCACCTTGGGTCCCTCAAGGTGGGCGACGCGCGCGCCCTCGGCGAGCACCGAGCGCAGCTCGCACAGGTTCATGCCGCGGAACTCGAGGTCGACGCCCTCCGCGGCCGCGAGCCCGGCGACCGCCTCGCTGCCGCGCAGGGCGTAGTCCAGCCCCAGGACCGAGGCGCCCTGACGGGCGAACCACAGGTCGTCCACCCCCTGGCCGCAGCCGATGTCGATGACGCTGGCCGGGGTCCCGTGCTCCCTCCTGCGGACCCACCGGGCGAACGGCGACGGCTCGATCGGCGGCGGCGTGCGGGGCAGCCGTGAGTAGCTGCGGTCCCAGGCCTCCCGGCGGACCCGGGTGCCCCTGAACCAGCCGTTGAGGCGACGGTGGGTGGAGACCGGGGTCTCGAACTTGTACGCCGGGTCGGGGACCCGCCACGAGGGCCCGTACGTCGCGGTGAGGAACGCGTCGGTGTCCGCAGGCGCCGGCAGCTCGCGACCCTCCAGCGTGGTGGTGCCGAGCGGGAAGATCTGCTCGCGCCTGAACGGGGTGCGGATCTCCCCCATCAGGTGGAGGCGACCGCCGGCGAGGAACCCCCCGAACACGTCCAGGCCGCGCACCGAGCCGTCCGCCTCCACGACGTCGACCTTGAACGCGATGCCGCTGTAGCGGGTGATCCGGTAGCCCATGTCCGCGAGCGCACGCTGCAGCCGGAAGGACTCGCGGACGACGTCGACCGGGTGCGTGTGGTCGCTGACGTAGCCGAGGTCGGCGTCGCTGTCGTGACCGATCAGCCTCCCGCCCCGGACCGCGCCCAGCAGCGTGCCGTAGGCCGGGAAGGCGTCGATGCCGGCCTTCCTCAGCGCGGCGAGCACCTCCTCGATGGAGTCCAGCAGCGGCGCGACCTGCTCGGCGCTGCGCGTGTCGAACGTCTGCGCGAGGCGAAGGGACTTGTCGATCCCCAGGGGCAGCCCGCGGTCGTTGACCACGGCGATGCGCGTGCTCCCCGTGCCGAGGCGCACCTCCTCGTCGTACGCGACGGTGCCGGTGACGTGCTCGACCAGCTGCAGGCGCGTCGTCCCCTCGAGGAACCGGCGCAGGGCGGCCGGCCAGCGCACCAGGATCGCCCCCCCGTTGAGCTCACCGTCGCGGTGCAGCCAGAAGGACCAGATCCGGCGGCCGTCGAAGAGCACGTCGAGGACGACCTCGTCGTCGCTGCGGGCGCGGATGCCCTCGTCGTCGACCCGCACCCCGGTGACGGACGCGGTGGCGGGGGGGTCGCTCGGCACGCCAGGGATGCTACGGGACCCCTTCCCACGCTGGTCGAGGCGCCCGAGCCCCCACGCTGGTCGAGGTGCCCGAGCCCCCACGCTGGTCGAGGTGCCCGAGCCCCCACGCTGGTTGAGGTGCCCGAGCCCTCAGGGGCGAGGGCCTCGAAACCACCCGCACCCACGCGCGAAGGGTGACCATGGTTTCGAGGGCTCGGCTAGCGCCTCGCCACCTCAACCAACGCGCGACGCCGACCCCACCCCCACGCTGGTTGAGGCGCCCGACCCCCCAGGGGCGAGGGTCTCGAAACCACCCGCATCTTCGCGCGGAACGTCGCCCTCGCTTCGAGGCCTCCACCAACGCGCACGGCGCGAGGTCAGCTGGGCGGGGACCAGAGGCTGCGGCGCGTCATGCCCGCTGCCCGGCCCTTGCCGGACACGACCAGCGCCATCTTGCGCGAGGCCTCGTCGATCATCTCCTCGCCGAGCATGACCGCGCCCGTGGCCCCGCCCTTCTCGGAGGTGAAGTACTCGTAGGCGTCGAGGATGTTCTCGGCGTGGTCGTAGTCCTCCTGGCGCGGGGAGTACACCTCGTTGGCCACCTCGATCTGGCTAGGGTGCAGCGTCCACTTTCCGTCGAAGCCCAGCGCCGCGGAGCGTCCGGCGACCCTCCGGAAGCCGTCGAGGTCCTTGATCTGCAGGTATGGACCGTCGATCACCTGAAGGTCGTGCGCCCGCGCCGCCATCAGCAGCCGCATCAGGATGTAGTGGTAGGCGTCCCCCACGTCGTACCCGGGCGGCTGCTCGCCGACGACCAGCGACTTCATGTTGATCGACGCCATGAAGTCGGCGGGCCCGAAGATCAGCGTCTCGACCCGCCCGGACGCGGTAGCGATGGCGTCGACGTTCACCAGCCCGAGCGCGTTCTCGATCTGCGCCTCGATCCCGATGCGCCCGACGTCGTACCCCATGGTGGTCTCGATCTGGGTCAGCAGAAGGTCGAGGGCCTTCACGTGGTCGGCGCTCTGCACCTTGGGCAGCATGATGCAGTCGAGGTTCGCGCCCGCGCCCTCGACGACCTCGACGACGTCCTGGTAGGTCCAGCGGGTCGTCCAGTCGTTGACCCGCACGGTCCGTACCCGCCCCGCCCAGTCGCCGGTGTTGAGCACCTCGACGATGTTCTTGCGGGCACCGGGCTTGGCGACCGGCGCCACCGAGTCCTCGAGGTCCAGGAACACCTGGTCCGAGGCGAGTCCCTGGGCCTTCTCGAGGAAACGGGGGTTGGACCCGGGCACGGCGTGGCAGGAGCGGCGGGCGCGCAGCTCGCGGGCCGGTGCGGTCATCGGCTCACCTCCGTCGGGTCGATTGGGGTGGCTCGGAGCCTAGTGGCCGTCTCGGTCCCGCCCGATGACCGGGGAGCCGCCGAGCACCACCAGCGCGGTCCCGACCAGGATCACCGCGAGACCCACCATCGCGGCCAGCGGAGGCACCTGCCCCAGGAGCAGCGCCGCCAGCACGGAGGCTCCCGGGACCTCCAGCAGCAGCGCGAGGGAGACCACCACCGTCGGGGTCGTCGCCAGCAGGTGGTTGAAGGCCGAGTGGCCCATCAGCTGCGAGGTCGCGGTCACCACCACCAGCAGCGCCCACTGCCCCGCCGGGTAGCCGCCCAGCGCCTGGCCCGACACGACGCAGGCGACCAGCAGCACCAGCGCACAGGTGCCGTAGCAGACGAACGTGTACGTCGTGGTGGACACCGCCTGGCGGGCGCGGGCGCCGATGACCATGTACGCCGCGGCGGCGACCCCTCCCACCAGCGCGAGCACGTCGCCCACCAGCGCCCGGGTGGACAGGTGCAGGTCCACGCCCGAGACGACCAGGACGCCCGTGAATGCCACCACCAGGCCGAGCACCACTCCCCGCCCGAACCGCTGGCCGCGCACGAGCTGCCAGGCGACCACCCACGCGATCTGCAGGCACACCAGCGCTGTCGCCGAGGAGACGGAGGTCAAGGTCAGCGACGTCACCCAGGTCCCGAAGTGCACGGCAAGCGCGACCCCCGACGCCGTGACCAGGCGGAGCATCGGGCCCCGCACCGTCCGCACCTCGTGGCGGCGCCGGAGCGTCACCCCCGGGGCGAGGCCGATCGTGGCGAAGCCGGTGCGCCAGAACGAGATCGCCAGCGGGGGCACCACCATCGCGGCCATCAACGGGCCCGACAGGGACACCGCGGCGACACCGACCGCCATCAGGAGCAGGGTGCGCGCGCCGCCGGTCACGCTCCATTGTCATGGTCGCGCCTGAGGTGGTGCCCCCGCGCCCTCCAGGAGTGGCAGGCTCGTCGGTGTGAGCGACTCGCCGGCACCGTCCCCCGAGCTGGTGGCCGAGCTGTCCCGGCGCACCGACGTCTGCTGGGTCGTGCAGGCGGCGGGTACGCGGATGGTCTGGCACACCTGGGCCGACGACGCCCTCTGCGTGGTGTCCGGCGGCGACGAGCAGCCCCTGCTCGAGGTCGACGACGGCTCCTGGGTCGAGGTGGTGCTGCGCAGCCGCGACACGGGTGGCCGGCTGATCACCTGGCCCGGGCGCGTGTCCGTCGTACGGCCGTCGGACGCGGGGTGGGAGCCGGTGACGGCCGCGCTCGTCGCCGCCCGGCTCAACCTGCTCGACCCGGACCGCGCCCCGCACCGGTGGGCGGCGGGCAGCGTGGTGCACCGGATCACCTTCTGCCCGCGTCGGTAGACGTTGCTGGCCGCGGCACGAGGAGGGAGGAGCCTCCCGGCGTGCGGTCGTGCCCGTCGCGATGGCCTCCTGGCCGCGCTCGCGTCGAGACGGCGCGAGCGCCGTCAGCCGGGGACGGTGATCTCGCCCGAGGCGACGGGCTGCACCTGGCCCGCGACGTGGCAGCGGGTGGCTCGGCCGTCGGCGACCTCCACGCGACCGTGCAGGCGCGAGGGCCGACCCATCTCGACGCCCTGGGTGATGTCGTAGCGGCCGCCGTCGGGCAGCAACCCGGCGGCGACCAGGGCCATGCCCAGGCCGGCGGCCGCCGAGCCGGTCGCCGGGTCCTCGGGCACGCCGACCCCGGGGACGAAGACGCGCGCGTGGACGGCCAGCCGCGGCGCCTCGCCGGCGACCGCGAACACGTTGAGGGCGTCGAGCAGGTCCTCGAGGGGCCCGAGAGGCGCCAGCCGCTCCGCCAGGTCCACCAGCGGCCCGCTCGAGGCAACGGCCCGCAGGACCGCCTCCTCGCGGACCGGCAGGTGCACGAAGCTCAGCCCGCAGCCGGCCACCCAGACATCTCCGGCGAGGTCGCGCAGGGACAGGCCGACCAGGGCGAGCAGGTCCTTGACGACGTCCTGCCCCACGGGGCCGGCGAGGTCGCGAGGGGTCGCGGACAGCTCGACGCGGTCGTCACCGAAGCGCACGGCGATCGGTCCGGCCCCACACCGCTGCACCACCTCGTCACAGGTGAGCAGGCCCCGCTCGCGCAGAACCCACGCCGTGCCCAGGGTCGGGTGACCCGCGAACGGGATCTCCTGCCCCGGCGTGAAGATGCGGGTCGCGTACTCGCGGCCGGCATCGACCGGCGTCGCCGGGAACGTGGTCTCGGAGAAGCCGAACTCCTGGGCGATCGCCAGGCACTGCGCGCCGGAGAGCTCGTCGGCGCCGTGCACCACGGCGAGCTGGTTGCCGGCGAAGGGCCGGTCGGTGAACACATCGACGACGTCGTAGCCCAGGCGCATGAGGACATGGTCCCAGACCGGCCGCCACTCGCGCCGGTCGCCGGGGACGTGGGGGCAGGGTGGCCGCCACTCGCGCCGGGGTCGCCGCGGCCGGGAGCGCGGAGAGATAGCCTGGGCCCTCGTGAGCACCTCACCCGCGCGCGTCTTCGCGGCCCGGCTCTCCGGGCTGCCGGTGTTCGACCCCGCGGGTGACCAGGTGGGCAAGATCCGCGACCTGGTCGCCGTGCTGCGGCCGGGCGGCCTGCAGCCCAGGGTGCTGGGCCTGGTCGTGGAGGTCCTGGGGCGCCGGTCGGTGTTCGTGCCGATGACCCGGGTCACACATGTCGACAGCGGCCAGGTGATCACCACCGGAGTGGTCAACATGCGCCGCTTCGAGCAGCGGCCGACCGAGACCCTGGTGTTCGGCCAGATGCTCGACCGGCAGGTCACGGTCCGGGAGACCGGCGTCGTGGGGACCGTGTACGACGTGGCGATGGAGCTGACCCGCACGCGCGACTGGCTGATCAACCGGGTGGCGATCCAGGAGGGCTCCAAGCGGTTCGGGCGCAAGGGGCAGACGCACGTCGTCGAGTGGCGTGACATCGACGGGTTCGCCGTACCCGAGGAGACGCAGGGCGCCACCCACCTGCTGGCCGCCCTCGAGGAGATGCGGCCGGCCGACCTGGCCAACGTGATCCACGACCTGCCGGCCAAGCGCCGCGGGGAGATCGCGGCCGCGCTCGACGACGAGCGGCTCGCCGACGTGCTGGAGGAGCTACCCGAGGAGGACCAGGTGCAGATCCTCGGCATCCTCGACGACGAGCGCGCCGCCGACGTGCTGGAGGAGATGTCCCCCGACGACGCCGCGGACCTCATCGCCGAGCTGCCTCCGGACACGGCCGAGCAGCTGCTGCGGCTCATGGAGCCCGACGAGGCCGAGGACGTCCGCCGGCTGATGTCCTACGAGGAGCGGACCGCCGGCGGCATGATGACCACCGAGCCGGTGATCCTGCCGCCCGACGCCACCGTCGCCGACGCGCTGGCCCACGTCCGCATCCAGGAGCTGAGCCCGTCCCTGGCGGCGCTGGTGTACGTCGCGCGCCCGCCGCTGGAGCCGCCCACGGGGCGGCTGCTGGGCGTGGCGCACATCCAGCGGCTGCTCCGCGAGCCCCCGTCGACGATGGTCGGCCACGTCCTGGACTCCGACATCGAGCCGCTGCGGCCGACCTCCAGCCTCGAGGACTGCGCGCGGCACCTGGCGACGTACAACCTGGTGGCCGCGCCCGTCGTGGACGAGGACGGCCGGCTGGTCGGTGCGGTGACCGTCGACGACCTCCTCGACCACCTGCTGCCCGAGAACTGGCGCGACACCCCGGCCCGCGCCGACGGCACGGTCGCGATCGGCTCTCCCCGGCGGGGGACGGGCCGTGGATAGGCCGTCGGGCGTCCCGAAGGCGGCCAGGGGCGAGCGCCGCGAGGTGCGTCGCGCCGAGACGAGGGGTCCGCGCCTCGACGTGCCCAAGGAGACGCGCCGGCCGATCGTGCGCCGTCCCCAGCTCGACTCCGACGCCTTCGGCCGCTTCGCCGAGACCTTCGCCCGCTTCATGGGCACGGCCAGGTTCCTCATCTACATGACGCTGTTCGTGGTGGTGTGGCTCGCCTACAACGGCCTGGCCCCGAAGGCGTCGCAGTTCGACGGCTACCCCTTCATCTTCCTGACCCTGATGCTGAGCCTGCAGGCGTCGTACGCCGCGCCGCTGATCCTGCTCGCCCAGAACCGGCAGGAGGACCGCGACCGGGTGATCGCCGAGCAGGACCGGACGGCGAACACGCGGGCGCACGCGGACATGGAGTTCCTGGCCCGGGAGATGGCCTCGCTGCGGATGGCGCTCGGCGAGGTCGCCACCCGCGACTACGTGCGCTCCGAGCTGCGGTCGCTCATGCAGGAGCTCGAGGAGCAGTGGCAGCGTGACGACGAGGCGCCGGAGAGCGCCACGTAGGCTGGAGCCCATGAGCTCCCCCGATCTCCAGCAGATCCACGCCGCGCTCGCGACCGTCAACGACCCCGAGATCCGGCGGCCCATCACCGACCTCGGCATGGTCGAGTCGGTGGACGTCGACCACGCCGGCGCGGTCACCGTCCGGGTGCTGCTGACGGTGTCGGGATGCCCGCTCAAGGAGACCATCACGCGCGACGTGACCGCCGCCGTCGAGAAGGTGGCCGGCGTCAGCGGGGTCCGTCTCGACCTCGGCGTGATGAGCAACGAGCAGCGCGCCGGCCTGCAGGAGAAGCTTCGGGGCGGACAGCCGCAGAAGGAGATCCCGTTCTCCCGGCCCGGGTCGCTGACGAAGGTCTATGCGGTGGCCTCGGGCAAGGGCGGGGTCGGCAAGTCCTCGGTCACGGTGAACCTGGCGGTCGCGATGGCGCGCCAGGGGCTGCGGGTCGGCATCGTCGACGCGGACATCTACGGCCACTCCGTCCCGGCGATGCTGGGCGTCGGCGACGTCCGCCCGACCCAGGTCGAGGACATGATCATGCCGGTGCCGACCCGGCCGAGCTCGTTCTCCACCGGTGAGATCTCCGTGATCAGCATCGGGATGCTCAAGCCCCGCCGGGACCAGGTGGTGGCCTGGCGCGGCCCGATGCTGGACCGGGCTCTGGTGCAGATGCTCAGCGACGTGTTCTGGGGCGACCTCGACGCGCTGCTGCTCGACCTCCCGCCGGGCACCGGCGACATCGCGATCTCGCTGGGCCAGCACCTGCCGAACGCGGAGGTCGTCGTGGTGACCACGCCACAGGAGGCGGCGGCCGAGGTGGCCGAGCGGGCCGGGACCATGGCCTCGATGATGCACCAGCGGGTGGTCGGCGTCGTGGAGAACATGTCGTTCCTGCCCTGCCCGCACTGCGCCGAGGCAGGTGTGGAGCACCGGCTCGAGGTGTTCGGGTCCGGCGGCGGACGCCGGGTCGCGCAGACGCTGTCCCAGCGCTTCGGGTACGACGTGCCGGTGCTCGGCGAGGTGCCGCTCGACCTCACGTTGCGCGAGGGCGGCGACACCGGCACGCCGATCGTCGAGAGCCATCCCGACTCCCCCGCCGCGCAGGCGCTGGCCGGGGTGGCGAAGGCGCTGGTGGGCCGTGGCCGCGGTCTCGCCGGAATGCAGCTGGGCCTGTCGCCGGCAGGTAGGTTGTAGCCGTGTTCGACGTCGGCATCCCGGAGATCATGGTGATCATCGTGGTGGCCGTCGTCGTCTTCGGCCCGGACCGGCTGCCCGAGTTCGCCCGCCAGGCGGGCCGGTTCCTCCGGCAGCTGCGCGCGTTCACCCAGTCCGCCCGCGACGACATCCGCGCGGAGCTCGGACCCGAGTTCGCCGACTTCGAGCTGTCCGACCTCGACCCGCGCCGTGCGGTGCGCAAGTACGTCCAGGACGTCTGGGACGAGGACCCCGACGAGCCGGTCCTGCCGACCGGCCAGCGCCCGCTGCGCGACGGTGAGCTGCCGCCGTACGACAGCGACGCGACCTGAGCCGGCCTTCGGCCGTCCGCTCAGCCGACGTTGTCAGCCGACCTTGGAGTCCAAGGTCACCTTCAGGTCCCGCTGCCGCCCGTCCCGGCGGACCAGCAGGTCGACGGTCTCGCCGGGCTGGTGGCTGCGGATCGCCACGATCAGGCTGATGCCGTCGGTGACCGGCTGGCCGTCGACACCGGTGACCACGTCGCCCTTCTGGAGGCCGGCCGCCGCGGCAGGGCTGCCCGCGGGCACGCCGACGACCTGCGCCCCGTCGTTCGAGGAGCCGGTGGCCACGCTCGCCCCGATCACGGGGTAGCGCGCCTGGCCGGTGGTGAGGATCTGCGCCGCGGTGACCCGGACCTGCTCCACCGGGATCGCGAAGCCGACGCCGATGTTGCCCGACTCGCCGGCGAGCGCCCCGCCGGTCGTGGCGATCGCGGAGTTGACTGCGACGACCTGCCCGCGCAGGTTGACCAGCGGACCGCCGGAGTTGCCGGGGTTGATCGCCGCGTCGGTCTGCAGGGCGTCGATGTAGGAGGACTGCGACCCGTTGCCGGTGGTCACCGGGCGGTCGAGGGCGCTGACGATCCCGGACGTCACCGTGCTGCTCAGGCCCAGCGGCGACCCGATCGCGACGACCGTGTCCCCGACCCGCAGCTCGCGGGCCGAGCCGATGGCGGCCGGACGCAGCCCGGAGGCGCCGTCCACGTCGAGGACCGCGAGGTCGTAGACGGGACTGCGGCCCACGATCGTCGCGTCGTGCTTGGTGCCCGCCTGGTCGACGACCTTGATCTCCCCTCGACCGGTCGCGCCGGCGACCACGTGGTTGTTGGTGATCACGTGGCCGTGGTCGTCCAGGACGAACCCGGAGCCGGTGGCCCCCCCGCGCTCGTTGCCGTCCGCGCCGCCCCGCGCCTGGATCTGCACCGTGCTGGGCAGCACCCGCGCGGCCACCGCGGCGATGCTGCCGTTGTCGGCACGCAGCGGCCTCGCCGCGCCGTTGTCGGTGCGGAGGTACGGGACGCCGGCGCCGGCCGCGGACATCGACGTGGAGACCGCGACCCCGGCGACCACGCCACCGAGGGCGCCCGCGAGCAGGGCCAGCCCGACCAGCACGGGCCACGCCCAGCCGGGCAGCCGCCCGCCCCGGCTCTGGCTGTGGACCGGCGGAGCGTTGTAGGCGTACGGCGTCGCGTAGGCGTAGGGCAGCGGTCCGGGACCGGGCGGCGACCAGACGGTCGGGCCCGCGGTGGGCAGCCGCGTCGTGTCCTCGACGTCGTGCATCCCGTCGTGCGCCCCGTCTTCAACCCCGACTCGGTCCCCGTCGTCCGGCTCGTCGTGGGCCGCATCAGCCGACGCCGCGCCGCGGCCGTCGCCGGGGTCGGCGTCGGGCCGCTCGTCGTCGTCGCTCGGGGTCACATCAGACATTCTGACCCACGACCGGGGCCGACCCAACGCGAACCGGTGGCCTTCAGGGGCGATGACCGATCGGAGTGGCGTGCGCCACTCCCCCGTCGTGGGCGGTCACGCTCCAGCCCGGAAGCCGCCCGTGCACGCCGCCCGGCGGGGTCACGACCGCACGCGTCGGCGTGGCGTGGGCGTCGCGCAGCGAGCTGGCCGGGGTGTGGCCGTCGCCCGGTCCCACCGGCAGGCCACCCAGCGCGGTCAGGCCGATGACCGCGACGGACACCGACCCGGCCCCGGCCAGGGCGATGCCGACGCGCCGGCGCATCCGCCCGCTGTCCTCGATCTCCCGGGCCTCTGCCCAGGCGAGGGCGGTCGCGTCCAGGTGCAGCAGGGACCCCACCAGCGAGTCCGGCGGCTCGTCGGCGCGGGCGCCCCGGGGGCTGCCGGTCGCCTGCGCGAGCCGCCGCTTGACCCAGCCCTCGCGCTCGACGAGCCGGCGGCACTGGAGGCAGCCGTGCACGTGCTGCCACGCGCGCTCGGCGGTCTCGGCGTCGAGCTGGCCGTCGACGAGCGCGCTCACCGTGGAGCCGAGATGCCCCTGCAGCATCCGCGGTCGCCGCATCGGCAGCGGGGACATCAGCCGACCTGGGGGGCGAGCCGGCGACGGCGCGGGTCGGCGGGGCCGGAGTAGCGCGAGCGACCCTCGGCGGGCGCCCGGTGCGCGAGCGCCCGCCGAAGCATGGTGCGGCCGCGGTGGATGCGCGACCGGACGGTGCCGAGCTTGAGCCCGAGCACGTCGGAGATCTCCTCATAGGACAGGCCCTCGATGTCGCAGAGCACGACGGCCGCCCGGAAGTCCGGCGGCAGCGCCGCCAGCGCGCTCTCGACGTCGTCCTCGAAGAGGCCGTCCATCACCTGGGCGTCCGGGGCCGCGCTGCGGCTGGGCAGCCGGGTCTCGGCGTCGTCGGCCAGGGCGTCGAAGCGGATCTTGGCCTTGCGGCGGGCCTGGTCGAGGAAGAGGTTCGTGGTGATCCGGTGGAGCCAGCCCTCGAAGGTGCCGGGGGTGTACGAGGACAGCGACCGGAACACCCGGACGAACACCTCCTGGGTGAGGTCCTCGGCGTCGTGGGGGTTGCCGGTCAACCGGTAGGCCAGCCGGTAGACTCGCGCCGAGTGGGTGGCGACGATCTCCTCCCACGACGGCGGCTGCCACGCACCGTCGGCCGCCGCGGTGCTGTCCGCGGGACTGGCTGGGATCGGTCTGCTCATCGGCTGGTGGCTCCTCGGCCGTTCTGGGGCTCCCGGTCCGTGCCGGTCGCTGGTCTGACCCTTCTCGGCGTCTCCTGCCAGGGTAGAAGCCGGTCCTGAGAGGCGCCTGAGCAGTCGGCTCGACTGCGCTGTGCCCTCAGGTCCTGCACAACGGGCGGCCGCGCGGGCTTGTTCCCCGGGCCCCCGCGCCACCGCGATAGAGTCCGCGCAGCAGGTGGCCGCACGGGCGGTGCACCGAGGCACTGGGACATCGGGAGGTCACCATCGTCACGGGACTGAAGTTGGCGAGCTGGACGTACGCCGAGGAGTACGTCGGTGAGGACGACGTGCTGAAGGCCGCGCGGTCCCGCGCCGACGAGGTCGGCGTCGCACCGATCGGTCCCGGCGGCGGCGCCATGCTGCGCTTCCTCACCGCCCTGATCGAGGCGCGTGCGGTCGTGGAGATCGGCACGGGGACCGGCGTCTCCGGGGTCTGGATGCTGCGCGGCATGCGCCCCGACGGCGTGCTCACCACCGTCGACACCGAGGGCGAGCACCAGCGGCTCGCGAGGCAGGCGTTCACCGAGGCCGGCGTCCCCGCCCAGCGGTTCCGGCTGATCCCGGGTGCGGCCCTCGACGTGCTGCCCCGGCTCACCGACGGCCACTACGACGTGGTGTTCTGCGACGGCGACAAGAACGAGTACGCCGAGTACCTCGCCGAGGCGCTGCGGCTGCTCAAGCCCGGCGGCATCGTGGCGTTCGACAACGCGCTGTGGCACGACCGGGTCGCCGACCCCGCCCAGCGCGACCCCGAGACGGTGTCCATCCGCGAGCTCGGCAGGACCATGCGCGAGCACGACGCCCTGCTGCCCGTCCTGCTGCCCGTCGGCGACGGCCTCCTGGTCGCGAAGAAGCTCTGAGCGACCGCGCCGACGCTGGGTGAGGTGCCCGCCCCACGCTGGTCGAGGTGCCCGACCCACGCTGGTCGAGGCGCCCGACCCACGCTGGTTGAGGTGCCCGTCCCACGCTGGTCGAGGTGCCCGAGCCCCCAAGGGCGAGGGCCTCGAAACCACCCGCAACCGACCCGCCAACCCGACCCCGTGGTCACCTCTCACGCAAACCCGGACCATGGTCTCGAGGCCTCGGCTAGCGCCTCGGCACCTCGACCAACGTGCAAGCCTCGCACCCCCGACC
>JAICKK010000256.1 GCA_025927955.1 Nocardioidaceae bacterium
CACGCCCGTCAGGCCCGACTGCTGGTGCGCCGGCGCGTAGAGGGAGAACCTCTCCATGGTCCGCATCAGCCGCCAGCCCGGCACGTGCGGGGTCCACGGGCTCCGCGAGACGACGCACCGTCCGGGGCGGGCGCACTGGCCGTTGACGAGCACGTACACCGGTCCGCTGCTCGGCAGGTCGCCGGCGTGCGCGGCCACCTCGTCGACGTCCTGGACGTACGGCGTGTGCCCCATGTAGCGCGGCGTGCCGAGGAACGGCTGGCGCGACTGGCCGGCGGGCGTCGGCCGGTCGTAGAGGACGATGGCGTCGTCGGGGACCTGGGAGGTCAGCACCCGGGACGCCTCGCCGAAGTCGGGGGCGGAGTTCTCGATCACGACCCGCGCCGTGGCCGGCAGCTGCGAGAGGAGCGTCGCGGCCAGCAGCACGGCGAGCGCGGCTCGCCAGGGCAGGGCCACGCGGGGTCGGCGCGCGACCACCGAGGCGAGCGCCGCGGTCACGAAGATGTAGGCGGGCATGAAGAAGAACGACGCCCGCGCCCGGTAGGGCAGCGCGAAGAAGCTGAACTTGTTCACCAGGTGGTAGGCGAGCAGGAACGCCACCGGCGCCGCGATGAACGGCCACCACATCGGCCAGCGCAGCAGCCACCGCCGCGACGGCCCGACGAGCAGGGCGAGCACCACCACCGCGAGGCTGAGCGGCCACCAGGGGAAGCTCGTCCCGAGCAGCGGGACCGCCGCGGTCACCATCTCGTGCACCCCGCGGCCGAACCGGGACAGCACCCCTCCCGGGCTGGGGTCGAAGAAGTTGCTGGACGTCTCGGAGCCGAGCAGCAGGAACAGGGGCAGTGCGAGGACGAGGAAGACGACCCCGCAGGTGACGACGACGGGCTTCACCTCCCGCCGGGCGAGGTGGCCGCGCCGGACCGCCCACGCCAGGGACAGCGCGGTGACCACGAGGAAGACCGTCGGCTCCGGCACCCGGGTCAGCGGCAGCGCCACGGCGGTGCCGACCAGGACCCGGAACCATCGCCGGTCCCGTTCGTGCAGCCACCGGTGCAGCGCGTAGGCGAACAGCACCATCTCGAACATCGGCAGCGCGTAGGGCCGCGTGTACGCGCCGTACCGGACCATCAGCGGAGCGGTGGCCATCACCCAGACCGCCCACGCGCCGGCCCGCCCGAGGCCCAGCCGCCGGAACAGCAGGCTCAGCACGACGAAGATCCCGATGGCCGACAGCACGGGCACCAGGCGCTGCTGGAGCTGCCCGACCCCGAAGACGTGGGTGAGCAGCGAGCCGAGCAGCGGGTCCAGCGGGGGCTGGCGGGTGCCGGTGACGACGTCGACGACGTTCCAGCTGCTGTACGGCGTGATCTGGCTGATCTCGTCGTAGCTGAACGGCTGCCGCACCGCGGTCACCACCACGAGCACGGCACCGACGACGACCGCGCCGGCGCACCACCAGGCGTCGGCGTCCCACGGCCGGAGACGGCCGCTCGCGGTCCGGCGCGAGGCGTCGCTGACGCCCGCGACAGGCTGCCTGGTGCTCATGTTCTCCTCCGCGGTGAGGGCCGGGCACGCGTGTGCGCGCGGGGTCTCGGCGTGCGCCCCAGGGTCGCACGGGCGCCCCTCACCGCGACGAGGGTGGGTCGTTCGCCGGGCTCAGTGGCCGGCTCGTCCCGGCTGCGTCAGTGGCGCGCCCCCCGCGTCGTACCCGACGAGCGGTTCCTGCTCGCCATCGCCTTCTCGACGACGGCGCGGATCCTGGCCTGGTTCTGCGGCTTGCGAGCCTGGTCGTAGATGACCTTGGCGATGCCGATGGCGCCTGCGCTGCGAAGAAGTCCCATCTGGCCGGGGTACCCCGAGTCGCGGGACTTACCCGTGCACAGCCCGGCAGCCCGCCGGTGGTGTGCCGGCGGGCTGCTGGGTGGGCGAGCGTGCGTGTCGCTCAGGTCACGGGCAGGTCGAGCCCGCGCACGTCCGGTAAGCCGTCACCTGGTTGTGCAGGCTGGTGACCAGCGACTTCGCCGGGTCGTTCGTCTTGCTGGCGTCCTTGAGCAGGTTGGTCGCCTCGGCGGGGTCGTTGTCGAGGTTGTAGTACTCCTGGAACGCCAGTGCCCCCGTGTCGCTGTTGTAGGTCTCGATGTAGGCGAAGTGGGTGTCGTGCAGCTCCGCCCAGGTCGGGACGTTGCCGTTGGCCGTGTCGTACCAGTACTCGTTGAACTCGACCGAGCGGTTCACCGGCGAGAGCAGCGAGTGGCCGTCGAGGACGACCGACGAGCCGGGCCCGGTCCCGGTCGCCTGGTAGATCGTCGGGGCGATGTCGACGTTGGACACCAGGTCGGTGCTGGTGCCGGTCGCCACGTGCCCGTCCCACCGCAGCCACATCGGGATGTTGATCGCGTTGGAGTACGGCAGGAACTTCGAGATCCGGTTGTGCTCACCCCACAGCGTGCCGTTGTCGCTCCAGAAGACGACCATGGTGTTCGCCAGCTGACCGCTCGACTGCAGGTAGGTCATCAGCCGGTCGATCTGGTCGTCGACGCTCATCAGCACGCGCATCTGACCCTGGCAGGTGGTCTGCACCGTCGCGTCGGTGACCTTGACCCACTTCGCGTACGGCGGCTTGTCCGTGAGGTCCAGCTCGCCCGGCTGCTTCACGCCGCACGCGGGCACGGGTGCCGACGCGTACTTGGTCTCGGGGATGTAGGTCCCGGTCCCCTGCGGGTGCGGCGCGTGGATGGCGACGTACTCGTACCACGGACGGCCCGCAGGGTCGGCCGCCATCTTCTGGAGGTACTGCATGGCGTAGTCCCCGGCCAGGGTGGTGGCGTAGCCGGTGACCTTGGCCGTCTTGCCCATGACGTTGACCCGCGGGTTCTGGTACCCGGCCGACTGCCACATCGCGTAGTAGTCGTAGTCCGGGGGCGCGGTGGTCAGCGGCCACTCGTGCAGGTACTTGCCGACCAGCGCCGTCTGGTAGCCGCCCTGCTGCAGGAAGTTCGGCACGGTGGTCGTCGGGTCGAAGCTCGGGATGTCGTGCTGGTGCATCATGCCGTTGTTGTGGTCGTACTGACCCGTCATCCCGGCCGCTCGGGCCGGGCAGCACGACGGCGTCGAGACGTCCGCGTTGGAGAAGAACGTCCCCGACGAGAGCCACTTCACGGTCTTCGGCATGTACGCCGCGATCTGGGCCGGCGACTGGTCCCGCATGTCGTCGAGCACGATGTTGAGCACGTTGGGCCTGGCGGTGGCGGCCTCCGTGACCGCGGTCGTGGCGGCGGTGCTCACCGGCGCGGCCGTGACCGGTGCCGACGAGCCGAGCACCGCGCCCGCGGCGAATATCAGCGACAGGGCCACCGAACCGATGGCAGAGCTACTTCGAATTGACACAATGATCCCCCATGCGTCTGGCGCGTACATTGATCTTTCCCCCCCGACCGGACCGGCGGCTGAGCGTGACTTCTCGAGCGTCCGGAAAGCGTCGGCCCGGTCACCCTAATGCCGGGTCGCGGGCCCGGGACATGGTCTGTTGTGACTAGAAGTGCCGGTGCTTCACCAACCTGGCAAGGCTCGTCGCGCCTTTCTGTGTCCGACGAGCTCGGTGGCGGTCGGCAAGGTCGAGACCCGCACCACGGGGGCGTCCACGGCCACCCCGCACCCCGCGAGGGCCACACCGCTTCCGCCGGCAGGCGAGGGGTCACTGGCCGGGCGTCGGGAGCAGCTCGAGGACGTCGATGCCGGCCTCCGGACCCATCTGCAGGTGTGGATGGCCCTCCAGCAGCGCCTTGAGCGCCTCGACCGAGTCCGCCTCGAGGATCGAGTAGCCGCCGACGAAGGCGTCACCGGTCGGAGCAGCTCCGACCGAGCCGACGTTGTTGGCGGGCGCACCCATGTCGACCATCGCGTCGCCGACTCGACCTGCCCACGACATCCACAGCTCCATGCCGGCCTGGGCCTGCTCGGGAGTGGCGTTGCTCATCTGCTCCGCGGCGGGGACGGTGCTCCGGTAGAGCAGCAGATACTTGGAC
>JAICKK010000073.1 GCA_025927955.1 Nocardioidaceae bacterium
AGCAGCCCGGCGTCCTTGTGCAGCCGGTCCCAGTGCGCCCAGTCCACGACGACGCCGACCGTCCTCCAGCGCGAGGTGCCCTCCCGGAGCTCGCGGCGGATCGCGTCGCGCCCGACGAAGGGCCGGTCGTCGGCCGATCCCTTGGGCAGCATCCAGCCCATGGCGAGCTCGGTGGGCGTGACCCGCTCGTGGTCGGTGAACGCGAGCCGGCTGTTGCGCCACTCCACGTCCACCAGCGGCAGGCCGGCCTCGATGCGCAGCATCATCAGCGCCTCCTCGCCGAAGGGTCGCAGCCCGTACCCGCGGCCGGCGTCGAGCACCGCGTCGAGGACGTCGAGGGCCTGGCCGGCCGCGACGGTGATCTCGAAGCCGAGGTCGCCGGTGTAGCCGGTGCGCGAGAGCGTCACCGGGGCGGAGGCGACCTTCGCCGGAGCGTGAGCGAAGAACGCCAGCGACTCGGCCTCGGGCATGAGGGCCGACAGCACCGTGCGTGATCGCGGGCCCTGCACGGCGAGCACGCCGTACTCGTCGGAGACGTCCTCCAGGGTCACCCGCTGCCGCCTGGCGAGATCCGCGAACCAGCCGAGGTTCGGCCGGGCCGCGGTGAGCAGGAACTCCGTGGCGGAGTGGCGGAACACCACGCCGTCCTCCATCACGAACCCGCGCTCGTCGCACCAGAGGGTGTACTGCGCCTGTCCCGGCCGGCAGGTGCGGATGTCGCGCACGAGGACCCCGGACAGGAACCGCTCCGCGTCCGGGCCCGAGATGCGGTACTTGAACAGCGGTGAGGTGTCGAAGACGCCCACGGCGTTGCGCACGGCGAAGTACTCGTGCTTCGGGGCGTGCGTGTAGCGCAGCGGGGACAGGTAACCCTGCCAGTGGGTGTAGAGGCCCTGGGTGTTGAGCTCGCTGAGCCGTGCGTGGAACGGCGTGGTCCGGATCATCTGCCCTCCCGCTGGTCGAGGTGCGCCCCAACGCTGGTCGAGGTGCCGCCCCATCGCTGGTCGAGGTGCCGAGGCGCTAGCCGAGACCTCGAGACCATGGTCACCTTCGCGCGTACCTGACCCGGTTTCGAGGCCCTCGCCCTTGGGGGGCTCGGACACCTCAGCCAGCCTAGCCGCTACTGACTGGCAAGTCAGTAGCCACCCCGAGCCGTTCGAGCAGCCACGCGTAGACCTCCGCCTCGTAGGACAGCCGGGCGTACCGGCCGGAGGGCCCCGCGTGCGCCCCGGCGCCGGTCTCGACGCGGAACAGGCACCGCGGCGCCCACGCCGGGTCGCTCTCCCGCAGCGCCGCCACCCACTTGGCCGGCTCCCACACCATCACGCGAGGGTCGTGCAGCGCTCCGGTGACCAGCAGGTCCGGGCGCGACCCGGCCGGCGGCAGGTTGTCGTACGGCGAGTAGGCGAGCATCCAGCCGAACTGCTCGGCGATCCGCGGGTCGCCCCACTCGTCCCACTCGTTCGCGGTCAGCGGGACGGACGCGTCGAGCATCGTGGTGACGACGTCGACGAACGGCACCTCGGCCACGACGGCGCGCCACCGCTGCGGCCGTTGGCTGAGGACGGCGGCCTGGAGCAGGCCGCCGGCGCTGAGGCCCCGCGTCGCCAGGCGGGAGCCGTCCACCACGCCGGCCAGGCCGTCCGCGACGGCCAGGTGGTCGGTGAACGTGTTCTGCTTGTCGCCCAGCCGGCCCTCCAGCCACCACCTGCGGCCGCCCTCGCCACCACCGCGGACGTGAACGTGGGCGAACACGACGCCGCGGTCGAGCAGGCTGGGCAGCGCCGCGTCCCACTCCGGCTCGAAGGTGTGCTCGTAGGCGCCGTACCCGTAGAGCAGCGCGGGCGCGGTGCCGTCGAGGGGCGTGTCGCGTCGTCGCACCAGCGTGACCGGCACCGGCGTGCCGTCCTCGGACGGGAAGGTGCGGTTCTCGCAGAGGTACAGGTCCGGGTCGTGCCCCGGCGCCTGCTGGCGATGGCGCTGGGCACGCGCGCCCGTGCGCAGGTCGACGTCGGACCACACGGGAGGGTGCACGTAGGACTGGTCAGCGACGGTGACGGACGCCGCCTCGAAGTCGTGGTTGCGGGCCAGGGCCACGCCGCCGGCCTCGAAGACCGGGTCGACCACGAGCCCCCGGGCGCGGTCGAGACCTTCGAGACCGCCGGGGCCGTCGAGCGGCAGGACCCGCAGCCGGTGCCGCCCACCCGAGCGCATGCTCAGCACCAGGTGGCCGGCGAAGGCGTCGACCCGCTGCAGGCGCTCGGACGGGTCCTCGGCGAGCACCGGCTCCCAGGCGCGGTGGTCCTGGTCCGCACCCCGCGGCACCGGGCAGCGGGCCAGCCGGAACTCGGTCGCGTCGTCGTCGGTCACCAGCAGAAGGGTGTCCGAGCCGTCCGGAAGCAGGGCGTGCTCGGCGTGGTACTCCACGCCCGGCCGGCGACCGCCGACCGAGCGGGGCGGGGCCAGTGGGTCGTGCGACTCCACCACCCACACCTCGCTGGTGTCGCGGGACCGCGACCAGATCACCACGAGGCCCCCGCTGCGCGTGCCCCGGACGTTCACCTCGAACCGCTCGTCCGGCTCCTCGAGGACCAGGGCGTCCTCGCCGGCCGGGGTCCCGAGGGCGTGCCGCCAGACCTGGAAGGGCCGGTAGGCGTCGTCGTGAACGGTGTAGAGGAAGTGGTCGGACCCGGCGCTCCAGGCACCGCCGTAGTAGCTGCGCGGCACCTCGTCGGCCAGGTCCGCGCCGGTCTCGATGTCCCGGAACCGCAGCCGGTAGACCTCGTCGCCGGCGCGGTCCACCGAGTAGGCGAGCAGCCGCCCGTCCGGGCTGACCGACGTCACACCGAGCTCGAGGTGGGCCGAGCCGTCCGCGAGCGCGTTGGCGTCCAGGACCAGCTCGTCCGGGTCGCCAGTGTGGCGATAGCGCAACAGTTGCGGGTAGTCCCTTCCAGAAGGCAGCAGGGTGTAGTAGGAAAAGCCCTGATGCCGCCAACTGACCGACCGATCAGTAGCCGGCGCCCTGCTCGTCATCTCCGACTGCAGGGACTCCACGAGGGAGCGCAGATGTCCGGTGGAAGAGCCGTACCATTCCCGTTCGGCGACGAGGTGGGCGAGGAGCTCGGGCGAGGCCAGGTCACGCATCCAGTGGTACGGGTCGGGTCGGCGCACGCCGTGCTCGGTGTGCTCGTAGGGCTCCTGGCGCGGCTTCGGCGGGGACGTCACAGCGCGCACCGTACTCGCTCGGGGCCCCTGGTCGCCGTCCTCGCGGTCCTCGGCCTGGTCGCGGCGCTGCTGGGCCTGCCGGCCTCGCAGCAGCCCGCCGCGGCGGCCAAGAAGGTGACGTTCACGGTCGCGCTCACCAACGACGCGGACTCCTTCAACCCGTTCCTGGGCATCGAGGCGGAGTCCTACGAGATGTGGGCGCTGACCTACGACTACATGATCCACTACTCGATGAAGGACATGTCGCCGCGACCTGGGCTCGCCACCTCCTGGGACACCTCGTCGGACGGCAGGACGTGGACCTTCCACATCCGCTCCGGGGTGAAGTGGTCCGACGGGAAGCCCTTCACCGCCGCCGACATCGCCTACACCTACAACCGCATCCTCGACGGCGGGCCGGAGGCGGCGACCTGGGCGTCCTACCTCACCTCGGTGACCAAGGTGACCGCTCCCGACGCCAGGACCGTGGTGCTGACCCTGAAGAAGCCGAACGCCGTGCTCCCGCTGCTCCCGATCCCGATCATCCCCGAGCACGTCTGGAAGAACGTCAGCGAGAAGCAGGTCAAGAGCTACTCGGCCGAGCCGAAGCCCGGCCATCCCGTCGTCGGCGAGGGCCCGTTCCGCCTCGTCGAGGGTACGGCGGGCGGGTCGACGTACCGCTTCGAGGCGAACAAGGACTACTGGGGCGGCGCACCGCACGTCGACGAGGTGGTCTTCCGGGTCTTCAAGAGCAACGACCCGGCGGTGCAGGCCCTGGTCAAGGGCGAGGTCGACTTCGTCGAGGACATCACCCCCCTGCAGGTCAAGGCGCTGCAGAAGCACCCGGGGGTCACCGCCATCAACGGAGACTCACCGGGCTTCGACGAGATCGCCTTCAACACGGGGGCGGTCGACACCAAGACCGGCAAGCCCCTCGGCGACGGGAACCCCGCCCTGAAGGACGCGAAGTTCCGCTACGCGCTCGGGTTCGCGATCGACCGCAACCTGCTGATCAAGAAGGCCTACCAGGGCGCGGGCAAGCCGGGCACGACGATCATCCCGCCGGCGTACTCCGGCTACCAGTGGCAGCCGCCCGCCGACGTGGCGTTCAGGTTCGACCTGAAGAAGGCCGGCGAGCTGCTCGACGCCGCGGGCTACCAGAAGGGCTCCGACGGCCTGCGCACCATGCCCGACGGCAGCCCGATGAAGCCGCTGCGGCTCTACGCCCGCAGCGAGAGCAAGACCTCGATCGACACGCTCGACTTCTTCAAGGAGTGGCTCGGCGACATCGGTGTCCCCGCGAAGGTCACCGCCTACGAGGGCAACAAGCTGACCAACATCATCCTCGACGGTGACTTCGACGCCTTCCAGTGGGGCTGGTACGTCGAGCCGGACCCGGACTCGATGCTCAGCTACATGACCTGCGGGCAGCGGGGGAGCTGGTCCGACTCGTGGTACTGCAACCCGAGGTACGACGCGCTGTACCGGGCCCAGAACGCGGAGATGGACCAGGCCAAGCGGACCCAGGACGTCAAGAGGATGCAGGAGATCCTGTACAAGGACGCGCCCTACCTCGTCACCGCCTACAACACGATCGGGGAGGCCGTCCGCAGCGACCGGTTCGCCTGCCTGCAGCCGCAGCCCGACCCGGGCGGCATCTGGCTGGAGCAGTACGGCGCGCACAACTACCTCAGCGTGCGGCCCGCCAGCCAGGCCGGCGACTGCGACGGGGTCGCCACCGCGCTCAAGCCGGTCTCGTCCTCGACGGGTGCCGCCGACGGGGGCTCCGGCACCGGCCTGATGGTCGGCGGCGGGGTCGCCCTGGTCGTGGTGCTGGCGGCCGGTGGCTGGCTGGCGCTGCGCCGCCGCGCGACAGCAGCCGACCGGGCGTGAGGGGGACGGCGCCAGTGGCGGTGCATCCATGACCACCACCCTCGTCACCGCACCGACGACGAGCCCGGTCGGCCGCCACCGGAGCTACGGGCGGTACCTGGCCGGCAAGATCCTGGGCGCCGTCGCCAGCCTGTTCTTCGTGCTGGTCGTGAACTTCTTCCTGTTCCGGGTCCTGCCCGGGGACCCGGCGCGGACCCTGGGCCGCGGGCGGTTCAGCAGCGCCGCCCAGCTCGCGGAGTTCCGCCACACCTACGGCCTCGACGAGTCGCTGCCGCGGCAGTTCGTCACCTTCCTGCACAACACCTTCACCGGGCAGCTCGGCATCTCGCTGCGCTACCGGGTCCCGGTGGGCGACCTCATCTGGGAGCGCCTGTGGCCGACGGTGATGCTGGTGGGCACCTCGACGATCCTGGCCACGCTGATCGGGGTCTACATCGGGATGCTGGGCGCGTGGAACCGCGGCGGTCCCTTCGACCGCGTCTCGACCGGCGTCACCCTGACGCTCTACTCGATGCCCGAGTGGTGGCTGGGCCTGCTGCTGATCGCGGGTCTCGCGGTCGGCATCGGCCCGCTGCCCGGGCTGTTCCCCACCGGAGGCCTGCACTCGACCGACGTCGACCCCTCGAGCCTCAAGGGGGTGCTGGACACCGCCTGGCACCTCACCCTGCCGGTGATCACGCTCACGCTGGCGTACCTGGCCGACTACTCGCTGGTGATGCGCTCGTCCCTGCTCGACGAGCTCGGTGAGGACTACCTGCTCACCGCGCGCGCCAAGGGCCTGCGCGACATCGCGGTGCGCCGCCACCACGCCGTGCGCAACGCCCTGCTGCCCACCACGACGATCACCGCGATCAACATCGGGTTCGTGGTCTCGGGCGCCATCACCATCGAGACCGTGTTCTCCATCCCGGGCCTCGGGCTGCTCTCCAGCGAGGCGCTGTCGATCCCCGACTACTGGGTGCTGCAGGGCGCCTTCCTGGTCGCCTCCGGCGCCGTGATCGTGGCGAACCTCGGCGCCAACCTGCTCTACGGCCTGCTCGACCCGAGGGTGCGGACGTGACCTCCACCCAGACCCTGACCCCCGCGCAGGTCGCCCGTCGCCGGCGCTCCGCGTCGCTGAAGGCGACCTGGCGGCTGCTGCGCGCGAACCGCTCCGGCATGGTCGGTCTCGTGCTGCTGGTGGCGTTCATCCTGGTGGCCCTGCTCGCGCCGGTGCTGGCCGACTCCCAGGGGCTGGAGGTGACCCGGGCGACCGGCGGAGTGCTCGAGCCGCCGTCGCTGCACTACCCGCTCGGCACGGACGACAACGGACGCTCGATCCTCACCCTGCTCATCTGGGGCTCGCGCATCTCCCTGTTCGTCGGCCTCTCCGCGACCGTGATCTCCATGGTCATCGGCACGTTCATGGGCCTGATGTCGGGGTTCTTCGAGGGCCGCTCCGCCGCGCTGCTGTTCCGGGTCACCGAGTGGTTCCTGGTGATCCCCTTCCTGCCGCTGGCGATCGTGCTGGCCAGCGTGCTCGGCCGCTCCCTGCTCAACATCGCCATCGTCATCGGCGTGACCAGCTGGCCCGGGACCGCCCTGCTGATCAGGAGCCAGACCCTCTCGGTCAAGGAGCGTCCCTACCTGGAGCGGGCCCGGGTGCTCGGTGCCGGACGCTGGCACCAGATGACCAGGCACGTGCTGCCCAACGTCATGCCCATGGTGTTCGCCAACACGACGCTCACCGTGGCGATCGCGATCCTTTCCGAGACCACGCTGAGCTTCCTGGGGCTCGGGGACCCCACCCGCGTGTCCTGGGGCTCGATGCTCGAGGACGCGTTCTCGGTGGGCGCGATGACGACCGGCGCCTGGTGGTTCATCGTCCCGCCGGGCGTGTGCGTGGTGCTGGTCGTGCTGGCCTTCACCCTGGTCGGCCAGGCCCTCGAAGAGGTCCTCAACCCACGGCTGCGCAGGTCCTCATGAGCCCGGTGATGACCCAGCCGACGACAGAGCCCCTGCTCGACATCCGAGACCTGACGGTCTCCTACCGGACGACGGAGGGGATGCTGCCCGCCGTACGCGGCGTGGACCTGCGGGTCTCGCCGGGAGAGGTCGTCGGCGTGGCCGGCGAGTCGGGCTGCGGGAAGTCGACCCTGGCCAGCACGGTGCTGCGGCTGCAGCCCCAGGACGCGGAGGTCACCGGCAGGGTCGAGGTGTCGGGCACCGACGTGCTGACCGCCCGGTGGGGCGACCTGCGGGTGCTGCGGTGGGCGGAGGCCTCGATCGTCTTCCAGGGCGCGCTGCACTCGCTGAACCCGGTGCACCGCGTCGGCGAGCAGATCGCGGAGCCGATCCGGCTGCACGAGCCCGAGCTGGCCGAGGCCGTGGTGGCCGGCCGCGTGGGCGCCCTGCTCGAGCAGGTGGGGCTCCCGCGGGAGCGGGAGCGCGCCTACCCGCACCAGCTCTCCGGCGGCCAGCGGCAGCGGGTGATGATCGCGATGGCGCTCGCCTGCCGGCCCCGGCTGGTGGTCGCCGACGAGCCGACCACCGCGCTCGACGTGATGGTGCAGGCGCAGATCCTGCAGCTGCTCTCCGGCCTGGTCCGGGAGCTCGGCGTCGGGCTGGTGATCATCAGCCACGACCTGTCGGTGCTCGCCGGCATCTGCGACCGGGTCGCGGTGATGTACGCCGGAAGGGTCGTCGAGACCGGCACCTCGGAGCAGGTGTTCACCGCCCCCGTGCACCCCTACGCCCGGGCGCTGTCCGGGGCGTTCACGCGCATCGGGGACCCCGCGTCGCGCTACGCGCCCGCCGGCCTGGCGGGTGACCCGCCGGACCTGCGCGACCTGCCCGCCGGGTGCTCGTTCGCGCCGCGGTGCCCGCGCGTCGTGGACGCGTGCCGGTCGGCCGAGCCTGCCCTTCTCGAGCTCGCCGAAGGACGGCGGGCGGCGTGCATCCGGGTGAGCGAGCCGTGAGCGGCCCGACGCTGCTCGAGGCGCGCGACGTCTCGGTGGCCTTCACCACCCGCGGCGGGTCGGTCGCGCGCGCCCTCGACGGCGTGGACCTCGCGGTGGCGCAGGGCGAGGTGGTCGCGATCGTGGGGGAGTCCGGCTCCGGCAAGACGACGCTCGCCCGGGCGCTGATGGGGCTGCAGCGGCCGAGCGCCGGGCAGGTGCTGTTCGAGGGTGCCCCGCTGGAGTACTCGACCCGCGGCATGCGCGGGTTCCGGGGGCAGGTGCAGATGGTGCTCCAGGACGCGGCCGGCTCCCTCAACCCACGACAGACCGTCTACGAGTCGGTGGCCGAGGGGATCCGGCTGCACCGCCTGGTCGCGGCCGACGCGGACCGGCGCAGCGAGGTGCAGCTGGTCGCCGCCGCGCTGGCCGAGGCGGGGCTGCGGCCACCGGAGCGGCTGTTCCTGCGCTACCCGCACGAGCTGTCGGGAGGGCAGAAGCAGCGGGTGCTCATCGCCGGCGCGCTGGCCCTGCGCCCGCGGCTGCTGGTCGCCGACGAGCCGGTGTCCTCCCTGGACGCCTCGATCCGCGGCGAGATCCTCGCGCTGCTGCTCAAGCTCCGGCGCGACCTCGGCGTCGGGGTCGTCGTGGTCACCCACGACCTCGGCCTGGCCTGGAACATCGCGGACCGGATCGCGGTGATGTACCTGGGCCGCGTCGTCGAGTGCGGCAGCACCGAGGAGGTGCTCGAGTCGCCGCGTCACCCGTACACGCAGGCGCTGCTGTCCGTCGTGCCGGAGATCGAGCGGCTGGCGCCGGTGGTGCTCACCGGGGAGATCCCGGACCCCACCCGGATCCCGGCCGGCTGCCGGTTCCACCCCCGGTGCCCGGCCCTCGCGGACGGCAGCGCGGCCGCCGCGGGCGTCGGCGACCGCTGCCTCGGCGAGCCGCTTCCGGTGCTGAGCGCCGCGGGGGAGCACCGGACCGCCTGCCACCTCGACGCCGTGCTGTCGAGGACCTGAGATCACTGCTGGCGCGGAGGAGCCTGGGAACGCTCGGACATCTCGCGGTAGCGCGCCATCGACCCGGGGGCGAACCCGCGGCCGAACGCGTCCGGGGACGCATCGGTGACCGCGCTGCGGCGCCCGACGCGCAGGCGCCTCAGGGCCGGGATCGCGGCGACGGCCGCCGCTGCGGCGAACCACACCAGCACCGACGCGGCGTCGATCCACCGGGTGGGTCGCTGGACGAGGGCGTTGCTCGGGTCACTGCGGTCGACGTACACGGTCCTCGGCGTGCCGCGGCCCGTCGCCGCACCCGTGTCGTCGACGCTGTAGCTCTGGCCGTCCACCTTGTAGTAGACGATGCCACCGGTGTCGGTGCCCTGCACCGCGCGCCCCGTCCAGTACAGGCGGGACGGTGAGAGCAGGAGCAGGACGAGGAACAGGACCCCGACGATCACCAGCAGGGCTGCCACGACCGCGGACGGACGCACGCCGTCCCCGAAGAGCCGTCTGCCCGGTCCCCTTCTCGACTGCATCGTGCCGCCTCCGTCACGTGTCGTGCAGCGTCCGCCCAGGCTACTCCGGTGAGGGGCTCCCGGACAGCCGAATTTCCCCCCACGGGCGGCCCGGCAGGGCGCTCGCGAGTGCCTGGCGCCGACGCCTCAGGCCGTGCGACAATGCCTGTTACTGACTCACGGATCAGTAACAGGCCAGGGAGGCGTCGTGGCAGGTGATGCGCTGGAGGCGGCGCTCCCTCGTGAGATGTACGTCGACCCGCAGACCTGGCTCGCGGAACGTGAGCGGGCTCTGTTCGGGCAGTGGTTCTGCGTCGGCCGCACGTCGGACCTCGGTCTGGATGCGGCGTCGAAGGTGGTCGTGGTCGACGTGGTGGGGGAGTCGGTGCTGCTGACCAGCGACGAGGACACGCGCCTGCACGGCGCCTACAACGTGTGCCGGCACCGGGGCTCCCAGCTGCGTCCCGTCGAGGGGCCACCGGCGGTGCAGCCGGCCGCGTGTCCGGCGTCGGCCCTTCGCTGCCCCTACCACTCGTGGACCTACGGCCTCGACGGGCGGCTGCTGCGCGCCCCGCACACCGACCTGGGCGGCGCCGACCCGGACGAGTTCCGGCTGGATCCGGTCGGCGTGCAGGCCTGGCAGGGGTTCGTGTTCGTCCACCTGAGCCCCTCGGTCGCCTCGCCGCTTGGCGACGCGGTCCGGCGGGCGTCTGCCACGCTCGCCCACTACGGGCTGGCGGACCTGGTCACCGGTGCGACGATGACCTACGACGTCGAGGCCAACTACAAGGTCCTGCTGGAGAACTACAACGAGTGCTACCACTGCGGCCCGGTGCATCCCGAGCTGTGCCGGCTGGTGCCCGCCTTCGCCGGCGGTGGCGGCGGCCTGGCCTGGGAGGACGGGATCCCGCACCGGGAGGGCGCGTGGACCTTCACCACCACGGGGACGACCTCGCGAGCGGCGCTGCCGGGGCTGACCGGCGAGGAGCGGACCCGGCACAAGGGCGACCTGGTGTTCCCGAACCTCATGGTCTCGGCGTCGGCCGACCACGTGGCCGCCTTCGTCCTCCTGCCGCAGGCCGTCGGCCGGACGCGAGTGGTGTGCTCGCTGCTCTTCGACGCCGGCGAGGCCGCCGGTGCGGGCTTCGACCCGGCAGATGCCACGGAGCTGTGGGACCTGGTGAACCGCCAGGACTGGGCGGTCTGCGAGTCGGTGCAGCGGGGCATGTCCTCGCGCAGCTACCGGCACGGCTGGTTCGCACCGATGGAGGACGACAGCCTCGACATCCGCCGCTGGCTGCTGCCCCTGCTCGAGGAGCGGTCGTGAGCGAGCGCGTCGACTACGTCGTCGCCGGCCTGGGCGCGCTGGGCAGCGCCACGTGCATGGAGCTCGCCCGGCGCGGCCACCGCGTCGTGGGTCTCGAGCGCTTCGAGCTCGGCCACTCCCACGGCGCGAGCCACGACACCAGCCGGATCCTGCGCCACAGCTACCACACCCCCGGCTACGTCCGGCTCACGCAGCAGGCGTACGTCGACTGGGCGCGGCTCGAGCGCGACGCCGGCACGGAGCTGGTCACGGTGGTCGGCGGTCTGGACCTCTTCCCGCCCGGGGCGGCGATCAGCCCGCTGGACTACACGACGTCCCTCGACGAGGTCGGGATCCGCTACGAGGTCCTGGACCGCGCCGGCGTGGCGCAGCGCTGGCCGCAGTTCTCGCTGCCCGAGGGCACGCTGGCCCTCTTCCAGGCGGACGCCGGGATCGTCCCGGCCGGCCGCGGCACCCGCGTCATGCAGGAGCAGGCGCGCAGACACGGTGCCGACCTGCGCGAGCTCAGCCCCGTGCTCGCCGTACAGGAGCTCGACGCGGGAGGCGTGGAGGTCACCACCTCCGCCGGTGCGCTGCGCTGCGAGCGCCTCGTCGTCTGCGCCGACGCCTGGGCCAACGACCTGCTGCGCGGTCTGGGGGTCAGCCTGCCGCTCGAGGTGACCCTGGAGCAGGTGACCTACTTCCGGCCCGAGCGGCCGGCCGACTTCGCGCCCGACCGGCTGCCGCTGTGGATCTGGATGGACGACCCGTCCTTCTACGGCTTCCCCTGCTACGGCGAGGCGACGGTGAAGGCGGCGCAGGACTGCGGCGGGCCCGTCGTGGACCCGGACCGGCGCACCGCCGACCGTGACGCGGCGATGGAGGCGGTGCTCGCCGGGCATCTCGCCCGGATGCTGCCCGGCAGCGGAGCTCCCGTCCGCTCCCTGCGCTGCCAGTACACCCTGACCCCCGACCGTGACCTCGTCCTCGGGCCGGTGCCCGGTCACGAGCCGGTCGTCGTGGGGCTGGGCGCCGCCCACGGGTTCAAGTTCGCCCCGACGCTCGGCCGGCTGCTCGCCGACGTCGCGGTCGGCGACCGCACGTCCTGCGACCTCACGCCGTTCCGGCTGGACAGGCCGGGCCTGACCGACCCCGCCTACCAGGCGCACTGGCTGGTGTGACGTGGCCTCACATCAGCGACCCGGCCGCGAGGCCGAGCTCCGCGGCCACCGCACCGGCGACCCACTGGCGCAGCTGCGAGCGGGTCACCGAGCGGTAGACCAGGGTGGCCACCGACAGGCCGTCGAGCAGGGCCGAGACCCGGGCCACGCTGGCCGCCGGGTCCGGGCAGGTGAAGCTGCCGTCGTCGACGCCGTCCTCGACCACCTCGCGCAGCACCACGCACCACCGCTGGTTCATATGGCGCAGCACGCGGCGGATCACCGGCTCGCGCTGGGCCAGCGCCCACGCGTCGATCCACAGCCGCCAGCCGGTGGCGTGCCCGGTGGGTCCGTAGAGGCGGAGCACCCGGCGCAGCCGGTCCATCGGGTCGGCGCCCTGCGCGCTCGCCACGTCGAGCCGCTGCAGGTCCCGGTTCACCGCATGCGCGAAGGCGTCGGCGACGAGGGCGTCCTTGGTGCCGAAGTGGTAGAAGACGAGCGAAGGGCTCACGCCCAGCGCCGCCGCCACGTCGGAGACCCGGACCGCCGCCAGCCCGACGCGGTCGAGCAGCTCGGTCATCGCGGTCAGGATCTCCTCGCGCCGCACCTCGACGGTGTGGCGGTCGCGGCGCGTCACCGGTGGAGCCCCATGCCGCGCAGCATAGGACCTCGACGCAGGAAGGCGGCCCGATGAGCCAGACGCAGACCGACCCGATGGAGACGATCCGCGCCACCCTGGGCGCGGTCGGCCGGACCGAGCAGGGGCCCGAGCGGATGCTGCCCGCACTCGCGTACACGTCGGCGGACGTGCTGGCGTGGGAGCGGCGCCACCTGTTCGCCGGTGGCTGGACCTGCCTGGGCCGGTTGGTCGACCTGTTCCCCGAGGCGACGGCCGAGGAGGCCAGGCCGGTGAGCCAGCGGGCGGTGGCGGTCGGCGACGTGGGCGGCCTGCTGGTCAGGGACCCCTCCGGCGTGCGCATGTTCGCCAACACGTGCCGGCATCGCGGGCACGAGCTGCTCGCCGAGGGCGACACCTCTCAGCGCCGCAGCATCATCTGCCCCTACCACGCGTGGACCTACGACCTCGGTGGTGCGCTCGTCGGCGCCAAGGGGTTCCGCGACGACCCGCGGTTCGACGCGGACGCGCACGGTCTCGTCGAGCTGCCGGTGCGGGTCTGGGCCGGCTGGGTGTTCGGGCACGCCCTGCGTCCGGTCGGCGACGACGAGGTCCCTTCGTTCGACGCACACCTCGGGGACCTTGCCGGCATCCTGGCGCCGTACGCCTGCGAGAGGCTGGTGCTGGCCGACCGGCACACCTACGAGGTGGCCGCGAACTGGAAGGTGCTCGCGGAGAACTACCACGAGTGCTACCACTGCCCGTTGATCCACCCGGAGCTGTGCCAGGTCAGCCCGCCGGACTCCGGCGACAACTACCACCTGCCGGGGGCCTGGGTGGGCGGCTCGATGACGCTGCGCGAGGGCATGGCGACGATGTCGATGACCGGCGAGCAGGCGGCCAACCCGCTGCCGGGCGTGGACCCGACCCGCGTGGAGTACCTCCACGTGCTGCCCAACCTGCTGGTGTCCGCGCACCCCGACTACGTGATGGCGCACCGGCTGGTGCCGCTGAGCCCGGGACGCACCTGGGTCGAGTGCTCCTGGCTGGTGGCCGCGGATGCCGACGGGGTGGTGCCCGAGGCCCGAGGTGCCGTCGACTTCTGGGACGTGACGAACCGCCAGGACTGGGCCGCGTGCGAGTCGGTGCAGCGCGGCCTGGCCAGCCCCCACTTCGTCCCCGGGCCGTTCGCGCCGAACGAGGACGCGGTAGCGGACCTGGTCGCCACCCTCGCCCGGGCCTACCTCGACGGCGGCTTCGGCACCTCGTCGTGAGGCATGTCGAGAACCGGTGGTCGGCTCTGTCCCAGGGGTGAGGGCGGCGCCCAGGCCGCCCCGGAATCGAGGAGCACGAGATGCCCAAGTACCTGCTGCTCAAGCACTACAGCGGTGGCCCCGAGCCGCTGCCGAGCTGTGTGCCGATGAGCGAGTGGACCGCCGACGAGATCACCGCGCACATCGCCTTCCAGCACGAGGTCGTCCGCATGCTCACCGAGAGCGGCGAGCTCGTCGACGCCCGGGGGCTCAGCACCGAGGGCGCCTACGTCCGCTTCGGCGGGCCCGGAGCTGCACCGGTCGTCACCGACGGCCCGTTCCCGGAGACCAAGGAGCTGGTCGCCGGCTGGTTCCTCGTCGACGTCGACTCCAAGGACCGCGCGCACGAGATCGCGGCGCACGCGTCGTCGGCTCCGGGCAAGGACGGTGAGCCGATCCACGAGTGGATCGAGGTGCGGCCGGTGATGGACGACGCGCCCCCGGTCGAGTGAACGAGGACCTGCTGCGCGAGCTGGCACCCCGGGTCCTCGGTGTCCTCGTCCGGCGCGGAGGGGACTTCGCGTCGGCCGAGGACGCCGTGCAGGAGGCGCTGGTCGAGGCGCACCGGGTGTGGCCGGCCACCGTTCCCGACGACCCGCGGGCGTGGCTGGTCACGGTGGCCCAGCGCAAGCTCATCGACGCCCTGCGGTCCGAGTCCGCCCGGCACCGGCGGGAGGAGGCGACCCTCGCCGAGCCCGCTCCGGGCCCCACCGAGCAGGCCGACGACACGCTCCTGCTGATGTTCCTGTGCTGCCATCCCGCGCTGAGCCCCGCGTCGGCGGTGGCGCTCACGCTGCGTGCGGTGGGCGGACTGACCACCAGGGAGATCGCCGAGGCGTTCCTGGTCCCCGAGGCGACGATGGCGCAGCGGATCTCGCGCGCCAAGCGGACCATCGCCGGCCGGCCGCTCACCACGCCCGGCGACATCGCCGTGGTGCTCCGCGTCCTCTACCTGGTCTTCAACGAGGGGTACGGCGGGCGCGGCGACCTCGCGGCCGAGGCGATCCGGCTGGCCCGGCTGCTCGCGCGCGAGTCCGACGAGCCGGAGGTGGCCGGGATGCTCGCGTTGATGCTGCTGCACCACGCCCGGCGCCGGGCCCGCTGGGACGAGCAGCGGGCGATCGTGCCCCTCGACGAGCAGGACCGCAGCCTGTGGGACCAGGGCGAGATCGCCGAGGCCGTGCGGATCCTGACCGCCGCGCTCGCGCGGGGCCGTCCCGGTGAGTACCAGGTCCAGGCCGCGATCGCCGCCCTCCACGACGACGCGCCGACCGCGGCCGAGACGGACTGGCCGCAGATCCTCGCCTGGTACGACGACCTGGTCGCCCTCACCTCGAACCCCCTCGCCGCTTTGAGCCGCGCGGTGGTCGTTGGCGAGGTCGTTGGGCCGCGCGCCGGGCTGCGCGCGGCCGACGCGCTCGAGGGCTCGCTGGACGGTCACCACCGCCTCGACGCCGTGCGCGCGCACCTGCTCGAGCGGGCCGGCGACGTCGACACGGCGGCCGCGCTGTACCTGCGGGCTGCCCGTCGTACCACCAGCACCGCCGAGCGCGACCACCTCACCAGGAGGGCGGCTCGGCTGAGGTCGAGGCAGTGACGGGTCCGACGAGGCCTGCCTACGCTGCTGCCATGCCGAGGACCTCACGCGCGGCCCGGGTGGAGGACGTGCACGAGCTGGCGCTGGCCATGCCGCACGTCACGGTGTACCCGGGCACCGGCGACAACCCCGTCTACCAGGTGGGCGGCAGGTCCTTCATCTTCTTCCGCAACCCGCGACCCGACGCGGTCGACCCCGAGACGGGGGAGCGCTACCGCGACGTGATCGTCTTCTGGGTGGCCTCCGAGGCCGACAAGGACGCGCTCGTGCGAGACGAAGGCTCGCCGTTCTTCACGACCGCGCACTTCGACGGGCACCTGTCGGTGCTGCTGCGCTCCAGCGAGATCGGCCGGCTGTCGCGGGCGGAGCTGGCGGAGGTCGTCCAGGACGCCTGGCTCGCCCGCGCCTCCGCCCGGCGGGCCGCGGACTGGCTGCGTGACCACTCCTGACGCGGGTCAGGTCTTGCTGACGCCGCCCTTGAGGGCCTGCTGCGGGGTCAATGCCTTGGCGGGCGGCCGGATCGTCCGCGTGCTGCCGTAACCGGTGAAGCGGACGGTGCCCTTCTTCCCGCCACTGCTGCTGACGATCTTCAGCGGCACCGGTGTGGTGCTGTCCGCGACGTACAGCTTGGAGCCGTCCTTCTGGGTGACGATGATGGCCGGCTGCCCGTCGACGGTGCCCGTGGTGGTCTTGGGGTTCAGCGGTGTGCCGCTCGCGTTCAGCGACGCGGCGATGCCCTGCAGGCTGAAGCTGCCGAGCCCGGGCGCACTCTTGGCGTCGACCTTGATCCACTTCCCGTTGAGCGCCGACGCCTTGGAGCCGGCGGTCTTCGACCAGAAGGAGCCCGGGGCCTTGATGAACAGCTTGCCCTGGGTCTTGACGATGCCGACCTTGATGCCGCCGAGCGTGAGCGTCCCTTCGGCGTCCTGTCCCTGGAACTGCATGTCGAGGTTCACACCGGCGCCGGCCGTCGAGCTCATGCCCCCGGTGATGTGCACCGCCTTGGCGTTGAACAGCGCCGACTTGCTGTCGGCGAGGACCTGCTTGGCCGGCTTGCCCTCCTCCGCCTGGCTGCCCGAGCCGCTCGTGGGACTCGGCGACGCGCTGCTGCCGGCCGTCGACGGGCTGTGCTTCCCGCTGCCGGTGTGCGTGCCGGACGAGCCGCAGCCCCCCAGAGCCACCGCGCAGGCACCTGCAGCGATCGCCGCGCCGAACCGACGCCTGCTGTTGACGCGCATGCCCAGCCCCCATGGTGCCGTCGCCCCTGCGGGCGGTCGGAGGCTCACCGTACCCCTCGTCCACCGCCCCTCAAGGCGCCGATGCGTAAAATCTCCTCTGCCGCAGCGGCCTCGAGGACGTGCGCGACCCCGCCGCTGGTCGAGGACCCCGTGCCACCGCTGGTCGAGGTGTCCGAGCCGCCGCTGGTCGAAGACCCGTCCCCGGACGCTGGTTGAGGTGCCCGAGCCCCCAGGGGCGAGGGCCTCGAAACCCTGGTCACCTTGGGCGCGGACCCGACCATGGTTTCGAGGCCTCGGCTAGCGCCTCGCCACCTCAACCAGCGTGGGTTGAGGTGCCCGAGCCCCCGGGGCGAGGGCCTCGAAACCATGGTGACCTTGGGCGCGAACCTGATCGTGGTTTCGAGGGCTCGGCTAGCGCCTCGCCACCTCAACCAG
>JAICKK010000010.1 GCA_025927955.1 Nocardioidaceae bacterium
AGACCGGGTGGCGTTGGGCGCCGGACCTGCCCGTGGTTTCGAGGCTCGCCTAGCGGCTCGCACCTCAACCAGCGGTGGCGGGGTCGAGACCGGGTGGCATTGGGCGCCGGACCTGCCCGTGGTTTCGAGGCTCGCCTAGCGGCTCGCACCTCAACCAGCGGTGGGGGTCGAGACCGGGTGGCGTTGGGCGCCGGACCTGCCCGTGGTTTCGAGGCTCGCCTAGCGGCTCGCACCTCAACCAGCGGTGGCGGGGTCGAGACCGGGTGGCCTTCGGCGCCGGACCTGCCGGTGGTTTCGAGGCTCGCCTGACGGCTCGCACCTCGACCAGCGGTGGGGGCCGAGGCCGGGCGGCGCCGCGGGCGTCGATTAGGGTGGGTCCGGTCCGTCCCCAGGCGAACCGGAGGGTGTCAGGTGAGCGAAGCCAGCGCGTGGAGCGTCGGCGCGCAGGAGCAGCCCGTACCCCTCGACGCGGTCCGTGCGCCGGCGGACCGGACCTCGTTCACCTACTCCGTGGTCGTGCCGGTCTTCAACAGCGCCCAGGTCGTCGGCCGCACCATCGACCGCATCGTCGAGGTGTTCGAGACCGCAGGCCTGTCCTTCGAGCTGATCCTGGTCAACGACGGCAGCCGCGACCGGAGCTGGGAGGTGATCTCCGCCAAGGCCCGCGCGCACCCCCACGTCGTCGCGCTCAACCTGCTGCAGAACTACGGCCAGCACCACGCGAACCTGGCCGGCATGCGCGAGGCAGCAGGCGACTACGTCATCACCATGGACGACGACCTGCAGAACCCGCCCGACCAGGCCCTGGTGCTCATCGACGAGGCGATGAACGGCTGGGACGTGGTGTTCGGCCGGTTCGAGCGCAAGCAGGCGGCCGGCTACCGGCGGCTGGGGACCAAGATGATCAGCGTCCTCAACCGCAGGATCTTCGGGCAGCCGCCGGACCTCACCGTGTCCAACTTCCGCATCCTGCGCCGCGACGTGGTGGACCGCATCTGCGAGTCGCGCACCGCCCACCCCTACGTCACCGGGCAGGCGCTGATGTACTCCCGCGCCCGCACCGACGTCCTCGTGCGGCACGAGCCGCGCCCGGTCGGCAAGAGCAACTACGGGCTGACCCGCATCCTGCGGCTGGTCTTCGCGATCCTCTTCTCCTACTCGCTGTTCCCGCTGCGGGCCGCGGCGCTCGCCGGCTTCGCCATCGCGCTGGTCAGCTTCCTGCTCGGCGCCTTCTACCTGGTCAGGTCGTTCTTCGTCGACACCCCGGTGGCCGGGTGGACGACGATCGCGGTGCTGCTCTCGGTCTTCAACGGCGTCATCATCGCGCTGCTGTCGATGCTGGGCGAGTACGTCGTGCGCACCCTCAACGCGGTGAGCGCCACGGAGAGCTACCACGTCGTGGAGCGGGTGGCCCGAGGCAGCGACCGGTGAGCGACCGGTGAGCGACCGGTGACCCGGCACCTGCTCGTCGTGGGCGCCCAGCGCTGCGGCACGACGTACCTGCACTCCCTGCTCGACGCGCACCCCGAGGTCGCGATGGCCCGCCCGTCCCGCCCCGAGCCCAAGGTGTTCCTCTCCGACGACGTCGTGACACGGGGCCTGCGGTGGTACCACGAGGCCTTCTTCGCGCACGCCACCTCCGAGGCGCTGCTCGGCGAGAAGAGCACGAGCTACCTGGACCACCCGGCGGCCGCGGCGCGTGCGGCGCGGGTCCTCGGCGAGGCCGAGATCGTGGCGCTGCTGCGGGACCCGGTGGAGCGGGCGGTCTCGAACTGGCGGTTCAGCACCGACCACGGGCTCGAGACCAGGCCCCTGGAGACCGCGCTGCGCGAGACGCTGGCCGCGCCGACGCCCTGGGACCCGGCGAGCACGTCGGTCTCGCCGTTCGCCTACCTCGAGCGCGGTCGCTACGCCGACGCGCTCGAGCCGTGGCTCGCCGCGTTCCCGGCGACCACGCACGTGGTGCTCCTCCACGACCTGCTCGACGACGACGGGGCCGTCGGCGGTCTCTACGCCGACCTGGGTCTCGACGCGTCGTACCGTCCCCCCGACCGTGACCGACCCGTCAACCAGAGCAGGCAGCCGCGCCCGGACCTGCCCGACGACCTGCTGCACGTCCTGCGGGAGTACTTCCGCGACAGCGACGAGGCCCTGGCCCGCATGCTGGGCCGCGACCTGCCGTGGCCGTCCCCCGCGACCCGAGGAGGCACCCATGCCTGAGCCCGACACCCATCCGGACCTGCCGCGGATCCCGTTCAACAAGACGGCGACGGTGGGCCGCGAGATGGAGTACGTCCAGGAGGCGATCACCGGCGGCCATCCCGCCTCGGGCGGGGCGTTCACCGCCCGTGCCTGCGCGGTGCTGGCCGAGGCGGTCGGGGCCCCGGAGGTGCTGCTGACCACGTCGTGCACCGCCGCGCTGGAGCTGTCGGCGATGCTGCTCGACCTCGAGCCGGGTGACACCGTCATCGTGCCGTCCTTCACGTTCACCAGCACCGCCCTGGCGTTCGCCCGCCAGGGGGCCCGGCTGGTCTTCTGCGACATCGAGCCGGTCACCTTGGGCCTCGACCCCGAGCACCTGGCCACGCTGCTCGACGACAGCGTGCGGGCGGTCGTGGTGGTGCACTACGCCGGTGTGGCCTGTGACGTTGCGGGCGTACGACGGGTGCTCGCGGACCGGCCCGACGTCACGGTGGTCGAGGACAACGCGCACGGGCTGTTCGGGTCCTGGCGCGGCGAGCCGCTCGGCAGCCTGGGGCGGTTCTCGGCGCAGAGCTTCCACGAGACCAAGAACTTCGTCTGCGGCGAGGGCGGCGCGATCGTGCTCAACGACGAGGCCGACGTCGACCGCGCCCGGGTGCTCTACGACAAGGGCACGAACCGCCGGGCGTTCCTGCTGGGCCAGGTCGACAAGTACTCCTGGAAGGACACCGGCTCGTCGTTCGGGATCGCCGACGTCCTCGCCGCCTACCTGCTGGCCCAGCTCGAGCAGCGGAGCACCGTGCAGGGCAAGCGCCGGGCGGTGCACGAGCGCTACGAGGCCGCCCTGGCGCCGCACGCCGACGAGCTCGGCTTCGCGCTGCCGGTGCTGCCGCCGGACCGCGAGTCGGCCTACCACATGTTCTACGTGCTGCTGCGCGACCGAGAGCAGCGCAACAGCGTGCTGGAGTCGATGAGGGCGGCCGGCGTCCAGCCGACCTTCCACTACGTGCCCCTGCACAGCTCCGACGCCGGGCGGAGGTTCGCCGCGCGCCCCACGGACTGCCCGGTCTCCGACGACGTCAGCGGACGCCTGCTGCGGCTGCCGTTCTACAACGAGCTGACGCCGGCGGAGACCGACCGGGTGGTGGCCACCTTCGTGGAGTCGGTCGGCTCGGCCGCACGCGTGTGAGCGGTCCGGGCGCGGGGGCGCGGCAGCAGCCCGGGTCCTCCTCGCTGCGCGAGCCGGACTACTGGTGGTACGGCGCCCGCGCGAGGCTGCTCGAGGAGGTGCTCGGGCCCTACCTCGGCACCCCGGCGCTGACCCTCGACGTGGGCAGCGCCGACGGGCCCAGCGTCGGGTGGATGCGGCGCGGCGGCCACCGCCGGGTCATGCTCGACATCCTGCCGGGCGGTCTGGTGCCCGGCGAGGGGGTGTGCGCCTCGGCCACCCGGCTGCCCTTCGCCGACGAGGTGTTCGACGTGGTCGCCGCCTTCGACGTGGTGGAGCACTGCGACGACGACCGACGCGCGGTGGCCGAGCTGGCCAGGGTCCTGGTGCCGGGCGGGCGGCTGCTGCTGTCCGTGCCCGCCTACGCGTGGGCCTGGTCCGACCACGACGTCCGCGCGGGGCACTACCGGCGCTACACCCGCCCGGAGCTGGTCGGGCTGGTCGCGTCCGCCGGGCTGCGCGTCGAGCGGTCGACGTACGCCTTCGGTGCGGTGTTCCCGCTGTTCGTCGCCGAGCGGATGGCCCGCCGGCTCCGGCAGCGGGCCGGCCGCCCCGCCCGGCCCGGCCTGACCCCGGTGCCGGGGCGGACCGACCGGGTCCTCACCGCGCTGACGGGCCTCGACCGGCGGGTGCTGCGCCGCCGGGACCTGCCGTTCGGGTCCTCGGTGTTCCTCGCGGCGACGAAGGGTGCCGCCGACCCGCGAGGCCCAGGGTGAGGAACGCCACGACCTCGGCCACGAGCAGGCACGCGGTCACCCGCACCGGGGCGGAGACACCCAGGAGCGCCGGGTAGGCCACCGCGGCGGCGGCCAGCGCGGCCAGCCAGGAGCGGGCCGCGCTCCCGGCCCGGTCGTAGGCGAGGGCGAGCACCACCAGCACCAGGTTGCCGATGGCCAGGGTGCAGCTCGACGCCGCGAGCGCGCCCTGGTCGCGAGCCAGCACCACGTCCGGGCCGAACACCACCCGCAGCAGCTCCGGCCCGGGCCAGGCGCCGGCGGCGGCAGCGAGGGCGGAGGCCGTGGCGATGGCCGGCAGCAGCACCCCGCGCAGCGAGCCGACCCTGCGCTCCTGCCCGGTGGCGACGAGCGCCGCGACCCGTGCGGTCAGGGCCGACACCAGGCCCAGGGCGAGCATGTACGGCGCGCGGAACAGCGCGAGCGCCGCGAAGAGCGTGGTCACCTGTCCCTGCCCGCCGCCGACCAGCGCGAGCACGACCGGCCCGCCGGTGAGGACGGTCTGCGCCACCAGCTGCGCGGCGCCGGCCCCGGCCAGGAACGCCATCGGCCCGGACGTCGCGGCCGAGCCGCGCACCCGGGCGTAGCGCATCGAGGAGGGCCACAGCACCACCACGAGGTGGCCGGCGACCAGGCACAGGCCGAAGGCGGCGGGGGCCCGGACCCCGGACAGGAGCAGGCCGCCGACCGCCAGGCAGCGCAGCGCGTTCTCCGCCACCAGGGAGGTGCCGAGCGCGACCAGCCGGCCGCGGGCGGCCAGCCCGCCGCGGACGACGCCGACCAGGGCCGAGCCGAGGGTCACCAGCCCCACCATCAGCGGGAACCACGGGTCGCCGCGGCCGAACAGCGGCTCGCGGACCGCCCAGGCCAGCGCGGTCAGCACCGCGGCCGCGGACCCTGTCACGACCGCCAGGCCCCTGGCCGCGGACCGGACGGCGCCCTCGCCGTCCGCGGTCACCGTCCGCGCGATCCAGTGCTGCACGGGGAAGGTGAACGCCGCACCGGCGAACGTCCAGTAGCTCCACAGCACCGAGACCGGCCCGGCGGCCTCGGCGCCGAGGGCCCGGGTGGTCGCGGCGAAGAACACGTAGGCGAGCAGGCCGCTGAGCGCCGAGCCGGCGGCCAGCGCGGTGGCGTCCCGGGTGCGCCGGCTGCGGACGGTGCTCATGCCGGACCCGCCAGGTGCGGGGTCCGGGCGGCGCGCAGCAGCTGGAGGGTGCGGTGGCCGAGGTCACGGTCGGCGTACCACACCCACCCGGGCGCCGAGCCGACCCGGCGGTAGTCCGCGCGCAGCGCCTCGGACAGCCATTGCCGCCTCGGCTCGCCCACGGCCACGAGGCTCGGCGCCCGGCGCACGATCCACCGGCCGAAGCCCTGCAGCCCACCCGGCCACGTGGCGTCGACGTACTCGTCGAGGCCGCTGGCGAACATCAGGTAGCGGGTTGGGCTCGTCCTCCCCGACAGCACCAGCGGCTGGGGTGCGTTGACCGTCATCATGGTGGCGCCGGGAGGCAGCACGGAGAGCTTGGCCGCCACCGACCTGCGCTGCAGCAGCAGCGTGTCGCTGCGCTGCGTCACCGAGAACGTGAGCCCCAGGCCGGCCGCCACGAGGACCCACGCCACAGCCAGGGCGACCGCCGGCCCCACGCGGAGGCGACGGGACGCCCACCGCCACGTGGCGGCGACACCGAGCGCGGACAGCGGGAGCAGCGTGAACACGTCGGGCCAGGAGTCGAAGTCGTGCAGGGTCCACGCGATCCCCACGACCGCGGCGACGCCGAGGGCGGCGACGGTGACGGCCTCCGGCTCGTGCGCGCGTACGACGGGCCGCGACGCCCGCACGGACAGCACCAGCAGCGCGACGAGACCGGCGACGAGCACCCACAAGGTCGCGCCGTAGCCCTCCCGCAGCAGCGCCCAGTCGGCTCGCAGGTGCGCGGTCATCGGGTCCGCGGAGGTGTACTGCACGTTGATGACCACGAACGCCTCGAGGGCCTGCGAGAGGGCGCCGACCACCGCGAAGTACGCGAGCGCCGCCGCCACGGGCAGCGCGCCGCCGAGCACGACCAGCCCGAGCGCGCGGAGCCGCCGCCCTCGCGGGTCGGCCAGCGCGCAGACGAGCACTGCCGGTGCGCCCACGATGAAGCCGAGCTGGAGCACGAGGGTGGCCAGGCCGAGCGAGAGGCCGGCCGCGAGCCACCGCCGCCGGGTCAGCGCCCACACCGTGCAGACCACGAAGAGCACCATCGGCGTCTTCTCCCGCGGGCCGTCGGCGGCGTACTCCACGAAGCCGTGGAAGCTCAGCAGGGTGGCGGCCGCCACCAGCCCGGCGGTCCGGGTGCCGAGCAGGTCGCGCCCGGCCAGGTACATCACCCACACGCAGGCGACGGCGATGAGCAGGTAGAACACCCGGGCGCCGAGCAGGTCGGGGCGTCCGAGGGCCCGGGCGCCGGCGATGCCGACGGCGGGCAGCAGGTGCGCCAGGGGACCGGCCCGGTTGAGGATGCCGACGTACGGCGGCACGCCGTCGAGCACCTGCTGCCCCGCGTACGTGTAGACCGACAGGTCGCGGGAGAGGTAGGAGTCGAACCCGTGCAGGACGTAGACCACGAACGAGACCAGGGCCGCGACGGGCCCCAGCGGGTCGACGCGGGCGGGAAGGAGCCGGCGGGCCGGCGCGGGGCCGCTGGTCAGCTGCGTGCTCCGATGGCGGCGTAGAACTGCTCCATCGCCCGGCGGTTGTACTCCTCGGCGTCGAGCCGGCTGGCCGGCACCTTCCCGGCCAGGAAGCGCCGCATCCCGCCGGCCACCCCCTCCACCGAGAGGGGCACGACCACGCCCGCGTCCTCGGGCACCGAGTCGCGCACCGACGAGAAGGAGGTGGTGACGATCGGCAGGCCGAGCGTGCGCGCCTCCAGGATGACCATCGGCTGGCCCTCGTAGTCGCTGGAGAGCACGAAGCAGTCCGCCTCGCGCATGATGGCGTACGGGTTGTCGACCTGGCCGGCGAGCGTCACCGCGTCGGAGAGCCCCAGGCTGAGCACGAGGCCCTGCAGGTGCGGCTCGAGGTCCCCGCCGCCGAGGATGACCAGCCGGGTGCTCGGCCGCTTCTCGTGCACCTTGGCGAACGCCTTGATGAGCCGGGCGTGGTTCTTCTCCGGGGACAGGCGCCCCACGGAGACGAAGGTGATCGTGTCCGCCGACGTCTGGACCCGGTTGAGCCGGGCACGGCTGCGGGCCTCCCGGATCAGGTCGCGGGCGGTGTAGTGCTCGAGCAGCGCGGACATCGCAGCCGCGATGTTGTCGGTCGGCACGGTGATCCGGGACGGCGCACCGCTCGCACCCGCGCGCTCGGCCGGGTCGTCCGCCCCCAGGAGCCCGGCCATCCGCAGCACCCGGTCGGTGTCCATGGTGTTGAGCGCGTAGGTGAACTGCTCTGGCCGGGCATAGGCGGCCAGCTTGAGCTTGTTGACCCGGTTGAGCTCGCGGGAGACCGACACGAGGCTGTCGAACTTGTCGTACGTCGAGAACACGGCGCCCAGCCGGTCCTCGAGGTGACGGCCCACGGTCTCCCTCCTCATGTCGGCGTCCATGTCGTTGTGCAGCCAGATCGACTTGTGGTGCGCGTCCACGACGGAGTACAGGAAGGGCGCGTAGCAGCCGTAGCCGCTGAAGTCGACGAGGTGGTCGAAGCGCGTCTGCCCGAACATGCGCTGCCACTCGGTCGACCAGTAGTCGATGTGCTCGGGCGGGAACACGTCGGGGAGGCCGTTCACCATCAGGTTCTTGGTCTCGACCCGGCGGCGGCGGCGGGTGGCGGCGAAGACGGGGATGCGAGGCACGACCCGCACCCGCGGGTCGACGAGCTGCATGTTGCGCCAACGGTCCCGGCCACGGCTGAACGGGTAGAACGCGGTGACGTCGAACCGGTCGTAGTCGAGGTGGCGCAGCAGGTTGAGCGCGGAGGTGGTGATGCCCTGGGACTTCATGCTGCCGAGGTAGACCAGCAGCTTCTCCTTCTCGGTCCCGAAGTCGCGCAGCACGCGGTAGTCGGCCTCCGGCCGGCCGCGCATGACGACGTCGACGACCCGCTCGCAGACGCCGCCGTCCTGCGGGGACACGAAGGCCGGGTGGAGCCCGGCGTCACCGTCGTCCGCGCAGGCGCCCGACCCGAAGCCGAAGTCGCCGGCCAGCGCGGAGTCGACCAGCTTGAGCAGGTCGGGGGTCGTCGAGCACACCGGACCGGGCAGCTCCTCGTGGTGGACGTAGAGCCCTCGCGTCGAGGAGTACTCCTCGAGGTCGGGGACGTAGTGCACGACCGGCCTGCCGGTGGGGCCGAAGTCGCAGAAGATGCTGGAGTAGTCGGTGACCAGCACGTCGGTGGTGGCCAGCACGTCGCTGGTGGGCAGGCTGTTGGGCACCAGGAAGCCTCGATGACCGGAGTCGCCGGTGCGCTCGCGGACCACGTCGTAGATCACCTGGTGCACCTTGAGCAGGACCGCGACCTCCTCGCCGTCCACGGACGCCTCGAGCTCGCGCACGGTCGCCAGCAGCTGCGCGGCGTTGACCCAGGGGGTGCCGAACGACTCGCCACGCCAGGTGGGGGCGTACAGCACGACCCGCCGGTCGCCGACGTCCACTCCGTGCTCACGCAGCCGGCGCCGGGTGGCCTCGGGATCGGCGAGCGCCTGCACCAGCCGGTCGACGCGGGGGGCGCCCTCCTCGATGACCGCGCCCGCGAAGACGCCCTGCAGCCGGTAGGCGCTGCGGTACATCGTGTCGGTCATGTAGGGGTTCGCGGAGAGCAGGTAGTCGGCCTGCAGGAAGTTGCGGGTGACGTTGCGCGACTCCAGCCCGCCGTCGGGCATGTCGACGCCCATGTGCTTGACGGGGACGCCGTGCCAGGTGTTGACGTAGACCTGCCCGTCGCGCTTGGCGAACCGTGGCTGCCAGGTGGCGTTGTTCACGAGGTACTTCGCCGTCGCCAGTGCCTTGAAGTAGCCCATCGACCCGGTGGCCACGAAGCGCACCCGGGGGTGCTCGGCGAACTCGGTGGTGACCTCCGGGTAGGCGGTGGGGTCCGAGAGCGCCCACACGTGCTCGAGGTCGGCCATGTCGGGCTGGGTCAGCAGGTAGCGGAAGAGCGCCTCGGGGCTGTCGAGGACCCCCCTGCCCCCGAACGACTCGTACAGGACCGTCCGCTCCCACAGCGGCGCGGAGCGCCACACGGCGTAGCGGTCGGTGACCAGCTCCTCCCACGCGGTGCGGGCGCGGCTGCGGACGGCCAGCCTCTTGCGGGCCCGGCCCACGGTCTCTGCAGCCCACACGGCGTCTCGCACTCCTCGTCGTCGGTCGGAGCCCGGCACGGGTCGGTGCGGGCGCCCGGCACGGCAGGATACCGCGCCGGCGGGGCGGGTCAGCGGCGCAGCCGGCGTCGCAGGACCCCGGCCAGGCCGACCGCCCCGGCGCGGGTCCGGGTGAGCGCCGTCCGCGCCGCGGCCGCCCGCCCGGCCGCACCCCGGGTCTCCGGGCCGACGGTCGTCAGCGGGCGGCCGCGCCGGCCCTGGAGGGTCAGCCGGAGCGGCCCGGCCCCGGAAAGCCGGCCGCGGGACTCCACCCAGGCACGCCCCTGGCGCCCGACGAGGCGGGCCGGCTGCTCGTCGGGTCCGATCGCGAGCACGGCGGGCAGCGTGCTGTCGCCGGCGACGTGCACCGCCGGCAGGTCGAGCCGCACCCCGCTGGGCCCTCGGTGCAGGCAGCCGTCCGTGACGCCCGCGAGCGCCGCGAGGCTGCGGACCCGGCCGGACAGGTCCAGCGCGAGGTTGCCGCCGTGGGTGTCGAAGACGACCACGGGCCGGCCCTCCACGAGAGCGGCGGAGCGGTGGGCGGCCCCACCGGGAACCCGTCTGGTCGGCGTGTAGCCCAGGCCGCTGAGCCGGGCGAACACGTCGTAGGTCTCCTCGGCCAGCGGCCCCCCGCAGGCGGCCGACCCCGGGTCCAGGTCGGTGGCCAGCGAGACCTCCAGCCGCAGCGACCCGTCCGTCCCGCCGACCCGGACCTCGGTGTCGGTGGGCAGCAGCCAGTCGACAGCCGTCTCCCGGGAGCGGACCACGACCTCGCCGACCGCGCGGGGGAGGTCGTCGGTCAGGTCCCAGGTCGCCGGGTGGGTCGCGGCCCGCAGCCGGTCCGGCACCCGTCGTACGACGCGCCCGTCGACCCGGTCCAGGGGCAGGGGCGCGCCGTCACGGTCGACGACGACGGCCTCGACCTCGATGCGGAGGCTGCCTTCCTGCCACGACGTGCGCGTCGCGCCGATGTCGAGGTGGTGGCCGTGGTCGAGGTCGGCGAGGGCCAGGAGGAGGTCGCGGTCACCGGTCCGCAGCAGCGTGGACCGGGCGCGGTCCGCCGGCGTGAGCAGCGCGTCGAGGTGCGGCGGGAAGTGCTCCAGCAGCTCGGTGAAGGTGGCGAGCAGCCGGGTGGCGTGCTCGGGGTCGTAGCCGTCCAGGGCCGCGACCCGTTCGAGCACCCGGCTGCGGTACCAGCGCACGAGCAGCTGGTCCTTCTTGGCGCCGTCCGGCATCGCCAGCAGGGGGCGCAGCGAGGCGCGGAACGACGTCCAGTAGACGTCGTAGTCGTAGGACGCCTTGTGGCTGTTGTCCTCGTGGATGATCCACTGGTAGCAGGGGTAGTCGGCCAGGACGCCGATGGCGTCGGTGCTCGACCAGGCCAGGCCGTTGATGGCGAAGTCCTCCAGCCGCACCCGCCCCTCGGGGAAGCGGATGTCGTTCTCGAGGAGGAACGAGCGCCGGTAGAGCTTGTGCGGGGTGATGCACTGCAGCACGTTCTGGTCGAGGCGGTCCACGCGCGGCAGGTGGTGGCGGAAGGCGGTCCAGCCGGGCCGGTTCCAGCCCTTCACGACCTCCTTGGGGTGTACGACGTCGAGGTGGTGGTGCGCCGCGAAGCGGTACATCCGCTCGAGCGCCTCGGGGAAGAGGTAGTCGTCGTGGTCGGCGTAGAAGACGTACTCGCCGCTGGCCATCGCGGTGCCCACGTTGCGCGGGCGGCCGGGCCACCCGGAGCTCGGGATCCGGTCCACGCGCATGGTGGGCCGGGTGGCGGCCAGGCGCTGCAGGCGCTCGAACGTGTCGTCGCTGGACCCGTCGTCGACGAACACCGTCTCGTACTCGTCGGTGGGCAGGCTCTGGTCGTCGAGGGACGCCACCAGGCCGTCGAGCCCCGGAGGGGAGTTGTAGGTCGCGACCACGACGCTCACCTTCGGGCTGGCCATGGGTCTGGCCCGGGGGCCGGCGGTCGGGGACATGTGCTCACCGTACCGACCCGCGAGCCGCCGACCGGCGGCCCGCGGCGGTAGGGTCCAGCGACGTGTCGGGTGGCTCGAGGGGCGCTCGAGGATGCGAGAGGGGCAGCGGCATGCCGGTTCTGCGGCACGAGGGACGCAGCGTCCTGTTCGTCCACGTCCCGAAGGCCGGCGGCTCGGCGATCGAGCGGGTCTTCGGGCAGAGCGGCTGGAAGGTGCTCTACCGCGACCCCAAGGAGGGGCCCGACACGATGAACCGGCTGCGCCGGTGCTCCCCCCAGCACATGCACCGCAGCATGCTCGAGACGATCTTCGAGATGGACCGCTTCGACGGCATCTTCATGACCGTCCGGGAGCCGCTCGCGCGGTTCCGCTCGGAGTACGCCATGCGCAACCAGAGCGCGGTCACCGGGGATCCCGAGCATGTCGACGAGTGGGCGGAGCGGGCGTTCCTGCGCTATGCCGAGAACCCCTTCGTCTTCGACAACCACCTGCGTCCGCAGTCGGAGTTCTACGTGCCGGGCTGCCGGGTCTACCGCCTCGAGGACGGGCTCGAGGGCGTGGTCCGCGACCTGAACGCCCGGTGGGACCTCGGCCTGGTCGAGGAGGTGCCGCGGGTGATGGACCGGCAGGTCGCCAGCGGCAGCGCGAGCAGCGAGGTCCGCGTGAGCGCCACGCTCGAGGCCAGGCTCCGCGCGTGCTACAGCGAGGACCTCAGCCGGTTCGGCTACTGAGCGGCAGCCCCTCGGAGCCCGTGCCACGGCGCGGCGTCCGTCGGCCGCCCGCCAGCCGCCCGGGAGCCTGCGGGGGCGGTACTGTCTGCCCATGCGTCTGATCATCGGGCCGACGTGCGGCGGGAAGTCGACGTACATCTCCACCGCGCTGGCGCACCTGGAGTCCGCGAGCCCCCTCGTGCACTTCGGGTTCTCCTTCCTCGAGGACGAGACGACGACCATCCCCAGCGGTCCCCGGGACGTCGTCCACTACAACCTGCTGCACACGTTCCGCCGAGCGTCGCGCGCCCAGGCGAGCCTTGCCGGCGACACCCTGCTCAAGGACCTGCTCGACGCCGCGGCCGAGGTGGTCGTGGTGAGCGCGCCCCGGTCGGTGCTGCTGCGCCGCGCCGAGCAGCGCACGCATGCGGAGCCCGGGCACGAGGAGTTCGACGACCGGCTGTACTACCACGAGGACTGGCTGCCGGCGCTCTCCATCCCTGACCTCGCCCAGGTCTACGAGCACCTCGCGCTCATGCTCGACGAGGCGGGCGTCCCGGCGCAGTACTTCTGCTCGCACGCCGACGTGCACGGTGGTCTCCAGCAGGTCTCCCGCTGGGAGCTGCCCAGGCTCGCCGGCGGCGACGCCGAGGAGCGGTGCCGCCACGGGCACGTGCTGCCGGACGCGCCGGCGCTGTCGGGGCAGCAGCGCTCCTACCAGGCCGACCATCGCATCGGCGCGGTGTCGGCGACGATCAGCCGGGCGCTGAGGATGCCGCTGGCCGGCCGCAGCCTGCTCGACATCGGCTGCGCCGAGGGCGAGGTGGCGCTGAGCGCCGCGCGGATGGGGGCCCGCGTGACCGGCATCGAGCCGCGCCCCCGCCGGCTCGCGCAGGCTCGGCTCACCGCCGAGACGCTCGGCCTCGACGTCGACCTGCGCCGGCTGGCCCTCGACGACCTCCTCGACCGTCCCCGGACCTACGACGTGGTGGTGGCCCTCAACGTGGCCCACCACGTCCGTAACCCCTTCGGGTTCCTGGACCGGGCCGGCCACCTCAGCTGCTCGCACCTGGTGCTGGAGTACCCGGGACTGGCGGACGAGAAGTTCCGCGCGACCCTGCCGGACGGGCAGAAGGTGGACGACGACCAGCCGCTGGTGGGGGTCAGCCTGCGCGAGCAGGACCAGACGTTCGTGTTCACTCCGGCGGCGCTGGAGAGGTACTTCCTCGACACGGTCGGGCTCTTCCGCCACCACCGGCTCGTGGAGTCGCCGATGCCTCACCGGTGGATCTCGGTGTTCTCCGGTCGCCGGACTCCCGACGTCCACCCGGCGCCGACCGTCGCGCAGCTGCGGGCGAAGGTGGACAGTCGCGAGCGCAAGCTCGAGAAGCGCGAGCGGCAGCTGGCGAAGCGCTCCCGCCAGCTCGAGCGCCGCAACGAGCAGCTGAGGAGCCGCGAGCGCGACCTCGTCGCGCTCCGCCAGCGCCTCGCCGAGATCGAGAGCAGCCGGTCGTGGCGGCTGACCGCCCCCCTGCGTGGCGTCTCCAGGCGCGCGGCCGGCCTCGGGCGGCCGGCCCGGTGACGACCTCCGGAACGTTCCCGGGAGCCCGCGCGGCCCCCCGCCCGCACGGGCTCGTCGTCGACGGCGGCCTCCCGCCGGCCAACTCGTTCGCCCTCCCCGAGCACAAGGTCGTCTACATCTCGGTGACCAAGGTCGCGTGCACCAGCCTGCGGTGGATGCTCGCGGACCTCGCCGGTGAGGACCCCGAGACCTTCTTCGCCGTGAACGGCCACCACCTCACCAGGCTGATGACCGTGCACGACTCGCGCGCTTCCTGGCAGCGTGTTCGCCGGCTCAGCCACATGTCCCCCGAGGAGGTCGGGCAGGTCTCGGTCGACAACGGCTGGTTCATCTTCGCCATGGTTCGCGACCCGTGGAGCCGGCTCTGGTCGGCCTGGCAGTCCAAGCTCCTCACCCGGCACCCCGCCTTCGTGCACAGGTACGCCGACCGGCGCTGGTTCCCGCGCGTCCCGACGAAGCCCGAGGATGTCGTCGAGGACTTCCGTAGGTTCGTCGAGGCCCACCCGTGGACCACCAACCGCGAGCTGCGCAAGGACTCCCACTTCTGGAACCAGGTCCGTTCCGTGCGCCCCGACGGGCTCGCCTACTCCGGCATCTACGACATCTCCGCGATGCCGCGGCTCGTCGCGGACCTGCACGCCCACCTCGCCGGGCTGGGCCTGGACACGCCGGAGCTGTACATGCCGCGCGCCAACGAGACTCCGCTCGCGCTGACCGCCGACGTGCTGGCCGACGGGGTGGCCGAGCGGATCGAGGAGCTGTACGCGCCGGACTTCGAGAGGTTCGGCGAGCGGTGGAGCCGGGAGGGCCTGAGGCTGGCTCCGTCGTGGTCCGCGGACGCGATCCGCGCGGTCGGCTTCCAGGCGCAGGTCAACGAGCGCCTCGGCGACCTGGCTGCACATGCGCGGGCCATGAACCGGGAGATCGACAGGTCGCGGAACGCCCTGGCGAGGACCCGTCGCCGCCTCGAGGAGAGCGAGGCGGCCCGCACGCGGCTGGAGAGGACCCTCCCGGTCCGGGCCCGCCGACGCCTCGGTGGCCTGCGCCGGCGACTGCGCCGGCTGGCTGGGAGGGCCGGGCGCGGCTGACCGGCCGTGGTCAGCGGTCGATGTCGCCGACCACGTAGAACATGGACCCCAGCACCGCGACGAGGTCGGCGACCCGGCATCCGGGGAGCAGGTCGGTGAGCACCGCGACGTTGTTGAACGAGGCGCTGCGCAGCTTCAGCCGCCACGGCGTCCTCTCCCCCCGGGAGACCAGGTAGTAGCCGTTGATCCCGAGCGGGTTCTCCGTCCACGCGTACGTCGAGCCCTCCGGCGGCCGCACGATCTTGGGGAGCCGGACGTTCACCGGCCCGGGCGGCAGCGCGCCGAGCCGCTCGACGCAGGCGTCGGCGAGGTCGAGGGCGACCACGGCCTGCTCGAGCAGCACCTCGAAGCGGGCCAGGCAGTCGCCCTCGCGGCGCGTCGGCACGCGCAGCAGCCCCCCGCCGAGCAGCTCGCCGTAGGCCAGGTAGGGCTCGTCGCGGCGCAGGTCGAGGTCGACCCCGGACGCGCGCGCCACGGGTCCGCTCACGCCGTACGCGTCGACGAGCGCGGCCGGGAGCACCCCGACGCCGCGGGTGCGTGAGCAGAACACCTCGTCGCCGAGGAGCCCGGCGCCCAGCGTGTCGAGCCGTCCGCGCACCTCGGTGACCGCGGCCGAGACGCGCCCGAGCCAGCCGTGAGGAAGGTCGTCTCGCAGGCCGCCCACCCGGTTGAACATGTAGTGCACCCGCCCTCCGGACGCCTCCTCCATCACCGCCTGCACCCGCTCGCGCGCCGAGAGGGCGTCCCGGACCACCGCGGCCGTCGTCGCCGAGCCCAGCTCGGCCGGGTGGCCGCCGAGGAACATCAGGTGGTTGAGGACCCGGTTGAGCTCGGCGAGCAGCGTGCGCGTCCAGGTGGCGCGGGCGGGCACCTCCATGCCCAGCATCCGTTCCACGGCGAGGACCACGCCCAGCTCGGAGGAGAACGCGGAGAGCCAGTCGTGCCGGTTCGCGAGCACCAGGATCTGCCGGTAGTCCCGGACCTCGAAGAGCTTCTCGGCGCCCCGGTGGAGGTAGCCGACCAGCGGCTCGGCCTCGACGATGCGCTCGCCCTCCAGGCGCAGGCGCAGGCGCAGGGCGCCGTGCATGGACGGGTGGTGCGGCCCCAGGTCGAGCACCAGGTCGTCGGCGCCGTCGGTGGGCGGGCGCATCCGGCTCAGGCCCCGTCGCGCCCGCGCCGCCAGCCGCGGCGCCGGCGCGGCGGCTCGCGCGTGGCCGGTCCGGCGACCTCCGCGGCGCCCGGTGGGCCGGTCGGCTCCTCCTGCAGGTCCGCTCGGCGAGCGGCGCCCCGGCCCGGGCGACCGGGTCTCGGGCGCGCCGGTGCCGCGGGCGCGGTGCCACCGGCCTGCTCGCCTGCCGGCGGGGCCTGCGGGGCGGCCGGCCGGACGAAGCCCTCCTCGGCACCCTCGAACCACCAGGATCCGGAGACCTGGTCGACGAGGTCGTCGACGGACTCCGGCCCCGTGCCGCCGGTGGTGGGGCCCCGGGCGGGGCGCTCGGGCACGCGGAGCAGGGTGAGTGCCCGGTTGACCGCGGAGGTGCGCTCCAGCCTGGCCACGCACCCGTCCGGGAGCAGCAGCGAGACCAGGCCGAGGTCGCGGCGGGTCATCTCGAGCGCGAGCCGGCGCAGGGAGTCGGGCCCCGGGGCCCAGCCGGTGGGCAGGCGCAGTCGGAAGGTGGCGGGGAAGGCGGTGTCCGGTACGTCCTCGACGAACCGGACCCGGGGCTCGCCCCGGAACTCGGCTCGCAGCAGGCGCAGGTCGCCGTCGGGGTCCGTGAGCGGTGAGCGCCGCTCTCCCGTCAGGCGCGACCAGGGCCCGACCACGAGGACCTCGACGTCCGCGACGCTGCCGGTCAGCGCGCCCTCGACGGACGCGCGGGCCTCGGCGAAGGGGTGCCCGTCGGCCTCGACCACGGCCTGGACCCAGGGCACGGTGTAGGAGCGCCGCTTGGCCCGCCAGTGCCGCAGGTCCGGCATCCGGTCGGTGACGAAGGGCCGGTTGTAGCGGTTCACCGTCTCCTGGCGCTGCATCAGCGTGGACCTGCCGAGGTGCCAGGAGCAGGCGTCGCGGTCGGGGACGAACACGGCGCCGCGCTGGGCGAGCCGGTAGCCGAGCTCGACGTCCTCGCCCAGCTTCAGCTCGTCGTCCAGCCCTCCGGCGCGGAGGTAGAGGGCCCGGCCGACGGACGCGCACGCGCCCGTGTGCACGAGGTAGCTCTTGGTCGGGTTGCGGGTGAGCTGCTCGGTGCTCGCGAGGTAGTCCTCGACCCACTCGTGCGGGGCGGTCCAGCGCCCGGGGAACAGGTCGGCGGGCCGCCCCTCGGCGACCAGCCGGGCCACCTCGGCCGGGTCGGGCAGTCCGTCGGCCGCGTCGACGAAGGTCTTGGTGCCCAGCACCACGGCGTGGTCGAGGACGTGGTGCCAGCGCAGCTGCGCCTCCACCTGGTCGCGGTGCAGCACCATGTCGGCGTCCAGCCAGTGCAGCACCTCGCCCTCGGCCGCGAGCGCCCCGACGTGACACGCGTGCCCGCGCCCCCACGAGCCGGTGGTGGGCACGAGCCGGGTGCGCGCCGGCCGCAGCTCCGGCAGCGAGACCGGGGGGCTGCTCGCGTCGTCGACGACCACGACCTCGAGGAGGTCCTCGGGATAGGTCTGCACCGCCAGCGACGCGAGCGTCAGCGGGAGGGTGGCCGCGGCCTGGTGGGCCGGGACCACCACGGTCACGCTGAGGGTGGGGCGCCAGCCGCCGAGCGGTGGCGGGCCCAGCGAGGGCCAGTCGTTGCCCCGCACGCGAGGCTGTCCTCCGGGCTGGCCGCCGGTCGGGTGCTCGAGGGTCACGGGCGGGCTCCTGAGGCCGGTCGGGCCACGGGCGGGACGTCGAGGGCGTCCGCCTCGAGGAGGGGGCTGGGGTGGAAGCCGCGCCACTGTGCCGAGGTGCGGCGCCGGCTGACGAAGTATCCCAGGCCCGGGTCCCAGGTGTGGCCCTGGGCGCCCCGACGCAGCACGTAGCCGTGCCCGTGCGTCGCGTAGACCGAGCCGCCGGCGTCGGTGACGGCGCGCAGCAGGCCCGCGTCGACGTACCGCCGCATCCGCCGGAAGCCGCCCACGGCGTGGAACGCGTGCCGGGAGACCATCATCGTCCCGCCGGCCACGACCGGACGGTGGCGCTCGGTGGCCTCCTTGCGCCGGACCGTCACGGCCAGCGGCTCGACGTAGACGAACTCGGGCGGGCAGCCGACGACGTCGGCACCGCTGTAGGCGCGGGCCAGCAGCAGGTCGGCGACGAAGTCGGGGCCGTACCAGTCGTCGTCGTCGACCTTGAGCAGCACCTCGCCGTGCGCGTGGTCCGCGGCGTCGTTGAGGAGCGCCCCGAACGAGCGCGCCGCGGGCACGCTGAGCGTGGTGAGCGGCAGCGTCGAGGTGGCCGCCAGCTCGGCCAGCGGCCCGGGGTCGGGCTCGTGCCCGTGGGCAGCCAGCACCAGCTCGAGGTCGACGCCTCGCTGCCGGGCCACCTGGCGCAGCGCGAACCCGAGCATCTCGGGGCGGCGCGTCGGCAGCAGGACGCTGACCAGCGGCCGGCGCGGGTGCTGGAGCCCGGTCCGGGCGGCGGCCCCGGCCCGCCAGGCGACCGCCCCGTGGTGGGTCAGCGCCGCTCGTCGCTGCCGGATGCTCCTCAGCTCACGGGCCATCGGGTCGGTCGCGACCGGGCCCTCCAGGGTCTCGACCAGCGCGGGGTGCAGCAGCGCGCGGGCCCAGGAGGGGACCGGGTCCGCCTCGAGGGGCACGCCCGCCATGGCCAGCGCGGCCACGGTCCGGCAGTAGTCGCGGGGACCGGTCGCGCCCCGCCAGGGGACCTGGACGGCGCGCAGCGGGCGCAGCCGGGTGACGTCGCCCTCGCCGGGCCCCCGGCGGGTGTCCAGCGTGACCGGGCCGTCGGGGGTCTCCACGCGGCACAGCCAGGACGGCTCCCCGACCAGGGGGGTCAGGGCGGCCGCGGGCGCCGCCGCCGCGCGGACGAACCCCGCGGGGTTGAGCACCTGCACGTCCAGCCCGCCCAGGCCGAGGCCGCCGTCGGCGGCCAGCCGTCGGTCCGCGGCCTCCGGTCCGAGCGCGTCGTACTCCGCCCACGTCATGGCCGAGGCCAGCCTGAGCTCGTCGGCGAGCGTGCCGAGCACGTGGTGCTCCACCTGCGCCCGCGGCGACCGCCTCCGGGCGGTCGGTGCCGCCGCGGCGTCGGCGTCGATGACGACGAGGTCCGGCGGGTAGTCGCCGCTGACGTCGGCGAGCCGGGAGGGCGGGCCGACCAGCCCGCCCGCGTCGCCCGGCGCCCACAGGGCCGGCGCCGACTGCTCGGTGGCCACCACGGGCCAGCCGGGCGCCATCAGGTGCGCGGAGCCGGTACGGCGGGCGAGGTCGGCCACGAAGCGGCCGGCGGGGAGCGGCGCGGCGAGCTCGGCCAGCGTGAAGCACAGCGGCGTGGAGGCCGCCGTGAGCGAGACCACCCGTGGCCACGCGGGACGGCCGGACGTCAGGGGTGGCCGGTCACCGTCGAGGAGCACGCAGCCGACCCGGGTGCTGGCCGGAAGGTCCCGGCAGGCGGCCACGACCTGGCGCAGCTCCGCGCGGTCCCTGACGACGAGCAGCACCGCGTCCGGGCCGGGGTCGGCCGGCGACCCGTCCGGCGGCGGGTCCTCGCGCAGCGACAGCTGCCGGGTCGCGGCGCCGACCAGGGCGGCGGCCTCGTCCCGCCCGACCCAGGGCCCCCGGACGACGAGGACGTCGTCGAGGCCCTCGAGCAGGCCGGCCGGCAGGGAGCCCGAGGTCACGATGCCGGCTGCCACACCTTCGCCCAGTCGACCTTCATCGTCGTGGGGAGCGTCGAGCGGTCCAGGTGACCCAGCTCCCAGTCGGAGGTGAGCAGGCTGAGGATGAGGTACTCGCTGCGGTCGGACACCGCGCGCGTCGAGGTGGCCAGCACCCGGCCGTCGACGTAGAAGGTGTAGCCCTGCGGCGTCCACCGCACCGAGAAGACGTGGTAGCTGTTCCACCACGAGTCCGAGGAGGGGACCAGGCTGCTCGCGGACGGCCGCACGTCACCGAGCTTGACGTTGTTGCCCTTGGCGTCGGTGTAGTAGAGGAAGTTCGCGAGGCCCCCGCCGGGGTAGTCCTTGCCGAAGAACTCCACCGCGTCGATCTCGGCACCGCTGCGGCCGGGGTCGCCCGGGTAGTGGCCGTAGGCCGGGGACTGCAGCCAGAACGAGCCGTGCTGGCCGCGGCCGCGCGGGAACCGGATGCGGGCCGAGGCCATCCCGTAGGTGAAGTCGAACGTCCCCTCGGTGGAGATCTGGGCGTTGAGGTACTTGGTGGCGAGGGCGGAGGGGTCCTTGCGCACGTGCAGGTTCAGCGTGCCGCCACCCACGTCGACGGCCCGCCGGTCGTTCTTCGAGTGCTGCCGCGAGGAGGCCGCACCGACGCGGTAGGACCACTTGGCGGGGTCGAGGGAGGTGCCGGTGAACTGGTCACCGAACGCGGGGACCCAGGTGTCGCTCGCCACGGCCGAGTACCGCGTCGCGGCACCGGCCCGGCCCACGGTCCTGGCCTTGAACGGCCCCCACGACCCGCTCGACGCGGCGCCCGTGAGGTAGGCGCGTCCGTCGCCGCCCTGGTGGGCGGTGCCCGCCGTGGTCCAGGAGCCGTCGGCGAGCTGCCGGTAGAAGACCACGCCGCGACCGGGGCGAGCCGGGGTGAACCGGGCCACGACCACGTTGCGGGCGGCGCCGTTGGACGCGGGCGCGGTCCCGCGCTGCGCGATGGCGGGCAGCACGCTCAGCGCCGCCTCCTGGTGGACGGGCCGGGCCTGCTTGGTCCCCGTCGTGACGGCCCGGTAGACACGACCGGCGTGGCGGACGGCGGGGACGCTCACCGAGTAGGTGTGCGGGACGGTCGCCGACAGCCCCGTGAACCGGTAGCGGCCGGCGGGGCCGGTCGTGCTCCGCTGGAGCACCGTCCAGGCGGCACCGTGACGCACCCGCAGGGTCACCGGCCGCCGAAAGCGCGTGGACACGGTGCCGGACGCGGAGAAGTGCTCGTGCATGATGGGCCGGTTCTGCGACAGCGACAGCGACGCGGTGGTCCCGGTCGCGGCCTCCGAGCTCCCGGTCGTCTCGCACCCGGTGGCCACCAGGAGTGCGGTGACGGCGACCAGCATGGCCGCGCGGGTGCGTTTCATGGTCACGAGGGTAAAGCAGTTGACGGAGCGTCTTTACCAAATGGGACAAGAAGGCTGGTAGAACGGTAGGGGTCGGTCGCGGGCTCCGCCGGGCTCGCGGGCCCCGCGAGCACCGACGAGAGGAGTGGTCGCCCCGCATGCGTCGCGGCACGGAACCGGTCTCGGGGTCGGCAACGGCCGGTTGGCTGCGTACCGCCCGACGGCGGTGGGCGGCGGCGCGACACGGTCCGCACGACGCCGGGGAGAGTGCCCGGCCGCCGTTGCCGGACACCCCCCTGCTCTCGGTGGTGGTGCCGGTCTACCAGGTCGAGGACTACCTCGCGTCCTGCCTGGACTCCCTCGTGGACCAGACCTACCGGAGGCTCGAGGTCGTCGTGGTCGACGACGGGTCGACCGACGGCAGTGCGGCCATCGCCAAGGAGTACGCCGCGCGCGACCCCCGCATCCGGTACCTCCGCCAGCGCAACCGGGGGCTCGGGGCGGCCCGGAACGCGGGCCTGGACGCGTGCACGGGCGACCTGGTCGCGTTCGCCGACTCCGACGACCAGGTCCCCCCCACCGCCTACCAGCGCATGGTCGCCACCTTGCGGCGGTCCGGGTCCGACTTCGTGGTCGGCGCCCTGGCCCGCCGGGAGGGTGGCAGGCAGACGATGACCCAGTGGGCGAGGTCGTGCCACGCCCGCCGCCGGCTGGGCGTCACCCTCGACGACGTCCCGGACATCCTCGTCAACGTGGTGGCGTGCACGAAGGTCTTCCGGCGCGACTTCCTGCGCGACGTGCGGTTCCGGTTCCCCGAGGAGATCCGCTACGAGGACCAGGTCCCGATCACCCGGGCCTACCTGGAGGCGCGCGCGTTCGACGTGATCCCCGACGTCGTCTACGAGTGGCGCCGGCGCGAGGACAGGTCGTCGATCACCCAGCGCAAGGCGGAGATGGCGGACCTGCTCGACCGGTCGACGGCCCAGCGTGAGCTGGCCGAGCTCCTGCACGAGCGGGCCTCCGCGGTGGTGCTGCGGCGCTGGTACGTCAAGCTGCTGCGCCAGGACTTCTTCATGTACCTGCGGGTGGCGGTCGACGCGGCGGACGAGTACTGGGACGTGCTGCGCGAGAACATCGTCTCGATCTCCGCGCAGGCGCCGCCGGGCGTCGAGGCCGACGTCGAGCTGCGGATGCGCGTCGCCTTCTGGCTGGGCCGGCACGGCCACCGCGACGCGCTGCGGAGGTTCCTGTGCGACGACGGCTTCCCGGGGTGCAACTTCGCGGTGGTCAGTGGCGCCGCAGGGCTCCAGGCCGACCTCCCCGGGCTGCGCGAGGAGGGCGCGGACGTCCCCGACGCGCTGCTGAGGATCCGCGACGTCGACCTCGACCTGCGTCCCCGTCTGGAGTCCCTGCACCTCTCGCCGGACGGCCCGATGCGGCTGCGGTGCGTGGCCGCCCTCCGCTTCGTCGACCCGTCGCGGCAGGAGGTCGAGACCCGGCTGCGGCTGGTCGGTCCCGCGGCGACCTCGCCCGTCGAGGTCGCCACCCGGCCGGCACCGGATCCCGCGGCGAACCTCGCCGCCCGCCGGTTCTTCGAGGACCACGCGAGGTCGTCGGTCGCGGCGACGGTCGACCTGGGCCCGGTCGTGGCCGCGAGCAGACCCGTGGCGCCCACCACCTGGGAGGTCCGGGTCGTGGCCGCGGCCGGCGACCTCGCGGGCGAGTCGCCGCTGAGGAGCCGTCCCGGCCGGGTCGGCGCGGCGCTGGGGCGCCCGGTGGTCGTCGACGGCGCGCTGGTCTCGGCAGCCTGGTCGGAGCGGCGCGGGCTGCTCCTCGAGGTGCGGCGCCAGTACGTCGTCGTGACCCGGGCCGACTTCCGCGGTGACGTGCTCGAGCTGGACGTCCGCTCACCGGGGCTGGCCGGCGTCGCCGAGGTGAACATCGGCGGGCAGGGGTGGCCCGTCGTCGCCGAGGCCGCCATGTCCGGGGACGCCGACACCCAGACGGTGCGCGTACCGGCCGAGGCGCTGGCGGCGACGTCGAGCACCGGAGTACTTCGGATCCGCACCGCGACGTCGACGTGGACGCCGGTCTCGGTGGTGGGGTCGTTCGAGCCGCGATCGGTGAGCAACGGGTCGAGGGCGTTGACGGTGACCTCGACCGGTGCCCTCGCCGTGGCCCGGGACCGGCCGTGCCTGCTGGTGGACGACGTCACGATGGAGGGCGGTCGGCTGCTGGTCACCGGCCGCGGCCGGCACGCGGACGGTGCGACCCTCGCCCTGAGCGGTCCCCGGGCGCGGACGCCGGGGCAGCCCCTCTCGCCGTCGGGAGCCCGGTTCTCCGTCCGGCTCCCCTTGCGTCCCCTGCCTGCCTACCTCTACGGCGAGCTGCCCGCGAACGCGTATGCGCTCGTCGCGGTGCGGGACGGCGAGCCCGTCCGGGTGCAGGCGGGCGGCGCGCTGCTGGGCGCCGACCGCCGACAGCTGGCTCCCGGGTGGGGCCTCGAGACGGGCGAGGACGGGCGCGTGCTGGTGCGCCGGAACCGCCTCCCGGACCGGGTCGTCACCAGCGACCTCGAGCAGACCCGGCTGCGCCGCGACCGCTACCGGGCTGCCCGCCGACGCGGCCCGGCCGACCTGGCGCTGTTCGAGTCCTTCTCCGGGACGGGCACGGGCGACTCGCCGCGCGCCCTGTGCGACGCGCTCCTGCGGCGGGGGAGGGACCTGGACCTCGTGTGGAGCGTCGAGGACGCCTCCGTGCCACGCGTCGAGGGCACGCGGTCCGTCGTACGGGGGTCGCCCGAGTGGTACGACGCCCTGGGCTCGGCGCGCCTGCTGGTCAACAACGGCACCTTCCCCGCCGCGTTCCGGAAGGGTCCGGGACAGGTCTACGTCCAGACCTGGCACGGGACGCCGCTCAAGCGCATCGGTGCGGACATCGCGGCGCCGCTGATCTCCACCGAGCACTACGTCCGGCTGCTGCTGGACGAGGCGCGGACCTGGGACCACCTGGTGTCCCCGAACGCGTTCAGCACCGAGGTCTACCGCCGCGCGTTCGGCTACGAGGGCTCGGTGCTCGAGGCCGGCAGGCCGGCCAACGACGTGCTCGTGAGCCCCACGTCCGAACGGATGCGCGAGCGGGTCCGCGCGGAGCTCGCCCTCCCCGAGGACCGGACGGTCGTGCTGTACGCGCCCACCTGGCGTGACCACGCGCGGCGCGGCGGGTCGTGGGAGAAGGTGCTCCACCTCGACCACGAGCTGGTCACCCGGGAGCGCGACGACGTCACCGTGCTGGTCCGCGGGCACGCGAACACCGCCCACCGGCCGCTGGTGCGCGACGGCGAGCGGGTCCTCGACGTGACGGCGTACCCCGACGTGGGGCGCCTCTACCTGGCCGCGGACGTGCTCGTCACCGACTACTCCGCCGCGATGTTCGACTTCTCGCTCACCGACCGGCCGGTCATCCTGCTCACGCCCGACCTCGAGCTCTACCGCGACCGGGTGCGCGGGCTCTACCTCGACCTCGAGGCCGTGGCCCCCGGGCCCGTCGTGCGCACCACCGAGGAGGTGCTCGCCTGCCTCGACGACGACTCGTGGGCCCCCGACCGCAAGCGGGTGCGCGAGGAGTTCCTCCCCCTCGACGACGGCTCGGTCGCCGACCGCGTGCTGGACGCCCTCTGACCCGACCCGGCCGCCCCCGTCTGCGGTCTGGACGTGCGCGCCCGCAGGGCGCGGTCGCCACCGATGCCCCTCGCGACACCTTCCCGGATCCCGGGACGGGCCGGGATCCCGTGTGTAAGGTCTTGACTGGCCGGTTGTCGGCAGTTGCCTCCGGTACGGCGTGCTGGCGGGCGCGGCGATGCACGCGCGTCGTGGCTCCGGTGGCCGCGACGAGCAAGGTTCGACTCTCGGGAGTAGACAACGGTGCGTCCATGCTTCTCGCTCTGGGCCCGGCGGCGCGTCGGGGGGACCGGTTCGGACGCAGACCGGTTGTCCCCTCCTGCCGCGCCCCACGGCGTCTGGGCGGCGCCCGCCGTTCTCGCGGCGTCCCCGTTCTTCGACGCTGGCTGGTACGCGGAGACCAGCGGTTGCGATCCTGATCCGGTCGAGGCTGCCCGCCACTACCTGCGCCATGGTGCGCGGAGCGGCGCCTGGCCTCATCCGCTGTTCTCGCCGGCGTTCGCAGTGCGTCGCCGACCGTCGTTGGCAGAAGGTGCGGACCCGCTGCTGAGCTACCTGCGCCACCGAGCCTTCGACGTGCCGACGCATCCGCTCTTCAAGCCCGCTGCCTACGTCCGCCAGTACCCGGCCGCGGCGCTGCACCCCTACGGCCCGCTCGGGCACTACATCGAGATGGGGGCGGCCGAGGGTCTCGCCCCCAACGGCTGGTACCGGGCGACCGGAAGCGAGCCTCGTGGCCTCGTGGACTGGGTCGTTGCCAGACGCCGCGAGTGGGCAGCCAGTCACCTGGCGGACTCAACGACAGTCGACTGGGCCGCACTCGAGGACGCCGAACGCTCCAACGACGTGGTGACGGTTCTCGTGCGCGGCGGCCGGAGCTGGCGGCGTACGGCTGGCTGTCTGGCAAGCGTGATGAGAGCCGGTGCCCCGCGGGGTCGGGTGCTCGACTGTCTTCTGGTCGACGACTCCGCGGACGAGCTGTCGTCCCAGGTGCTGTCCTCACTCGCAGCGCGGTATGCGAACGTCCGCATAGTGCATCAGCGCGCCGGAATGGGCTTCTGCGCCAGCGTGAACCGGGCCCTGCCCGAGGCCCTGGGGTCGAAGGTCGTCCTCCTGGATGCGGCGGTGGACGTGCGGGACGGGTGGCTCGACCCTCTCCTGGCCCGGCTCGACCAGCCTGACGTCCTGGCGGCGCAGTCCCTGCTGATCTCCCCGACGGGTACGGTCCATGGCGCCGGCGTCGCCTTTCCTCGCGACCGAAGGCCTCCCTACAACTTCCTCCACGGCTTCCCGGCCGAGGACGCCGAGGCTCTGACCGACGTCGCCTTCGCGAGCCTGAGCCGATCCGCCCTGGCAGTGCGGCTTCGTGACCTCGCGGCCGTCCGCGGCTTCGACCCCGGCCTCCGTGAGGGGCTCGAGGACGTCGATCTCTGCCTGCGGCTGGCGCGGATGCGAAGGGGCCGGTTCGTCTTCGAACCGCACTCGCGCGTCACGTACACGCGAACCGTGACCACGGCCGACCTCGCGGGCCGACCGGCGCTCGACCCCCTGCTGGCCAGATGGAAGGGACGAGTCCCGCGCGACGAGGAACAGCTGTGGCGCAGCGCGGGGTTCTCGCTGCCTGACGTGCTGGGGGAGGCGTCGCCGAGCCACGCAGTGAACAGAGCGCCGGTCCACGTCACCGAACATGTGCCGCGCCTCCGCTGGGCACTCAAGGTCGCCGCTCCCGCGGGAGGCCACGGTGAGCTGTGGGGCGACATGCACTTCGCCCGTCGGCTGGCCGTCGCGCTCCGGGACCTCGGTCAGGCGGTCGTCATCGACCACCCGACGGCGTTCACCCGCCACTCCGCTCGGCTTGACGATGTGAACCTCAGCCTGCGCGGCCTCGCCTCGTTCCGACCGGTGCCGGGCCCGGTCAACCTGCTCTGGGTCATCTCTCACCCGGAGCTCCTGACCCGGCGAGAGCTCCTGTCGTACGACCGCGTGCTGGCCGCGAGCGAGTCATGGTCGAAGAAGATGTCCCGGCGATGGCACGTCGCCATCCGCCCGCTGCTCCAGGCCACTGACCCGGGACTCTTCCATCCCGAGCGCGGGCGGCCGGACTCCGGGGAGCGGCTGCTCTTCGTGGGAGGCTCCCGTCGCCAGTACCGAAGGATGGTCAGACACTCCGTGGAGAAGGGCCTTCCTTTGGCCGTCTACGGTTCCGGCTGGGAGGACTTCATCCCCCCACGGCTCATCAAGGCGCAGTCGGTGCCCAACAGCGACGTTGGCCGCATGTACGCCTCTGCCGGTGTCGTGCTCAATGACCACTGGGACGACATGAGGGCCGAGGGCTTCCTGTCGAACCGCCTCTTCGACGCGGTCGCCAGCGGAGCGCGGGTGGTGACGGATGACGTCGCGGGGCTCGCGAAGCTGTTCGGTCAGTCGGTGCAGGTGGCCCGGAACGGTCGGACACTACGTGACCTGGTGCACGGAGATCTGGACGGCACGTTCGGCACCTACGACCAGCGACGGACGGCGGCGGAGCGAGTGCACCGCGAACACTCCTTCCTCGTGAGAGCACAGTCGCTCCTCGAGGTGGCCCTCGACGTACGTCGACATCGGGAAGCCGAGCATCGGCGCAGCAGCGGCCGGCTCCTCTCCTCGATACCGGCTCTCACGGCGCGGGACGAGGAGGGTCCCTCGGCGCGAGCGGGTTGACGAGGTGGGCGATCAGGTCCACCAGCGACTGCTCGCCGGCCGTCATCGGGACATCATCCTGGTCGTCGCTGGAGATGCGGACCTCCTCAGCGAGCACTCGCAACGGGCCGCCGACGGTCCCGAGCTCGTTGACCCGACGCACCTCCTCATCGAAGCGCTCGTGAAGTGCCTTCGAGTCCGCCTCGGAGAGGCGTGGTGCCTCTCCGGTCAGTGGCGTGCATGCGATGAGTGCGTCACTCACGCGGCGTGCCTCGGACTTCCCGGCGAGCCTGCCGTTGAGCGACCGCATGAGGCGCAGCTCGAGGACCGTCAGGGAGCGGTTCACCTCGACAAGATCGAGGTCCCAGCTCGAGTTGGGCTCGACCTCCAGTATGCAACCGCACCAGTGCCGGAAGATCGACTCTCGCACGCTGTCGTAGTGGACGACCACGACAGCGTGCCGTCCCACCGTATGGACGAGACGCTCGATGGGCCTGGCGAACCCCGGCGAGTAGTCGCCTCGAGACGGGTCGATGAAGGCGGAGAACGTCCCCGTGTAGAGGCCCCGCTTGACCTGCTGGCCATACATCGACAGAGCGTGCCCGGAGATGTCCCGGACATAGACGACGGCACGGAGGCTGCGACCATGGGCGGCGACGCGTTCGACCAGCTGCCCCCAACGGTCATCGTCGAAGCGGTAGAGGAACTCCGAGGAGTACAGGACCGAGTCGGCTTCGTCGTCCAGGGTCGCGAGGGCCCGGTCGAGCTCCGAGGCGACGTCCCGTCCGCGCGGGGCCATGCTGGGGACGAGGAACCACGCAAGGGGCAGACCGTTACCGCTGTCGACCCCACCGGCGAGCACGACCTCGTCGTTCTCCCAGCGTGGGTAGAGGATCCCCCGAGCAGCCAGCTGCTCCCGGTTCCGGGCGAAGGCCACCTGAAGGGCACTCGAGCCCGTCTTGTGCGCGCCCATGTGCAGGATGAGATCCCGCGAACGCTGATTCTCCCGAGCCACGCAGACCAGCGTCTCACCCAGTGCATCCCAGATGCCAACGAGAGCGCTTGGGGCGACGCGGACGGGTCCGCACTATTGTTCGCACGACGACTGCCCGAGGCTCAAGGCCGGTTCCGAGCCTATGCATCCGCGACGAGGAGCGCTCGATGAGGTCACGCTGGCGGAAGGGAGCCCCCCAAGCGCCCGGGGCCGCCGCGGTGGAGGGTCCTGGCCACTCGACCGGTTCCACCGGCGACCTTCCGCCTCCCGTCGTGTCGCCCGGCGAGGTGGCCAAGGCCCTGCCGTCGACTGAACTGCGCCGAGGAGGCGTGAGCGGCACGATCCGTCGGTCGAGGCGCCTGAAGAGCTCCACCTCCGGTGTCTGGGGGAGGACGGACAGAGTGCGCCTCGACCAGGTCCGAGGGTGGATGTACGCACCTGCCGGCCACGTGCTTCCGGTCCTCATGGTCGATGGCAAGCCCGCAGAGCTGGTGGCCTGGCCAGTGCGCCGCGATGACGTCAGCCGGTCGTTGGGCACCTCGGACCACACGGGGTTCCGATTCCGTCTCCACGGTGCCCGCGAGGGTGCGCTGCTCGAGCTGCTGGCCCTCGTCGGCGAGCACCTCGAAGTGGTTCACGTCTCCCGTCTGCGGCGCGGTTCGTTGACCACCAACCCGCTGGAGCAGCTGGAGAGAGCCGCTGAGCTGGCTCGCGACGAGAGGTCTGTCGCCGTCACCTGCTGGGACGGGGGCCACAATCCCATCGGCCGTGCCAAGGTCCTGTACGACATCGCGTCCCGGACGCGTCCGACTGCTCTCTTCTGCTACCTCTTCGAGGAGTTCGGCACGGGGGTGTGGCCACCCCTGACGGGAACTGGCACCGCGGTGGTGGCGATCCCGTGGCATCACAGGCGTCAGTACCACGAGGCCATCCGGGATCTGAGCATCGCCTTCAACACCGTGTGGATGTGCAAGCCGCGGCTGCCGACCTTTCTGCTGGCCGCCCAGATCGCGAGCGCCGATGCGCGGCTGGTGCTGGACATCGACGACAACGAGGAGCACTTCTCCATGTCGGAGGGGTCACGCAAGCGCATCTACGGGCTGCCGGGACTGGGCCATGCCCGACTGGTCGCCGGCCAGGTGCCGGCGCGAACCGTGGCGAGCGGCGCGCTGCAGCTCGACTTCGGCGGGCGCCTGGTGCGACACGCTCGCGACCCGGTCACGTCGCCCCAGCGGCCTCGAGGAGACAAGGCGCCGGCCTCGGGCGAGGTGAAGCGGGTCGGGTTCATCGGCACGGTGAGACCCCACAAGAACGTGGTGACGCTCGCCAAGAGCATCGGCGCGGTGAGCTGGGCGGCCGATCGGGACATCCGACTGCACGTCATGGGCGACGTGGCCCCGCGTCGCCTTCGCGACGACCTGGTCGCCAACGGCGCAGAGGTCAGCGGCCTCGTGCCGATCGAGTCGGTCCCCGACCGGTTGGCCACGATGGACTGCGTGGTCACAGGCTTCCCGCCGCAGGACGTCGACGAGGTCATGATCACGCGCTACCAGATCTCCGCGAAGATCGGAGACGCGCTCGCTGCGGGCAAGCCGGTGCTCGTGCCCGACAGCCCCAGCGTCCGGGATCTCGACGGAGTCGCCGGGGTCTACCTCTTCGACACCTCGAACTTCGGGGAACGACTCATCGAGGCCATCGACAGCTCCGAGCCGATCCGCCTGCCCGCCGACTTCACGATCGAGGGCGCCGCGGCGTCGTTCGAGCTGGCGCTGGTGGACGCAAGCGGTGGCGCACGCGCCGACGAGGTGCTCGGGCCCCTGCGGTGCGACCCTTCGCCGGGAGCGCCTCCGCCCGACACTGTCCTGCTGGTGTGGAAGCAGCACGACGCCGGACTGTACGGACGGCGAGTGGACCAGGTCGCGAGGTCGTGGAAGCTGGCGAACCCCGACTCGAGAGTCGTCGTTCTCGAGTTCCTCCACGAACGGGACCGAGGTCGGCTCGAGGAGCTCAGGGGCGATGCCACGACGGACGCTGCGGAGATCCTGGATCTGGCCGCGGCCAAGGCGAGCAGCGGGTTCGTCGACGCCGACGGCGTCGAGTACCGGACCCTTCCGCTGTCGGGGACAGAGCGGGCCGACGGGGTCCTCGAGCAGTTCCTCGTCGGCCAGAGGATCTTCCCACGGAACACCAGGGTGGTGCTCTATCCCATCATCGAGCGCTTCTCCGACATCGCGCACGTCCTGCGCCCCTATCGGACCGTGGTGGATGTCGTCGACAACCAGTTCGCCTGGGCCACGAGCGCGGAGCGCAGACGCGACATGGCCTGGCAGTACAGCGTCATGGTGCGCAGCTGCGACGCCCTGGTCTTCAACTCGGAGGCGAACCGCGACTTCTTCACCTCCTCGGGCATCGTGGCCGACGAGCTCGGTGGTCACGTCATCCCGAACTGGTACCAGCTTCCGAGGCTGTCGAGCAGGCCCCCGGTCACGGCCAGTGCGCGTCGCAGTCTCGTGTACAGCGGCAACATGAACGACCGCGTGGACTGGAAGCTCCTGGGTCGAGTGTGCGACGAGATCCCCGAGGCACGACTGGTCCTGATCGGAACCGCGAGTCGGAGTCTCGCGGAGCTGAACGACCTCCTCCGGCGGCCGAACGTGGTCTATCTCGGCGCGCTGAACGAGAGGGACTGCATCTCGGCGCTCTGTACGGCGCAGGCGGCGGTCGTCCCCCACGTCGTCAACGACGTCTCCTCGTACATGAACCCGTTGAAGCTGCGAATGTACGAAGCACTGCGGTTGCCTGCCGTGACCTCGCAGCTGCCCGGCGTGGGCCAGGACCACAGTCTCCTCGTCCAGACGACGCCTGACCTGTTCGTTGACACCGTGCGCCAGGTGCTTGCTCACGACCCTCCGCGAAGGCAAGCCGTGACGACGAGCTGTCAGGAGCTGGCTCCGGAGGCCAGGACCTACCTGGACCTTCTCGGCGCCATGAAGCCGGCGGCGGGCGGGATCGAGGTCCAGCGGGTGTGAAGGTCCTGCTCGACAAGGCTCGCCGGGTCCTCGGCTGGACCGCACGGCTGGGCCTCGACGACGCCGTCCGGTCCGCGCTGCAGTGGGCGCAACGACGGCCCGAGCTGCTGGGGTACGTGTGAAGGAGCCCTTCGCACCACCGGGTGAGCGGTGGGAGCCGGTGTCGCCGGCCCTCGCGCGGCTGCGTCACGCGCTCGTCGTCGGCGTCGCCGTGGTGCTGCTGGCCGTCGTCGGGGTCCTCTCGCTGCTGCTCCCCGTCCCCGCGGCCGCCTGGGTGGGCGCGGTCGTGCTCGTGCTGCTGGCCGCCCCGCTCGCGTGGGTGCTGGTCGGCCGGAACGCACGCTGGTGGGGGTACGCCGAGCGGGATGCCGACCTCTACATCCGCCACGGCGCCTTCTTCCGCACCCTCGTCGTCGTCCCCTACGGACGGATGCAGTACGTCGACGTACAGGCGGGGCCGCTGGAGCAGGCCTTCGGGATCGCGAGCGTGCACCTGCACACCGCCAGCCCCGGAACCAGCGCCCGGATCCCGGGGCTGCCCGCCGACGAGGCGGCCCGCCTCCGGGACCGGCTGACGTCGCTGGGGGAGTCGCAGGCGGCGGGTCTGTGACGCCACCCGAGGACGGGCCCGACCGGCGGCCCTACCGGCGCCTGTCGCCGCTGACCCCCCTGGTGCGCGGCTTCATCCTTCTGATCGCCGTGCTGGCCTCCACCTGGGACGACCTGCTGCGCGGCGACCTGGGCCCGTTCGCGTGGCTGCTGCTCGCGATCCTGGCCGCGGGCGCCGCCTACGGCGCCGCGTCGTGGCTGCGGACGACGTACCGGATCGAGGCCGACGAGCTGCGCGTCGACACCGGGGTGGTCTCGCGGCAGTCGCGACGGATCCGGGTCGACCGGCTGCAGGGTGTCGACATCGTGCAGCCGTTCGTGGCCAGGATCTTCGGGCTCGCCGAGCTGCGGATGGATGTCGCGGGTGGCAGCGCCCGGGAGGGCTCCCTGGCGTTCCTGACGCTGCGCGACGCCGAGGCGCTGCGCGAGACGCTGCTGTCGCGGCGCGACGCGGTCCGGGCCGGCCGGAACGCAGCGGCCGACGGCTCCGCAGCCGCTCCGGAGGGCTCGACCGCCGCAGCGTCGCGGGAGCGGGTGCTGGCGCGGCTCGACCTGGGCACGCTGCTGGCCAGCCTGCTGCTGTCGGTCGAGACCGTGCTGTTCCTGGTGGCCGCGGCCGTGGTGGCGGCGGCGTTCGTGGTGTTCGGCCAGCTCGGCGGGGTCGCCGGGGTGGTGCCGGTGGTCGTCGGCTTCGCCCTCACGCAGTTCCGCAAGCTGTCGGCCTACTACGACTTCACGCTCAGCACGGTCGGCGCCGCGGCCGGCGACACGGGGTGGCCTGCGGCGGTGAGGGTGCGTCGGGGGATGTTCGAGCGCAGCACCCAGACCATCACGCTGGCCCGCGTCCAGGGCGTCGTCGTCAGCGAGCCGCTGCTGTGGCGACGGCTGGGCTGGGCCCGCCTGGACGTCGCCGTTGCCGGCTACGCGGGTGGCCAGGGCCATGACAACGGCCCCTCGGCCTCGACGGTGATGCCGGTCGCCCCGCGGGGAGAGGTGCTCGCGCTGGCCCGCACGCTGCTCACGGGGTCGTTCCCCGGTGCGCCGCGCACGGAGCCGGGCCCGGACCCGGACGCCGTCCCGCTGAGCCCGGCGCCCGTCCGGGCGCGCTGGACGGCTCCGGTGTCGTGGCGCTTCCTGGCCGGCGGGCTCGGCGAGGACCTCGCCGTCGCCCGCGAGGGCATCTGGACCCGGCGCACGCACGTGGTGCCGCACGCCCGGGTGCAGTCGCTGCGGCTGCGCCAGGGGCCCTGGCAGCGCCGGCTCGGCCTGGTCGACCTGCGGGTGGACAGCCCGCCCGGGCCGGTCAGCCTGCGGATGCGTCACCGAGACGCCGGGGAGGTGCGGGGGCTGCTGGAGCGCGAGGACGCACTGGCCCGCGAGGCACGGCTCAGCTCCGCCGGCTGACGACCCACCAGAAGTCGCCCAGACCGCCCTCAGCGGTGAGTCCCGCGGCGCGGGTGGCGGTCGCCAGCGCCGCGGCGTAGGCCCCGGGCTCCGTGCGGGCGAGCGCGGCGTCGGGCCGTGAGCCGGTGACGCCGTGCTCGCGGAGCACCTGACGCTGGCGGTGGAGCGTCCCGCCGACCCGGTGCGCGAGGGCGTCGACCGCGACGTGCGCGGTGACGTCGCGCGACCCGTCCGGGAGCACCTCGACCTCGCGGCCGTCCCGGTAGGAGCGCAGCGACCCCAGCAGCGGGCGGGTCTCGCGCGTGTGCCCGTAGTCGACCGCCACCGCGACGCCTCGGGTGACCCGGCCCACGACGTCGGCCCAGGCGGCGTCCCGGGTGCTGCCCACCTCGGCGCGCGTCCCCGGCGCCGCGCCGTCCAGCGGCCACCACCGCTCGGCCCACGCGACCAGCGAGCCGGGCACGGAGGGGTGGTCGAGCGGCCGGCCCAGCTCCTCCCGGCCCGAGCGCGCGTCGATGTGGACCACGCGGGGGGTGCCCTCGCCGTCCACCTCGACGACGTGGCAGGGCAGGTCGTCGAGCCACTCGTTGGCCACCACCAGGCCCTCGACCGACTCCGGCAGCGCGCTCGTCCAGGCCACGGCCGGGTGCAGGCCGGCCGGGCGCGGGGCCACCTCCACGCCGAGCAGGTCCAGCGCCGGGTCGAGGGCGTGGACCGCGGCCAGCAGCTCGCCCCGCCCGGCGCCGATGTCGACGAGGGTGTCCAGCCCGGCCTCCCGGGTCATGCCGACCAGGGCGGCCGCGAACAGCGGCGAGACGTGCGCGGACGTGCGGAAGTGCGCCGCCGGCGCCTGCTGCCGGAAGAACCCGTCCGGTCCGTAGAGCGCCGCGTCCCAGGCCCGCTTCCAGGTGGGCAGGACCGTCGGGGGCGGGACCGCGGGGATGCCGAGGGGGGTGCCGGACATCCCGTCAGGCTACGTGCGCACGGCCCGCGGGCGGCCGGGCCGGCCTGTGACCGATCCCACCCGCGGCCCCCTTATCCGCACCTCGGCGCCCACGTACCCTGGGCTGCACGCATCAGCACAACGTCCGGTACCCCTGGTGGACTGGAACGAAAGGCGATGAGCTCCATGACCCGTGTCGGGGTGGTGGGCGCCGGTCGTGTCGGCGCCGTCCTCGCGGTGGCCCTGCGCACCGCGGGTCACGAGATCACGGCGGTGGCCGGCGAGTCCGCCGCGTCGCGGACCCGCATCGAGACGCTGCTCCCCGGCGTCCGGGTCGACAAGCCCACGGCCGTCGCCCGGTCCTGCGACCTGCTGCTGCTGACCGTCCCCGACGACATGCTCTCCAACGTCGTGTCCATGCTGGTCGCGTCCGGTGCCGTGCGGCCCGGGCAGCGCATCGTGCACACGTCGGGCAAGCACGGGCTCTCGGTGCTCGAGCCGGCCGCCCGCCGCGGCGCCGAGGTCCTCGCCATGCACCCGGCGATGACGTTCACGGGCACCGACCTGGACCTGGGGCGGCTGCCGGGCTGCGTGTACGGCGTGACCGCGACCGAGGCGACCCGCTCGCTCGCCGAGAGCCTCGTGAGCGACCTCGGGGGCCGCGCGGTCTGGGTCGAGGAGGACCGCCGCGCGCTCTACCACGCCGGGCTCGCGCACGGCGCCAACCACCTGGTCACGCTCGTGTCCCAGGCGATGGAGCTGCTCAGGGACTCCGGCGTCACGGACCCCGCGGGGACGCTGCGGCCGCTGCTGAGCGCCGCCCTGGACAACGCCCTGGCCTACGGGGACGCCGCGCTGACCGGCCCCATCGTCCGGGGGGACGTGGAGACGGTCCGGGCGCACCTCGCCGACATCGCCGGGTCGAACCCGGCCTCCCTGGAGACCTACGTCGCGATGGCCCGAGCCACCGCGCACCGTGCCGTCCTCGACGGGCGGCTGCTGCCGATCCGCGCGGCCAAGCTGGTCGGCGTCCTCGACGACGCGCTCGCGGGCCGGACCGCCGGACGCGCCGGGTGAGCGGCGGCGCCCCCGCCGTACCCTCCGCGCGCCGACGCCCCCTGGCGGTCGCACGGACCCGGGCCGAGCTCGACGACGTCCTGCGCGGTGCGCGGGCGGCGGGCGGCGACGTCGGCCTGGTGCCGACGATGGGTGCCCTGCACCGCGGTCACGCGGCGCTCGTGCGCGCGGCCGCCGCCGCGGCGGACACGGTCGTCGTCTCGGTCTTCGTCAACCCGCTGCAGTTCGGCCCGGGCGAGGACCTGGACCGCTACCCGCGCACCTTCGACGCCGACCTCGAGGTCTGCCGCGCCCAGGGCGCCCACGTCGTGTTCGCGCCGTCGTCCGAGGAGGTGTACCCGGGCGGCGAGCCGCAGGTGAGCGTCGAGCCCGGTCCGCTCGGCTCGGTGCTGGAGGGCGCCACCAGACCCGGCCACTACCGCGGGGTGCTCACGGTCGTCGCCAAGCTGCTCGGCCTGACCCATCCCGACCTGGCCTTCTTCGGGGAGAAGGACTACCAGCAGCTGGTGCTGGTCAGACGGATGGTCGCCGACCTGTGCATGGGAGTGGACGTGGTGGGCGTCGAGACCGTCCGCGACGCCGAGGGCCTCGCGCTGTCCTCGCGCAACGCCTACCTCGACGCCGGTCAGCGGCGCGCCGCCCTCGCCCTGTCCGCCGCGCTGCGGGCCGGTGCCGCGGCGGGGCCCGAGGGTGCGCACCGCGTGCTCGCCGAGGCGGCCGCCCGGCTGGCCTCCGCTCCCGGCGTGGACGTCGACTACCTGGCGCTCACCTCCGCCGACCTCGCCGAGCCCCCGCCACGAGGAGAGGCGCGGCTGCTGGTGGCCGCCCGCGTGGGCTCCACACGGCTCATCGACAACACCGTCGTGCTGCTCGGGGACGAGCGGTCGTGAGCGTGCTCCTGTGCGCCGACATCGGCAACAGCCACACGACCCTCGGGCTGCTCGACGACGGCGACGTCGTCGACCACTGGCGGGTGGCCACCGACGAGCGGCGCACCGCCGACGAGTGGGGGGTGCTGCTGCGCAGCCTGCTGCACGACTCCCCCGTGCCGGGCCCGCTGCGCGGGGTCGCGGTGTGCGCGACGGTCCCCGCGGTGCTCCACGAGTGGCGCGAGATGCTGCGCACCTTCCACGGCGACGTGCACCGGGTGGTCGTGGAGCCGGGCGTGCGCACGGGCCTGCCGGTGCTCATGGACAACCCGCGGGAGGTGGGCACGGACCGGATCATGAACGCGCTGGGTGCCGTGCGCCTGTTCGGCGGCCCGGCGATCGTCGTCGACTTCGGCACCGCGACGACCTTCGACGTGGTCAGCCCGCGCGGGGAGTACGTCGGCGGGGCGATCGCGCCGGGCATCGACATCTCGCTGGAGGCCCTGGGCCGGCGGGGCGCCCAGCTGCGGAAGGTCGAGCTGCTGCGGCCGCGCAGCGTGGTCGCGAAGAACACCGTCGAGGCGCTCCAGAGCGGCATGCTCTACGGCTACTCGAGCCTGGTCGACGGCATCGTGCGCCGGATGGCGGCGGAGACGGGCTACGCCGACCGCGAGCTGACGGTGGTCGCCACCGGTGGTCTGGCCCCGCTGGTCCTCGAGGAGTGCTCGGTGGTCACCGAGCACCGGCCCTGGCTCACGCTGCTCGGCCTGGAGCTGGTCTTCGCGCGGAACCCGTGAAGGACGGCTCGACGCCGGGCGTCGATATGCTGACCCGATGAGCGACGAGCCGCCGACCTCGGCGGAGGGTGAGGACCTTCCCGAGCAGATGCGGGTCCGCCGCGAGAAGCGCGCCAGGCTCATCGAGCGCGGCGCCGAGCCCTACCCCGTGACCGTCGACCGGACCCACACGCTGGCGCAGGTGCGCGCGTCGTACGACGGGCAGGGGCTCGAGCCGGACACCCGCACAGGCGACGAGGTCGCGGTGGTCGGCCGCGTGGTGTTCCTGCGCAACACCGGGAGGCTGTGCTTCGTGCGGCTGCGCGAGGGCGACGGCACCGAACTGCAGGTGATGGTCTCGCTGGCAGACGTGGGCGCCGAGTCGCTCGCGGACCTGAAGGCGACGGTCGACCTCGGCGACCTGCTCGCCGTGCGCGGCGAGGTGGTCACCAGCCGGCGGGGCGAGCTCTCGGTGCAGGCGACGTCCTGGTCGCTGGCCGCCAAGACCCTGCGGCCGCTGCCCAACGAGCACAAGCCGCTCTCGGACGAGGCGCGGATCCGGCTGCGCTACGTCGACATGATGCTGCGCCCGGAGCCGCGGGAGATGGTGCGCACCAAGGCGGCGGTGCTCAAGAGCCTGCGCAGCACCCTGGACGCGCGCGGGTTCGTCGAGGTGGAGACGCCGATCCTGCAGCTGACCAACGGGGGCGCGGCGGCCCGGCCGTTCCGCACCCACCTCAACGCCCTCGACCAGGACATGCTGCTGCGGATCGCGCTGGAGCTGGACCTGAAGAAGGCGATGATCGGGGGGGTCGACCGGGTCTACGAGATCGGCCGCACGTTTCGCAACGAGGGTCTCGACTCCACGCACGCGGCCGAGTTCTCGATGCTCGAGGCGTACGAGGCCTACGGCGACCAGTTCACGATGATGGACCTGACCAGGGCGCTCGTGCTCGACGCCGCGCACGCCGTGGGCCGCACGGTCGTGCCCGCGCGGGACGGCGGCGAGATCGACCTCGAGGGCGAGTGGCGTCGGGTCCCGATCCTCGGGCTCGTCTCGGACGCGCTCGGCGAGGAGGTCACCGCCGAGACCGAGGAGCAGACGCTGCGCAAGCACGCCGACCGGCACGGCGTCGCGCTGCAGCCGTCCTGGGGGGCGCCCGAGATCGTCGTCGAGCTGTACGAGCAGCTCGTCGAGGGCTCCCTGCTCACGCCGACGTTCGTGATGGACTACCCGTCGTCGGTCAAGCCCCTGGCCAAGCCGCACCGTGCCGTGGCGGGGCTGAACGAGGCGTGGGACCTGATCATCAACGGAGTCGAGCTCGCGCCGGCCTACTCCGAGCTCAACGACCCGGTCGTCCAGCGCGAGCGGCTCACCGCGCAGTCGCTGCTGGCCGCCCAGGGCGACCCCGAGGCGATGGACCTCGACGAGGCGTTCCTGGCGGCCATGGAGTTCGGCATGCCACCGGCGGGCGGCATGGGCATGGGCGTCGACCGGCTGGTGATGCTGCTGACCGGAGCGGGTATCCGCGAGACCATCCTGTTCCCGCTGCTGCGCCCCGAGCAGACGCCGTAGAACCCTATTTCGGGTTTGCGTCGGAGATTGCGCCACGGAAACAGTTGCACACGCCACCGAAAGGCTCGCCGGCGACGATAACTCCCCGCGGTTCGCCCCATTCGCGACCGGCTCCGGGGGCAATTCGGCAAAATCTCCCTTGGGAATTATCGACACGGGACGACGGTGGTTGCGCAGCCATATTCGCAGAGTTTATATTCGACCGCGCCCCAGGACCTGGGGACTGGGAGATAGAAAGGCAATTCCTCATGGCACAACGTGTCAACGTGGTCCTCGTCGACGACCTCGACGGAAGTGACGCCGTCGAGACGGTGAGCTTCGCCCTCGACGGGGTGGACTACGAGATCGACCTCTCCGACCAGCACGCCGCCGAGCTGCGCGACGCGGTGTCGCTCTACGTCGGCCATGCCCGTCGTACCGGCGGACGGCGCCGGGGCGGGCGGCGCGCGGGCTCGACCGGCGGCTCCTCCGCCTCGGAGGGCGGCGCGTCCGCGGCCGACATCCGCGCCTGGGCGCGGGAGAACGGCTGGGACGTGCCCGAGCGGGGCCGGGTCAGCGCCGAGGTGCGCGAGGCGTACGCCGCTGCCCACTGACCACCCCCAGCACGTCGCCGGCAGCGGGGGAGCCCGGGCTCCCTGTTCGCTGTCGGCGAATGCTTCAACGAGGCCGCTGAGGAACACGTAGGGTGGTCATCGGGGTTGACTCCCACGTCCGGTCCATCTCGGCCGGTCAGACGGACGGTGCCGTGCCGAGTGCGGCGCTCACGACCCGGACCCGCCCCGGCCGCACGACGTGCGGCGTGGCGGCACGGTAGGCAGGCGAGGAGCAGCAGATGTTCGAACGGTTCACAGACCGGGCCCGACGGGTGGTCGTCCTGGCGCAGGAGGAAGCCAGGATGCTCAGCCACAACTACATCGGCACCGAGCACATCCTCCTGGGCCTGATCCACGAGGGCGAGGGCGTCGCGGCCAAGGCGCTGGAGAGCCTCGGGATCTCGCTGGAGGCCGTGCGCGCCCAGGTCGAGGAGATCATCGGCCAGGGCCAGCAGGCGCCCAGCGGGCACATCCCCTTCACCCCGCGCGCCAAGAAGGTGCTCGAGCTGTCGCTGCGCGAGGCGCTCCAGCTGGGTCACAACTACATCGGCACCGAGCACATCCTGCTGGGCCTGATCCGCGAGGGCGAGGGGGTCGCGGCGCAGGTGCTGGTCAAGCTCGGGGCGGACCTCAACCGCGTCCGCCAGCAGGTCATCCAGCTGCTGTCGGGCTTCCAGGGCAAGGAGACCGCCGCCGCCGGCGCGCCCGCCGAGGGCGCACCGTCCTCCTCTCTGGTCCTCGACCAGTTCGGCCGCAACTACACGCAGGCCGCGCGCGAGGGCAAGCTCGACCCGGTCATCGGGCGCGAGAAGGAGATCGAGCGCGTGATGCAGGTGCTCTCGCGCCGCACCAAGAACAACCCGGTCCTCATCGGGGAGCCGGGCGTCGGGAAGACGGCCTGCGTCGAGGGGCTGGCGCAGGCGATCGTGCGCGGCGACGTCCCCGAGACGCTCAAGGACAAGCAGATCTACAGCCTCGACCTCGGGTCGCTGGTGGCCGGGTCGCGCTACCGCGGTGACTTCGAGGAGCGCCTGAAGAAGGTGCTCAAGGAGATCAAGACCCGCGGTGACATCGTGCTGTTCATCGACGAGCTGCACACGCTGGTCGGTGCCGGCGCGGCCGAGGGCGCGATCGACGCGGCCTCGATCCTCAAGCCGATGCTGGCGCGCGGCGAGCTGCAGACCATCGGCGCCACCACGCTCGACGAGTACCGCAAGCACCTCGAGAAGGACGCGGCGCTCGAGCGGCGCTTCCAGCCGATCCAGGTCCAGGAGCCCTCGATCGCGCACACGATCGAGATCCTCAAGGGCCTGCGCGACCGCTACGAGGCGCACCACCGGGTGACGATCACCGACGAGGCGCTGGTCTCGGCGGCCACGCTGGCCGACCGCTACGTCTCGGACCGGTTCCTGCCGGACAAGGCGATCGACCTGATCGACGAGGCGGGCTCGCGGCTGCGGATCCGCCGGATGACCGCGCCGCCGGACCTGCGCGACTTCGACGACAAGATCGCCGACGTGCGTCGCCGCAAGGAGGGCGCGATCGACAGCCAGGACTTCGAGCTCGCCGCCTCCCTGCGCGACGAGGAGAAGAAGCTGATCCTGGCCAAGGGCGAGCGCGAGAAGCAGTGGAAGGCCGGCGACATGGACGTGGTCGCCGAGGTCGACGAGGAGCTGATCGCGGAGGTCCTCGCGGTCGCGACCGGCATCCCGATCGTGAAGCTCTCCGAGGAGGAGTCGACCCGGCTGCTCAAGATGGAGGACGAGCTGCACAAGCGCGTCATCGGCCAGGAGGAGGCCGTCAAGGCGCTCTCCCGGGCGATCCGGCGCACGCGCGCGGGCCTGAAGGACCCCAAGCGTCCCGGTGGGTCGTTCATCTTCGCCGGCCCGTCCGGCGTCGGGAAGACCTGGCTGTCCAAGTCGCTGGCGGAGTTCCTCTTCGGCGACGAGGACTCGCTGATCCAGCTCGACATGAGCGAGTTCAGCGAGAAGCACACCGTCTCACGGCTGTTCGGCTCCCCGCCGGGATATGTCGGCTACGAGGAGGGCGGCCAGCTCACCGAGAAGGTGCGGCGCAAGCCGTTCTCGGTGGTGCTGTTCGACGAGGTGGAGAAGGCGCACCCGGACATCTTCAACTCGCTGCTGCAGATTCTCGAGGAGGGCCGGCTGACCGACTCCCAGGGCCGCGTGGTCGACTTCAAGAACACCGTGATCATCATGACCACGAACCTCGGCACCCGCGACATCTCCAAGGGCGTCAACCTCGGCTTCAACCAGTCCGGGGACGTCGAGGGGTCC
>JAICKK010000236.1 GCA_025927955.1 Nocardioidaceae bacterium
CACACCGTGGGGCCGATGCGGGCCGCGAAGACCTTCGTCGACGGGCTCGCGGAGGCGGGGGCGCTCGAGCGGGTCGCCCGGGTGCGGGCGGAGCTGTTCGGGTCGCTGGGCGCCACCGGCCACGGTCACGGGTCCCCGAAGGCAGTGATCCTCGGCCTGGAGGGCGAGGAGCCGGCAGGGGTCGACACGGACCGGGCCGACGACCGGGTGGCCGCGACCCGAGCGGGCCGGGTGCTGATGCTCGCCGGCCGGCACGAGGTGGCGTTCGACCCGGACGAGGACCTGGTGATGCACCGTCGCCGGTCGCTGCCCGCCCACCCGAACGGCATGCTGTTCACCGCCGAGGACGCCCACGGCCAGACGGTGTCCCAGCGCACGTACTACTCGGTCGGCGGCGGGTTCGTCGTCGACGAGCGCGCCGTGGGCGCCGACCGCGTGGTGCCCGACGACACCCCGGTCAGGTTCCCCTTCACGACCGGCGACCGGCTGGTCGAGCACTGCCTTAGCAACGGCCTGCGCGTCTCCGACGTGATGCTGGCCAACGAGCTGTCGTGGCGCACGGAGGCCGAGGTGCGCACGGGGCTGCTGCACCTGTGGTCGGTGATGGCGGCCTGCGTCGAGCGCGGGTGCAGCCGCAGCGGCGTGCTTCCCGGGGGGCTGAAGGTGCCGCGCCGGGCCCCGCACCTCTACCGGACGCTCACCGAGACGCCGGGGACCGACGACCCGCTCCGGGTGATGGACTGGGTCAACCTCTTCGCGCTGGCCGTCAACGAGGAGAACGCCTCGGGCGGCCGCATCGTGACCGCACCCACCAACGGTGCCGCCGGGATCATCCCCGCCGTGCTCCACTACTACGTGCGGTTCGTGCCGGGCGCCGACGAGGACGGCATCGTCAGGTTCCTGCTTACCGCCGCCGCCGTGGGGATCCTGTTCAAGGAGAACGCCTCCATCTCCGGGGCCGAGGTCGGCTGCCAGGGCGAGGTCGGCTCCGCCTGCTCGATGGCCGCAGGTGCCCTGTGCGAGGTGCTCGGCGGCACCCCCGAGCAGGTCGAGAACGCCGCCGAGGTCGGCATCGAGCACAACCTCGGCCTGACCTGCGACCCGGTCGGGGGGCTCGTGCAGATCCCCTGCATCGAGCGGAACGCGATCGCGTCGGTCAAGGCCATCAACGCCGCCCGGCTGGCCAGGCACGGCAGCGGCGCCCACAAGGTCAGCCTGGACAAGGCGATCAAGACGATGCGCGAGACCGGCCGGGACATGAAGTCGAAGTACAAGGAGACGGCGCGCGGCGGGCTGGCGGTCAACATCATCGAGTGCTGAGCCTTCCCCGGCCGCGGCGCCCGAGGCGCGCGGGCCGGCGCCTACGATCGAGCCTGGCCACGAACCACCGCACGTCGAAGGGCACCCGTGATCGCAGGCAGGTACACCCTCGAGCGTGAGATCGGGCGCGGCGGGATGGGCGCGGTCTGGCTGGCTCGCGACGAGGTGCTGGGCAGGCTCGTCGCCCTCAAGCGGATCGGCCTGCTGCCCGGAGCCGACAGCACCGACCTCGCGCGCGCCGAGCGCGAGGCGCGCCTGGCCGCACAGCTGAACCACCCGCACGTGGTGGCGGTCTTCGACGTGGTCGTCGACCCCGACACCGGCGGCCACTGGCTGGTGATGGAGTACGTCGACGGCACCACGCTGGCCCGGCTGGTGGCGGACGAGGGCAGGCTCTCCCCCGACCACGCGGCGCCCCTGCTGCGGCAGGCGGCCGACGCCCTCGTCGCGGCGCACGCGGCGGGCATCGTGCACCGGGACGTGAAGCCGTCGAACATCCTCGTCGAGCCGAGCGGCCGGGTGAGGCTGACCGACTTCGGCATCGCCCGGGTGGCGGCGGACCCCGCGCTCACGCAGACCGGTCTCGTCGTCGGGTCGCCGGGCTACCTGGCCCCGGAGGTGGCGACCGGTCACCGCGGCGACGAGGCCGCCGACGTATGGTCGCTGGGCGCCACCGCGTTCTACGTCCTGTCCGGGCGCCCGCCGTACGAGACCGGCGACCACGTGCTCGGGGCGCTCTACCGCATCGTCAACGAGGAGCCGCCGCAGCTGGACGACGCGGGCTGGATGACGCCGCTGCTGGAGGCCACCATGGCCAAGGACCCGTCGCGGCGGTGGTCGATGGCGCAGGTCCGCGACTTCCTCGCCGGAACCATGCCGGCACCGCAGCGCGGCACCGGCACCGCACCCGCCGGCGAGGGCAAGAGCTCGACCCGGCTGCTGGTCCCCGACGGTGCCGTTCCGGCGCCACGACGCCCGGCCGGTGCGTCCCCTCGCCGGGCCGGCGTCCTCGTCGTCCTGGTCCTCGCGCTCGTTGCAGCCGTCGTGGTGGCGGCCCTGCTGCTCCAACGGGGCCCGTCGACGACGAGCGCCGGGAACCGTCCGTCGTCGAGCCCGTCGCCGAGCCGGTCGTCGAGCCCGTCGGTCAGCCCCTCGGCCACCCGGTCGAGCACTCCGGCCAAGACCAGGAAGCCGGCGGCGCCGCGACCGACGGCGGCCGGGATGGAGTCGTTCATCCGCCGCTACGTCGCGGCGCTGGGCTCGGACCCGGAGACCGCCTGGCACATGCTGACCCCGAGGTTCCAGCGGGAGAGCGGCGGCCTGGCCACCTACCGCAGGTTCTGGAGCGGCGTCGGTCGCGGCCACCTCCTCGAGATCACCGCCGACCCCCATGACCTCGTCGTCAGCTACCGCGTCCGCTTCGACAACTTCGGGACCGGACGCCGGCCCACCGTCCTCAAGCTGGTCTTCCACGACGGCCACTACCTCATCGACGGCGAGCGCACCCAGGGGTCGACGTCGTCCGGGTGAGCCGGCCTCGGCCCGGCGCGCTGGAGCGGCGACGATGCCCCGGCTGACCACCGTCGGTCACGGCACCGCCGACCGGGACACGCTTCTCGGCCTGTTCCGAGGCGTGGCGGCCGGCCGCATCGTCGACGTACGCCGGTTCCCGGGCAGCCGACGGAACCCCGACGTCTCCGCCGACGCCCTGGCCGGCTGGCTGCCCGCGGGCGGCATCGACTACCGCTGGGAGCCCAGGCTCGGTGGCCGGCGGCGGCTCCCCCCGGCGGCGGGTCCGCCCGCCGACCCCTGGTGGCGGGTCGAGGCCTTCCGCGCCTACGCCGCGCACACGCGGACCGCCGAGTTCCGCGACGCCATGGCCGAGCTGCTCGCGCACCTCACCGACGTGCCGGGCACGACGCTGGTCATGTGCAGCGAGTCGCTGTGGTGGCGGTGCCACCGCCGGCTGGTCAGCGACGTGGCGGTGCTGCTCCACGGCGTCGAGGTGGAGCACCTCGGGCACGACGGGCGGCTCACGCCGCACACAGCGGCGGTCGGGGCCCGGGTCACCGCGGACGGGCTCGTCTACGACCTCGCCCCGGAGCCGGAGGACCGCCCGTGACCCGACGAGTCGTCATCGCTGACCGGCCGGGCGAACGTGCCGAGGTGCAGGACCCTCGCGGCCCGCGGACCGGTTCCGCGAGGACACGAGCGCGGGCGGGGCGCAGCCGCCATGACCCTGGACACGTCCCGAGCGGCGTGCAAGGTTTGCCGGACCCGCGACGAGCAGCGACGAGGAGACCCACATGACCTTCCCCCCGCCCAGCCGAGAGGACCTGGAGACGGCCGCCGCGAAGTTCCACCTCACGCCCACCGACGAGGACCTCGACACCTACCTCGGGCTCGTGCAGGCCGCCGGCGCCGCCTACGACCTGGTCGAGCAGCTGTACGACGAGGCCGCTCCCGAGTCCCCGCAGGGACGCACCAGCAGCCTGGTCGACGCGGCCGACAACCCGCTGGGCGCCTGGTACGCCCGCACCGAGATCGCCGGCACTCCTGGCGGTCCGCTGGAGGGGGCCCGCGTCGCGATCAAGGACAACATCTCCGTGGCGGGCGTGCCGATGATGAACGGCTCACGCACGGTCGAGGGCTTCGTGCCGTCGTACGACGCGACCGTGGTCAGCCGCCTGCTGGAGGCGGGCGCGACCGTCGTGGGCAAGGCGGTGTGCGAGAGCCTCTGCTTCTCCGGTGCCAGCCACACCTCCGACAGCGGGCCCGTGCGCAACCCGTGGGACCCGACGCGGACCTCCGGCGGCTCGTCGAGCGGATGCGCGGCGCTGGTGGCGACCGCCGAGGTGGACATGGCGGTGGGCGGCGACCAGGGCGGCTCCGTGCGGATCCCCAGCGCGTTCTGCGGGACCGTCGGGCACAAGCCGACCTACGGCCTGGTGCCCTACACCGGCGCCTTCCCGATCGAGCTCACCATCGACCACCTCGGCCCGATCACCCAGACGGTCTCCGACGCGGCCCGGATGCTGTCCGTGCTGGCCGGGTACGACGACGGCAGGGACCCGCGCCAGCCGACCGGGGTGCGGACCTCGGACTACGACGCCGACAGCGACGGCGAGGTCACCGGGCTGCGGGTCGGCGTGGTGACGGAGGGCTTCGGCCACGAGGGCCTCTCCGACCCGGCGGTCGACGCCGCCGTCCGGGCCTGCGCCGAGCGGCTGCGCGAGGCCGGCGTGGTCGTCGAGGACGTCAGTATCCCGTGGCACCTGTACGGCATGGCGATCTGGAACGTCGTCGCCACCGACGGCGCGGCCGCGCAGATGGTCGACGGCAACGGCTACGGCTACAACTTCAACGGCTGGTACGACCCCGACCTGATGGCCCACTACGGCCGGCAACGGGTCGAGCGGGCCAACGACCTCTCGGTGACCACGAAGCTCGTGGCCCTCGGCGGTGGCCACTCGCTGGCCGCCACCCACGGCCGCTTCTACGCGATGGCCCAGAACCTCGTGCCCCGGCTGCGCCAGGCCTACGACGACGCGCTCGAGACGTACGACGTTCTGGTGATGCCCACGCTGCCGATCACCGCCACGCCGCTGGTCACCGAGCAGGACGACCTGACCACGAGCATCACGCGGGCGCTGGAGATGATCGTCAACACCGCTCCCACCGACTGCACGGGGCATCCGGCGACGTCGGTGCCCGCCGGCCTCGTCGA
>JAICKK010000216.1 GCA_025927955.1 Nocardioidaceae bacterium
GACCACGCTGCCGCCGAGCCGGGTCGGCCACTGCGTGCGGTCCGACGTCTGCAGGCCGAGGACCCCGGCCAGCCCGACGAGGCTGAGCAGCGGGACGGGCAGCCCCATCCCGATCATCGAGGGCAGCACCGCGGTGCGGACGTTGGGTGCCTGACGGGTCATGGAGCCGGGTAGTAGTCGACGTACTCCCCGATGACGAGGCACCACGTGGCCGAGGCCGCCACCAGCAGCACGACGAACAGCCGCGGGCCTCGCCAGAGGCGCTCCGCCGGCAGCAGCGGCAGCCGTCCTCCCGCCGCATCGGTGCCGGCCGTCCGGACCACCCTCGCGACCGGCGGCCCTGGCCCGCAGCGGACGCCGGTCTCGGGTTCCCGGTCGGCCCGAGCGGGTACGGTCGCGGCGTGACCGAGACAGCCGAAGGCGTGAACTGGACGACCGATCCGGTCGAGCTGCCCGGGGTGGACCCCGTGGACCCTCCCAGCGAGCTCGTCGAGGGCCGGCTGTGGCAGGGGGGATGCCCCGTCGACTTCGCGTGGGTCCGCGCCACCGGGATCGACGTCGTGCTCGATCTCGCCGATCCCGACGCCTACCCGCCGTCCGAGGAGATCGACGGCCTGGTGTACCTCAAGTGCCCGCTGGTCGACAACGACGCCGTACCCGAGCCGGGCCTCACGCTGCGGCTCGCGCACCTGGTGGCCGGGCTCGTCCGCGACGGGCACCAGGCGCTGGTGCACTGCACCTTCGGGCGCAACCGGTCGGGGCTGCTCGCGACGCTGGTCGTGCGCGACCTGCTGGGGCTCGACGGGGCCGACTCCCTCGCGCACGTGCGGGAGCGCCGCCCGGGGGTGGCGAACAACGAGGCGTTCGAGCGGTGGCTCACCGAGCTGCCCCCGCCCGCCGATCACGGCTAGCCGCCGCTTACAGCGGGGTGCGCCAGCCCGGCAGCTCCTCGTCGAGCCAGTGCAGGCCGCGACCGTGGTGGAGGCTGTCCCAGATCCGGAACGCGACTCCGCCGAGGTCCGCGATGCGGTCCAGGACGGCCAGCCCCGGCCACGAGCAGACGTCGTAGCCGTAGCCGCGGCAGAACCCGGCGTAGGCCCTCCGTGGGATCTCCCCGGCCCGGAACCGCCGCGACGCCGACGAGAGGTCGTACTCGCGCGGGGCCCGGGCCACCCAGTCCAGGTCGATCAGCCGCGGGCCGTCGGGGGTGCCGATCACGTTCGACGGAGAGACGTCCCCGTGGATCAGGCCCTCACCCAGCTCCGAGCGGACGTCCGCGAGGGCCGCCAGGAGCTCCGCCTGCGCCTCGAGGAGCACGCCGGCGACGTCGGGGGGCAGCAGGGCGGCCTGTCCGGCAAGCCGGGACAGGGGTGTCCAGGCGACCATCGGGGTGGCGGCGTGCTGGTCGTGGAAGCGTCGCAGCAGGCTGCCCAGCCCGGACCAGGAGACCGGTCCGGCCGCGGGCAGCCACTCGGAGAGGACCAGCACCCCGTGGCCGGTGACGACCGGGGGCGCGCAGGGCAGGTGGGCGGCGGTGGAGCCGCCGAGCGCCGCGGTGAGGCGGCTCAGGTGGTCGGGGTCGGTTCCCGGCGGGTACACCTTGACCGCGTAGGCGCCGGCGCGCAGCACCACGGTGGTCAGGGCGCTGACGACCGTCGGGTCGGCGAGCGGCACGGGCAGCAGCGGCCCCGCCTCCCGCAGTGCCGCAAGCGCATCCGCCGCACCCCAGCCGGGGAGCGGGAGGGGCATGGGGGACCCGCTGCCCGGCGCCGGAGCGAGCACCGGAGGCGGCGTCATCGGCGTCTGGTGGACGGTGGCGGGGGCCAGCGCGGTGATGGACATGGGGGACTCCGGCGTACAGGCCACCACGTGGCACCAGGGTTGGGCAGCGACCGAGGTCGAGGAGCCAAGTGAACCACGCGAAAAGCCCTGTGTGGAGGGGGATTCCGCAACCTCGGTGGGCTACGAGGCCGGCTACAGCTGGACGCCTCGGGTCAGCGCACCGTCGACGACGAGGTTGGTTCCGCTGACCCGCCGGGAGCGGCGGCTGGCGAGGAAGACGACCGGACCCGCGACCTCCTCCGGTGTTCCCATGTGACCGGTCGGGTTGAGCTCCACCGCCGTCCTGAACAGGTCCGGGTCGCCCGTCTCGATGCCGGCCCAGACTCCGCCCTCGAAGTACGTGTTCCCGGGAGAGACGGTGTTCGCGCGGATCCCCTGTGGGGCCAGCTGCATGGCGAGCCCGTGGAGGTAGCCGACGATCGCGGTCTTCGCGGTGCCGTAGGGCCCGGACGCGAAGTCGGACTCCCGTCCCGAGACGCTGGAGATGGCGATGATGGAGGCCGCCTCGCTGCGCTCGAGATGGGGCATGGCCGCCTTGACGAGCCGGACCGTGTGCATGAGGTCGACGTTGAGGCTGGCCTGCCAGTTCTCCTCGGTGTCCGGGATCGCCAGGGCGCTGACGTTGGCCACCACCACGTCGAGACCGCCGAACGTCTCCGCCGACCGCTCCACCCAGGCGGCGAGCGCATCGGCGTCGCCGACGTCCAGCGCAGTGCCCGACGCGGTGCCCCTCCCTCGCAGGGCGGCCTCCGTCGCCGTCACCTCGTCGCTGCCGCGCGCGCAGAACCCGACGACCGCGCCCTCGTCGAGGAACGCCTCCACGACCGCGCGGCCGATGCCGCGGGTGCCGCCGGTGACGAGGACGCGGGTGCCGGTGAGCTGCAGGTCCATGGGTGGCCCTTCAGAGGAGGCGGTTCGGGGGATCAGAGCGGGCCGAGGGATCGCGCCCGCGCCCGCAGGTCGGCGTGCATGCCGTTGACAGCGGTCGCGGGCGGGAGCACCGCCTTGGCGACCTTCGTGACCACGCTGTAGTTGGCGTCCACGACGTTGGCGACCGGCACCTGCGCCACCTGGGAGCACAGCTGGTAGGCGTCCATGACGTGCAGGTCGTAGAGCTGTGCGACCCAGTGCACGAGCTCGCCGTTGGCGATCCGCCAGGAGTCCTCCATCGGCCGGCTGGACCCCACCGTCATCCAGTGCCCGTCGTCCTCGATCCGCGGCCACCCGGGGGCCCCGCCCTTGACCAGGTCCACGATCAGCGTGGTGGTCATGGCGCCCTCCACCGCCGTGCCGCACGCCTCTCCCTCGCCCTGGCGGTAGTGCCCGTCGCCGACGGAGAACATGGCGCCCTCGACGTTGACACCGAGGTAGACGGTGGAGCCCGCTCGCATCTGCGGGGTGTCCATGTTCCCGCCGAAGCGGTCGGGCACGAGCGAGGACCGCACCTCCCCTCCCGCCGGCGCCACTCCGACGGTGCCGAGCATCGGCTCGACGGGCAGCTCGATGCGGTGCTCGCTGTGCCGGGCGGCGAAGGTGACGGTGCCGTGGTCGCGGTCCAGCTCGTAGATCCACGTGGTGTCGGGAAGCGGGTCCTGCAGGGTGACCACGCGGTCGGTGCTCGTCATGCCACCGAAGAACGGGATGGCCGCCGAGGCACCCCAGTCGCGCGCGGGCTCCAACGCCACCAGGTGCAGGACGAGGGTGTCGCCGGGCTCCGCGCCCTCGACGCAGAACGGGCCGGTCTGCGGGTTGACGAACCGCAGGTCGACCTTGGCGCTGGACAGGTCGTCGACGCTGCGCAGCACGCCGCCGAAGGCGTCGTCGGACCAGAGCCGGAGCGCGGTCCCCGGCTCGACGTGCATCACGGGAGGGGCGCCGCCGAAGGTGTAGGCGTACTGCTCCCGCTCGGGGGTGTACTCGACGACGTCCATGGCCGGAAACTACCCGAGTCAGCACGCAGCCGCACGTGGTCACGGCGCAGGTCGCCCACCCGGGTGACACCGAGCAGCGCCATGGTGACCTCGACCTCGGCGCGCAGGATGTCGGCGACCTTCTGCACGCCGCGCTCGCCACCGGCCATCAGCCCGTAGAGGTACGCGCGGCCCACCAGTGCCGCCTTCGCACCACTGGCCACGGCCGCGACGATGTCGCCGCCGGAGAGGATCCCGCCGTCGACGTACACCTCGGCACGGTCACCCACCGCGTCGACGACCTCGGGCAGCACCTCGAGGGGGACAGGCGCCCGGTCGAGCTGACGGCCGCCGTGGTTGGAGACGACGACGGCGTCGGCCCCGGCGTCGACGACCTCCCTTGCGTCGTCGGCGGTCTGGACGCCCTTGACCACGAGCGGCCCGTCCCACGCGGTGCGCAGCCAGGACACGTCGGCGATGGTCGCCGCCGGGTCGAACATCCTCGCCGCCAGCTGCGCGACCGTGCCCTCGAACCTGTTCAGCGACGCGAACTCGAGCGGCTCGGTGGTCAGCAGGTCGAACCACCATCCGGGGTGCAGCGCCCCCTCCGCGAAGGTGCGCGCCGACAGGGAGGGCGGGAGTGTCAGGCCGTTGCGCACGTCCCTGCGCCGCGCGCCGGGGACGGGCGTGTCCACTGTGAGCACCAGGGCCTCGTAGCCGGAGTCCTTGGCCCGTACGACGAAGTCGCGGCTGGCTCCCCGGTCCCGCCAGAGGTAGAGCTGGAACCACCGGCGACAGTCGGGCGCGGCGGCGGCGAGCCGCTCGACGGACGTGGTGCCCATCGTGGAGAGCGCGTAGGGGATGCCGGTGCGGGCCGCGACGTGACCGACGGCGGACTCGCCCTCGGTGTGCATCATGCGCGTGAACCCGGTGGGCGCGAAGACCAGAGGCAGTGCCGCGTGACGGCCGAGGATCGTCGTGGAGGTGTCCACGTGCGAGACGTCCCGGAGCACGGTCGGCCGGAGCTCGACGCGCGCGTACGCCTGCCGCGAGCGGCTCAGGGACAGCTCCTCGCCGGCGGCCCCGTCGGCGTAGTCGAACACCGCTCGCGGGGCACGGCGCCGGGCCAGCCCGCGCAGGTCGGAAACCGAGGCGACGCCGGCGAGCCGCCGATCCGTCGGGCTCACCGGCATGCTCCGCGGACGCAGGAGCGGCTGCAGCTCGGACCAGCGTGGCCATCGTCGAGCGGTCATCCCTCGATTATGGTCTGTGCTGTCTGCGCGGTGCTGTCTGTGCGGTGCTGTCTGTGCGGTGCTGTCTGCGCTCGCTCCGCTCGCGCGTGTCCGGCGCGCTCGGGGGTCGCGCCTTCCCTTCCTCGCGCGACGGCTCCCCCGCTGCGCTCCTCCACCGCCCCGCTGGGTCGGTCCCGACGCGACCGCGCGCCGGACGGTGCTGTCTGTGCTCGCTCCGCTGGGCCGGTCCCGACGCGACCGCGCGCCGGGCGGTCTGCTGTTGACCTCAAGGGAGCTCGAGGTCCTAGAGTCGCGAGCGCGAGAGAGGGAGCCGCCATGGCCACGGTCAGCGTGCGATACATCGTCGACGACGTCGGGGAGGCGATCTCGTTCTACTGCGGGCACCTCGGGTTCACCGAGCAGATGCACCCCGCGCCGACGTTCGCGATGCTCACCCGTGGCGACCTGCGCCTGGTGATGAGCGCCCCGAGCACCGAGGGTGGGGGAGGGCAGGCGATGCCGGACGGCACCCGGCCCGAGCCGGGCGGCTGGAACCGCTTCCTCTTGGAGGTCGACGACCTCGACCGCCACGTGAAGGTGCTCCGGGACGCCGGGGTGCGCTTCCGCAGCGGAGTCATCGACGGGGTGGGCGGCAGGCAGGTCATCATCGAGGACCCGTCCGGCAACCCCGTCGAGCTGTTCGCCCCGACGCGCCCGGAGGCCCGGCTCGAAGCGTCGTGAACTGATGCGGCCTCCTGTGCCACAGCGTCCGGTCGGTCGATTGCCCTTCCGCCCGTCGTGACGCTTGGCCATCGTCGCCTGTCGACTCGGGTTAGAAGGCGCCTCGGAGAGCGTTGCATCCGTCGGGTCGCTCACGTTCTGTGGTGGAAGCGGACCTTGCCGTTGGCCAGGCGTTCGGTCCGGTAGGCGGTCGAGTGCGCTTTCCCGTGGTGGTAGGGGCACAGCAGGCGGCCGTTGGGCAGGTCGGTGGGGCCGCCTTGGGACCATTGGAGGTCGTGGTGGGCGTCGCACCAGGCCGCGGGGCGGTCGCAGC
>JAICKK010000247.1 GCA_025927955.1 Nocardioidaceae bacterium
AGCCGAGGAGCCCGATGACCGACCACCAGCCGCCCGCGCGCCCGGGAGCGACGTACGAGGCGGCCGGGGTCTCCATCGACGCCGGCGACAAGGCCGTCGAGCTGATGAAGGTCTGGGTCGACAAGGCCCGGCGGCCCGAGACGATGGGCGGCATCGGCGGCTTCGCCGGGCTCTTCGACGCGACCGCGCTCAAGCTCTACCAGCACCCGCTGCTGGCCACCTCCACCGACGGCGTCGGCACCAAGGTGGCGATCGCCCAGGCGCTCGACGTGCACGACACGATCGGCTTCGACCTGGTGGGCATGCTGGTCGACGACCTCGTGGTCTGCGGGGCCGAGCCGCTGTACCTCACCGACTACATCGCCACCGGCCGCGTCGTTCCCGAGCGCGTCGCCGCCATCGTCTCGGGCATCGCGCAGGCGTGCGTGCAGGCGGGCTGCGCGCTGGCCGGCGGCGAGACCGCCGAGCATCCCGGGCTGCTCGGACCCGACGAGTACGACGTGGCGGGCGCGACGACCGGTGTGGTGGAGGCGTCCGCGCTGCTCGGTCCCGGACGGGTGCTGCCGGGGGACGTGCTGGTGGCGATGGCGTCGAGCGGGCTGCACGCGAACGGCTACTCCCTGGTCCGCCACGTCCTGCTCGACGCCGACGCGGGGGCCGGCTGGTCGCTGGAGCGGCACGTCGACGAGCTCGGCCGGACGCTCGGCGAGGAGCTCCTCGAGCCGACGACGATCTACGCCAAGGCGTGCCTGGACCTGGCGCGGAGGACACCCGTGCACGCGATGTCGCACGTCACCGGCGGCGGCCTGGCCGCCAACCTGGCGCGGGTGCTGCCGGACTCGGTGGTGGCGACCGTGGACCGCGGCACCTGGACGCCGCAGCCCGTCTTCGACCTCGTCCGCAGGGTCGGGCACGTGGCCCAGGAGGACCTCGAGCGCACGCTGAACTGCGGCGTCGGGATGGTCGCGGTGCTGCCCGCCGACGACGTCGACCGGGCGGTCGCGCTGCTCGCGGGCCACGGGGTGCGCGCCTGGGTGTGCGGCTCGGTGGCCCCCGCCGGTGGGCCCGCCGGTGACCACGCCGGTGACCCGGGCGGTGACCACGCGGGTGACCGCGCCCGTGAGCACGCCGGCCGCCTCGGGAGCGACGCGGGCGCCGCCGGCGGCACCGTCTCGACGGTCGGGCGGCATCCCGGCTGGTGACCCCGCCGGCCGCGACCCGGCCAGCGCGTTCGCGGACGTGAACGTGCCGGCTTTTCCGGATCTGACGTGCGTGAGCGACCCGGTGCCAGGTACGGTTAACCCACGAGAAACTACAGGTGAGACCGGACGCGCGTGTGACTCGGTCCCGGCACTCGTGACACACGTGCCGTGGCGGGCCTGCACGTGACTCCGGCCAAGTGTGCGAGGGGGTCGACCCGATGGGGCGCGGCCGTGCGAAGGCCAAGCAGACCAAGGTTGCCCGCGACCTGAAGTACCGCTCTCACGAGACGGACTTCGGCGCGCTGGCCAAGGAGCTGCATGGCAACGAGACCACATCCGACCCGGGCAGCGACGAGGTCGTGCTCGACGACGACGACGACTGGTCGGACTACTCGCAGTCCCGCCGCGACTGACGGCGCCTGACCCGGCCCGATCCCGCCGACCCGGCCGGCTCGTGCTCTGCGTCGACCGGCGGGCTCAGCCGAGCCAGATCCCGCGCAGCCGGCCGACCTCGGCGATCCGGCGCTCGGCCAGCCGGTCGGCGGCCGCCGCCGGGGGCACGCCCTCGGCGCGCGCCAGGGCCACGACCCTCATCGTGGTGTCGAAGATGCCCTCGACGCGCGCCCGCGCGCGCTCGAAGGAGAACCCGCCGAGCTCGTCGGCCACCTGGATGAGCCCGCCGGCGTTCACCAGGTAGTCCGGCACGTAGAGCACGCCGCGGTCCTGCAGCTGCTTGTCGATGCCGGGGTGGGCGAGCTGGTTGTTCGCGGCCCCGCACACCACGCTCGCGCGCAGCCGGGCCACCACCTCGTCGTCGAGCGCGCCGCCGAGGGCGCAGGGCGCGTAGACGTCCAGGTCGCGCTCGACCAGCGCCTCGACGTCGGCGACCGCGCCGACGCCGGGGTGCTCGGCGCGGACCGCGTCGAGCGCGCCCGGGTCCACGTCGGTGACGACCACGTCGGCGCCCTCCTCGACCAGGTGTCGCACGAGGTGTCGCCCGACCTTGCCGACCCCCGCCACGCCCACGGTGCGACCGCGCAGCGACGGCGCGCCCCAGGTGAGCTCCGCGGCGGCCCGCATGCCGACCAGCACGCCGTACGCCGTGAGGACCGAGGAGTCGCCGGCGCCGCCGTGGGCGAGGGTCCGGCCGGTGACGTGGGAGCACTCCCGGGCCACCACGTCCATGTCGGCGCTGTAGGTGCCCACGTCGCAGGCGGTCACGTAGCGCCCGCCCAGCGACTGCACGAACCGTCCGTAGGCGCGCAGCAGCGCCTCGCTCTTCAGCGTCGCGGGGTCGCCGATGATGACCGCCTTGCCGCCGCCGAGGTCCAGCCCGGCCAGCGCCGCCTTGTACGCCATGCCGGTGGCCAGCCGCAGCACGTCGTCGAGGGCGTCCTGCTCACTGGCGTAGGGGTAGAACCGGGTACCGCCGAGCGCCGGGCCCAACGCGGTGGAGGCGATCGCGACGATGGCGCGCAGGCCGGTGGGCTCGTCGTGGCAGAAGACGACCTGCTCGTGCTCGGACGACCGGGCGAACACCCCGGTCTCGGGCGTGGCGCTCATCGGCGACCTTCCGTCCCGGAGCCGCCGGTGGGCGCCTCCGCGGTAGGGGACAGCGGCCCACGGGGTGTGCGGACCGTCACCCTCCAGCGTACGGAGGGCGCGACGCCGCGACGACCCGGGAGCGGTGCCGGCAGCGGGCCCGGGACCGGAGGTGGCTATCCGGAGGGGACCAACCGAACCGCCAGAACCGGTAGCCCGAAATGACTAGTCCGGGCGACTTGGTGACCCATGAGGGTCATTGTCATAGTTTAGCCCTCGCCTTTAGCATGGACCTTGCCACACTGCAGTCGCGGGTTCCCGTCGGGCGCCCGTTTTGGGATACACCTAGTGAGGGAGGCCCGCCATGAACACGCGGCCACCTGAGTCCGAACCGCTGCTCACACCTGCCGAAGTCGCGGCCATGTTCCGGGTCGACCCGAAGACGGTCACCCGGTGGGCCAAGGCCGGCAAGCTGAGCTCGATCCGGACTCTGGGCGGACATCGCCGTTATCGCGAGTCCGAAGTACGCGACCTGCTCACCGGCCTGCTGCCGGAACAGCGCCGCGGCGACGAGGACTGATCTCCCAGGTCAGTTCTCGTCCACCACACGCTTTTGGCCGGTCCGTTGGCGCTCGGGCGCCGGCGCGGGGAACGGGCAGGAGCCGAGCACGGACCCCGTGCCTCCCAGCGGAACCGGGAGGCACGGGGTCCGTCCCGTTCCGGGGCGACCCCGCTCAGCGCAGCGTCCGCAGGTAGCCGACGACGTGCCGGGCCTCCTGCAGCCGCCGCTCCCACGTCGCGCCGACGCCCACGAGGACCGTCCCGGCCATCCCGATCAGCACCCAGCGGGGCACCGCGTGGCCGAGGCCCGGGGCGGCCAGCCACAGCACCAGCGCCGCACCGGCCACGGCGCCGGCGGCGATCGGCGCCGTCCAGCCCAGGCGGGCGCCGGCCAGCACCAGCAGCAGGCAGCCGGCGCCGAGCAGCAGCTCGCGGAGCCCCGCGGGCTCGCCCAGCGCCCACAGCAGGCTCGGGGCCAGCGCCAGGCCCAGCCCGGGACGCAGCGCCCGCACGGTTCGCTCGGACGGGTGCCGGCGCAGCCGCACCGTGCCCACCGCGAGCAGTGCGAGCGCTCCGGGCAGCGTGTAGGCCTCCGGCACCTGCACCCCCGCCTCCCACAGCCGGGCCCAGGTGGCCGCGACGAGCAGCACGCCCCCGGCCCAGCCGACCTGCCGGCGGTCCTCCCGCAGCAGGGCGGTCGCCGCGGCGGCGACCCCCGCGACCGTGAGGTAGACCGACGCCCAGGTCAGGGCGTGGCCGGCCGGCGCGAGGAGCACGCCCGCCGAGCCCAGCGCGAGTCCGGCGGCCGCCGCCCCTGCCTCGGCGCCCGTGCGGGCCACCGCCGGCCGGGTGCAGGCCCACCACCGACCCGGCGCGTACGGCGCGGCGAGGACCAGCGCGGCCAGCGCCAGGAGGGCGAGGAGCACCGTGTCGACGGGGCGGGCGGTGAGGGTGGCGCCCCAGGCCCACGCCGAGCCGCCGGCGGCGGTCGCGAGCACCGTCCCGGCGGTCGCGGCGAGTCGTCCGTCGCGGGCTCGCAGGTGCACCAGCGTGGCCGCCCCGGCCACGGCGGCGGCCACCGCTGCGCTCAGCGCGGGTGCGTGCAGGGACAGCCCGACCGCCGCCAGGAGGAACGCCGTCGCACCGGCCAGGAGGGCGATCGGCGCGCGCCCGTGCCCGGTGGAGCGAGCCGTCGGCACGGCGCCGCAC
>JAICKK010000138.1 GCA_025927955.1 Nocardioidaceae bacterium
ATGCTGGTGTTCGTCACCCCGCACATCAACTTCGACGCCGTGCGCGCCGAGGCGTCGGCCAGCATCCCGCTGCTGCGCGACTCCTTCGGCCGCAGCGGGTCGTCGACCAGCGAGCGCAAGACGATCGTGGTCGAGGGCGCCGCCCTGTTCCTGCTCGGCCACGCCACGGGCATCGGTCCCGCCCAGACCAAGGCGACCTTCGAGGCCACCCAGGCGCCCTACGTCAAGGAGGCCCACAACGACTACCTCGCGACGCTGCTCGAGCGCGGCCTGGTCGGCGCGCTGGGCCTGCTGCTGCTCGGCGCCGCGGTGGCCGCCCGCTGCTGGCGCCTGCTCACCGGCCGGCTGCCGGAGGCGATGGCCGAGATCGTCCCGCGGTTCTGGCTGCTGGTGGCGATCGCGCCCGTGATGGCCGCGGCGGCCGGGTTCTACGAGGTGCTGCACTTCCGGCACCTGTGGACCTGGCTGGGCATCGTCGCCGCGCTCGTGCTGTCCATGGAGGGCCAGGGCGACCACCGGGACGGGAAGGACTCCTCGACATGAGCCGGCTACGGGGATGGCTGGGCGCGGCGGCCGCCGCACGACGCAGCCACCTGGTGCGCGTGGTCGCCGCCAACTGCTCCGCGCGGGTGCTGGCGATCCTCGGCCTGGCCGCCGCGACCGTCGCGGTGGCCAGGGTCGGTGGTCCCGCCGACGTCGGCGTCTACGCCCTGCTGCGGATGATCCCCGGCCTGGTCGGCGTGCTGGCCGTGGGCGGCCTGCCGGGCGCGCTGGGCTACTTCCTGTCCGAGCCGCGCCGCGCGACGCCCCGGCTGTGGCCGACGCTGTTCGCGATCCTCGCCGGCGGCGCCACCCTGGGCACGCTGGCCTGGCTGGTGCTGACGCCGCTGATGACGAGCACCTTCTTCCGCGACGACCACGCCGTGGTGATCGGCTGGGCCGGCGCCACGGTCGCCACCCAGCTGCTGCTGACGGTCGGCAAGACCGCGCTGCAGGGCCTGCAGGACCGTCGCGGCGGCGACCTGGTCATCGCCGCCGAGGAGCTGGCGTTCCTGCCGTTCTACGTCGCCGCGGTGCTGCTCGGGGTGCGGGGCACCCCGGCGCTGGTCGTCGGCCTGGCCCTCGCGGACGTCGCGGTCGCCGCGGAGGCCTGGCGCCGGGTCGCCCGGCACACCGGCTGGCGTCGCGGCCACGGCGTCGCACGCCCCGACCCGGCCCTCGCCCGCGAGGTGCTCACCTACGGCGTGCGCGGCCAGGTGGGCGGCATGATCACGCTGCTCAACCTGCGCCTCGACTTCGCGGTGCTCGGTGCCATGGCCGGTCCCGCGGTGCTGGGCGGCTACGCCGTGGCGTCGAAGTACGCCGAGCTGCTGCGGCTGCCGGGGACCGCGCTGACCTGGGTCAGCTACCCGATGCTGGCCGGCATGCGTCCCGAGGAGGCCATCGGGGCGACCCGCAGGATGCTCCCGGCCGCCCTGGTCGCGAACCTGGTGGCCGCGGCGCCGTTCGTGCTGCTCGCCGGCCCGGTGATCCGGGTGCTCTACGGCAGCGGGTTCGACGCCGCCGTCGCACCGGCACGCCTGCTGGTCGCCGGGATGCTGCTCGGCAGCGCGGCCGGCGTCGCCAGCGGGTTCCTCTACGGACGCGGGCGCCCCGGCCTGAACTCGTGGGCCCTCGGGGTGGGCCTGGCCGTCACCGTCGCGCTCGACCTGCTGCTGATCCCCGTGTACGGCGTGATGGGCGCGGCGTTCGCCTCGATGGTGACCTACCTGCTCGCGGACGCGGCGCTGCTGCTCATGGCACGCAGGGTCGCCGCCCGCACCGTCACCGGGCCCGCGTCCGGCGTCGCGACGGCGGTGTCGACGTGAACCGCCGTGCCACCTTGCTGGTGGCGCTGTGCGCCGTCGTGTTCGGCGGGCTGATGATGCGCGGCGCGGACCCGGAGATCGCGAAGGTGGGGCCCACCGGCTCGGCCCGGCCCACCGCCACCGTGACCGTCCCGCTGCGGCAGTCGCCCCACGTCATACCGGTGGCCGACCCCGAGGCGACCGGCGACCCGTACGCGGCCCTGGCCAGGACGCTGCACGCGCGCGGTGTGCAGATCTGGTTCGAGGCGGACATGGTCGCCCGCTGGCTCGAGGGGCCGCAGTCCTTCCAGGAGGCGCTGGACCGGCTCGGGCAGCTGGCGTCCGTCCCGGGCGTGCAGGGCTTCAAGGTGGCCGACGAGCTCGGCTACGGGGACGGGATCAACTCCGCCGCCCAGGCGACCGACTTCCTGCGTGCGGTCCGCTCGGGCCTGGCCCGCGTCGCCCCCCACGCCCAGGTGCTCGTCGACGTGGTGGTGCCCGAGCTCGGCTGCCTGCCCTGGACCTCCGCCGGGTCGCAGAGCTGCGCCAGGGAGGTGAACGCCAAGCACCCCGCGTGCACCGAGGCCGCGGTGACCGGCTACCTGCGGCAGGGGCTGGTCGACCGGCTCGACCTGAGCACCAGCCTGCTCGACGAGTGGACCTACCAGGCGTGGGGACTGAGCCAGGTCCAGGCCCAGCAGGCCGCCTGGCGGCACGTGAACGCGCTCGGCTGGGACAAGCTGACCGTGCTCCAGTCCCGCAAGGCGCTCGCCGACGCCGGCGGCTACCAGGGCTCCGCGATCCAGGCCGACCACGACGTGCAGACCTTCGTCGACGCGCCGACCGCCGGGGGGGCACGCGCGGTGGACGTGTGGTGCTGGCGCCAGGGGTACGACGGGCACACCGTCAGCCTGCTCGCCGACGACCTCGCCCCCAACCCGCTCTGGCAGCGCCTGGAGGCCCGGCACCGGGCAGGGGTGCGCCTGATCACCCACATCACCCCCTCGCTGCTGCTGCCCACGAAGGCCGAACGCAGCGAGGAGATCGCCCGCTTCGCCAGCGTGTTCGACGAGGCGTTCGTCGCCGCCGGCACCGGGTGAGCGTCCCGACCCAGCACGAGAGCGGCCGACTCGGGCCGGCCGGCAAGGAGACCCACGAGATGTCCATCGAAGTCGAACCCCGGCCCCAGGCCCGGGGAGGCGCCCACCGTCGGCGCCGGGGCGACCACCCCTTCGCGGTCGGCGCGGCGCGCCGGGCCCTCGACGTGGCGGTGGCCTCCGTCCTGCTGGTGCTGGCCGTGCCGCTGCTGCTGCTGGTCGCGCTGCTGGTCGTGCTCGACGACGGGCGGCCGGTGCTCTACCGGCAGGTCCGGGTCGGTGAGGACGGGGTCCCGTTCCGGCTGCTCAAGCTGCGCACGATGCGGACCGCGGACCCCGGCTCCGCGGGCTGCGAGGTCACCGCCGAGGGCGACCCGCGGATCACCCGGGTCGGCAGGCTCCTGCGCCGCGGCTCCCTCGACGAGCTGCCCCAGCTCTGGCACGTCCTGCGCGGCCAGATGACCCTCGTCGGGCCGCGCCCGGAGAGTCTCCCGCTGGCCGAGCGCTACCCGGCGTCCTGCCGGGCCGTCCTGCGCGCCCGTCCGGGGCTCACCGGCCCGGCACAGCTGCGCTACCGGGAGCGGTCGGCGGTCCCGCCGGAGGGCTGGGGTGACGTCGAGGAGTGGTACCTGTCCGTGATGGTCCCGCTGCGGGTGCAGGCCGACCTGGACTACCTCCAGAGCCCGACGCTGCGGGCCACCGTGCACCACATGTGGGTGACCGCCCTGTTCACGGTCGGGCTCGTCGACGTACAGGCACCGGCGGCGGGGTCCGCGTCGTCGCCGGTCGGGGCCTCGGCGGCCGACGTCCCGCTGCTCGGCGGCGGCCCGGTTCAGCCGACCGCGGAGGCCTGAGGCTCGACGTCGCAGACCGAGATCGGGTCGGAGCGAGCGTTGAGGCACTCGCCGGTGGTGAGGTCGTACTCGAAGTTGTGGCCCAGGCAGCGCAGCACGCCGTCGGTGACGACCGCGGTCTCGCTCAGGTCCTCCCCCGCGTGCGGGCAGTACCTGCTGACGCTGACCCGGCGGCCGCGGTCCTCGACCTCGATCCTCTCGAACGGGTCGCGGGCCGTCTCGAACTCCTCGACCGCGCGCAGCGCGGCCAGGTCGGCGTGCTTGAGCAGGCCGACGAGGTAGTCGTTGTAGTGGTCGGGCTCGCGACGCGCGGAGAACCGCAGCGACAGCAGCAGCTCCTCCCACCGGGTGCGTCCGGTGACCACGCCCTGGAGCCAGCGGGCGTCCATGCGCAGCAGGTAGTCGGCGTGCCCGGCCCCGCCGTCGAGGTCGACGCGGACCTCGTCGGGACCCAGGTGGGCGTCCCAGGTGCCGCCGGCCGCGCCCGCGACCTCGAAGCGCAGCGTCATCCCGATGCGGGCCAGGAAGTACTGCGACAGGGTCCCCAGCGACTCCACGTGGGTCGCGAACCGCTCCGCCAGCCCGCTGTCGTACGACGGCTCGGGGTGCCGCGCCCACGCCCGGTCGACGGCGTCGCGGCGACGGGCGGCGTACCCCTCGAGGTAGCGGCGCCGCTCGGCCGGCGACCCGTCCAGGGAGAAGCCGGACCAGACCGGGTCGCGCGCCACGCGCGGGCGGTCGCCAAGGGCCACGCAGTCCCCGGGCAGCAGGTAGACGCCCAGCTGCTGGGGCAGGTGCTGCTCCAGCCAGGCCAGGGCCTCGCGCTGGTCGGGGAAGATGCCGGGACCGTGCAGGCCGCTGTTGTGCTCGAACAGCACGGGGTCGAGGAAGCAGGGCGGCCCGGCGTAGGGCATCACCAGGCGCGGGCGCACGGAGCGGACCAGCCGGGTGACGGCCTTGAACTTGCCCACCCGCTTGGCCTCGCTGATCCGGAGCCGGTCCTGCTCGCCGTAGTCGTAGCAGACCGGGTGCCAGCTGGCCCCCGACATCTGCACGCCCATCAGGTCGAGGGGGCCGCCGACCTCGTCCATCGCCCGGCGGACCTGGCTCAGCGAGATCCGGGCGTCGTTGGTGTGCAGCACCGAGACGCCGGCGACCGAGACGAGCACCGCCGCGTCGTGGCTCATCGGGCACTGCTCGGGGATCACGGTCAGCCAGTCGCCACCGGTGCCGAGCGGGTAGCGCACCCAGGCGTCCAGGACGACGACGCGGGTGCGGCCGGCCTGCCGCAGGCGGCGCTGCAGGATCGTCGAGGGGTAGCGCGGCACGACGACCGGCACGCTCTGCGGCAGCGACGTGAGGTAGTCGAGGTCCATGTGGTCGAGGTGCTCGTGGGAGACCACGACCACGTCGACGTCGTCGAGCAGCGGCCCGGCGAGGTGCTCGTTGTCGGGGAACGGGAACCACGACCCGAGGAAGGCGCCGCCCGACGACACCCAGGGGTCCGCCAGCAGGCGGACCCCGGGCGCGTCGATCCGCAGACCGGCATGACCCAACGCGGTGACGACCACTCCGTCCATGCGACCACGGTTCCGTGGCCGCGGCACGCGGGGAAGACCCAGGAGGCCGAGCGTCGCTACGTCAGCCGGACGAGCGTGCGCCTAGCCGAAGTAGCCCTGGAACAGCGCCTGCAGGGACGGGGAGTCGACCAGCGTCGGGTTCGACGAGCTCTGGTGGTCCCAGCCGTAGGTGTAGTCGAACGCGGGGTGCGGCACCAGCGTGGTCCACCGCTGCAGCATCGTCTGCATCTGGTCCGCGGTCGGCAGGTTGTAGTACGCGCTCGAGGTCGCGGTCTGCCCGAAGGCCTGGTAGACGGGAACCAGTCGGGTCTGCGGGATGCCCGCCTGCAGGGCGAGCCCGACCTTCTCGTCGATCTTCGAGGGGTCGCAGGTCGGGTGGGCGACCGAGCACGGGTACGGGTCCAGGCCGATGTAGCTGATGCCGGTGACCGCGACCCGGAAGGGCGCGTAGTCCTCCTGCTTGCTGAGCACGATGAAGGACTTCTGCCGCATGCCGGTGGTCTGGCGGATGAAGTCGGTCCGGGTCCGCAGGTTCTGCGGCCCGTTCGGGCAGTCGCCGATGTGCGGCTCGTCGGAGAGGTAGTAGCCGAACACCTTGGGGTCGTTGGCCAGCGCGTTGACGGTGCTCCGGAACGCGTCGTCCGCCGCGGTCGGGCACTTCTCGCCGAGCCACACCAGCGCGCGGACGCCCGAGGGCAGGGCGTCGATCTGCTGCTTGCTCGAGCCGGTGTCGAAGATGTTGAAGCCGACGCTGCGAGGGCCGGTGACCGCGCCGTGCAGGTTGCTGATGTAGTGGTTCGGTGTCGTGGCCGACGGCGCGGTGGCCGCCGCTCGGGCGGCCGGGACCTTGGCTGCCGGGCGGGTGGCCGCGGACGCGGCTCCGCCGGCGAGCAGGGCGACGCTGAGGACGCCGGCGGTGAGGCCGGCAAGGACGGATCGGCGCATGGGGGGGTTCCGCTTTCGTCGAGGCAGGGCCGGCCGTGCTCCGTTTCCCTTCGGCGGCCGGCACGAAGTGGTTGCGAAGACTTTACCTTGATCGGGGCCGGGGCGTGACCGTAACGGCGACCTCCGGGGTCAGTCCCGCGAGCGGCGCGCGAACGCGGCCAGCGCCAGCGGCGCGAACACGACCGTGACCAGCAGCGCCCAGGCGACGGCCATCATCGGCGCGTGCTGCAGCGGCCAGGCGGCGTCCGAGCCGGCGGCCGGGGCGTTGCCCCACAGCTGCCGGGTCGCCTGGGTCAGCGCCGAGACCGGGTTCCACTCCGCGACCACCCGCAGCCAGTGCGGCATGTTCTGCGTCGGCGCGAAGGTGTTCGCCACGAACGTCAGCGGGAACATCACGGTGAACATGAAGCCGTTGACCGCCTCCACCGAGCGCAGCCACGACCCGACGGTGATGCCGACCCAGATCATCCCGAACCCGAACAGCAGGATCAGCCCGAACGCCGCGACCGCGTCGAGCACGCCGTCCCGGATCCGCCAGCCGATGAGCAGGCCGGTCAGCGCCATCACCGTGATGCCGATGCTGGAGTGGATCAGGCTGGACACCGACCGCCCCACCAGGACCGCGGCCCGCGAGATCGGCAGCGACCGGAACCGGTCGACGATGCCCTTCTCGAGGTCGTTGGTCAGCCCGATCGCGACGATGAACGAGGAGAACACGATCGTCTGGACCATGATGCCGGGCACCAGGAACTCGCGGTACGACGAGCCGGCGACCGCGATGGAGCCGCCGAAGACGTAGGCGAACAGCAGCACGAACATCACCGGCTGGATCGTCACGTCGAGCAGCAGCTCGGGCATCCGCTTGATGTGGATCAGGTTGCGGCGCACCACGATCCCGGACGCCACCAGCAGCGAGGGCGGCCGCACCTGCGGGCGGGTCGGCGCGGCGGGCGGCAGCGCGCCGGCCGCGGACGGGCTGAGCGTGGTCATCGGGCTGCTCCTTCGAGCTGGTGGTCCGGGTCGTCGTCGGCCTCCGGCTCGGGGCCGTCGGGCTCGGCACGGTGGCCGGTGAGGTTCAAGAAGACGTCGTCGAGGCTGGGCCGGGCCAGGCCGAGGTCGTCGACGCCGATGTCGGCCGCCACGAAGCGCTGGCCGATGGTCGCCACGTCCGCGAGGCCCCGAGCCTGCGCGGTGAGCTTGCGGGCGGCCGGCTCGACGTACACCTCGGCGAAGCAGTCGCGCATCAGCAGCTCGGCCTCGTCCAGGCGGCCGGGGTCGGAGACGGTGACCACGACGCTGGCGCGGCCGGCCTGGTCCTTGAGCTGGGTCGGCGTGCCGGACGCGAGCACCCTGCCATGGTCGATGACCACGATGTCGTCGCAGAGCTGGTCGGCCTCCTCGAGGTACTGAGTGGTCAGCAGCAGCGTGGTGCCGTCGCGGACCAGCCCGCGCAGCACCTCCCACAGGTCGATGCGCGAGCGCGGGTCGAGGCCCGTGGTCGGCTCGTCGAGGAACAGCACGGACGGCGAGGCGATCAGGCTGACCGCGAGGTCGAGCCGGCGCCGCATGCCGCCGGAGTAGGTCTTCACGACCCGGTCGGCCGCGTCGCTGAGGGAGAACCGCTCGAGCAGGTCGTCCCCGAGCGGGCGGACCGCGCGGCGGCTCAGGCCCGAGAGGCGGCCGATCAGCCAGAGGTTCTCGCGTCCGGTCAGCAGCTCGTCGACGGTCGCCGCCTGCCCGGTCAGCCCCATCGCCCGGCGGACCGCGGCCGCCTCGGTGCGCACGTCGTGGCCGGCCACCCGCGCCGTACCGCTCGTCGGCGGGCTGAGCGTGGTGAGCATCCGGACGGTCGTCGTCTTGCCGGCGCCGTTGGGGCCCAGCAGGCCCAGGACGGTCCCGCGCGGGACGCTGAAGCTGACACCGTCGACGGCCACGGTCGCACCGAAGTGCTTGACCAGGTCGACGGCCTCGACGGCGGGGTGGTCGGTCATGCTCCGACCTCACCATGGGGCACCGACAGGTGCGAGTGGTTTTCGCTCATGGCAGAAGGACCCGGCTCGGGGCCCGGAGTCATCGGTCCGTCGAGTCGGCGCGTCTCGTCGGCCTGCGCCCTCGACCGGTGCGGCCCCACGGACGTACACCAAGCCGGATCTGCGTGAGTCTCTGCGCGTGAGCGGCGTTTGTGTACGTCCGTGTGGCCGCCCCCTCACACCACCTCTGCCCAGCCACGCACCGGCTGCGTGCGGCTGAAACTGGCGATGTCGGCGTAGATCTGCTTGCCGTGCTCGGCCAGGGCCTGCCCGAACTGCTCGGCCGAGCCCACCCAGAAGTACGCGGCTCCGGCGAACGGTGGCGGCGGCGCACCGGGGGCTGCCAGACCGCGGTGCACCTCGAACCTGACGCAGTTGTCCCCGAGGAGCTCGGCGAACAGAGGCGCATGACGGTGCGCGAAGTAGTCGAAGTCGAAGCCCTCGGCATCGAGGGGGTACGCGACCGAAGCGCAGAACATGCCGAGAGTCTTCTCCTGCGTGAGCGGGAACACCAGGGCGCACACGCAGCCGCACTTGCCACACTGGGACCATGGGCGACTACCGAGACCGCTGGATCGAGTGCACCTCGGAGGCGATCCGGGTCCGCGGCTACTACTTCCCGTGGGGCACGAAGACCATCCCCTACGGGTCCATCCGCTCGGTACGGCGCGTCACCCTCGGCGCGTTGCGGGGGAAGGGCCGGCTGTGGGGGACGTCGAACCCGCGCTACTGGGCCAGCCTCGACCCCGCGCGGCCGTCGAAGCAGGTGGGGCTGGTCCTGGACCTCGGCCGCCGGGTGCACCCGTTCCTCACCCCCGACGACCCCGATGCGGTCGAGGCCGCCATCCGCGAGCACACCGGGCTGGGGCCGAGAGAGACCGACCGCGGTCCGGTCGTCTGAGGACGGGAGGCGAGGCGCGGGGTGCGATTTCGTCCACCTGGACGGAATCGGACCGAAAGAACTGCCGCTCGGTGAGCCGGTCGGGGGTGGCTCGCACGAGCACGTCGCGGGCCAGAGTCTGCCCTTGCTGCGGCTGCCGCTCGCGGCGCGATGGTGCTCTGCGCGACCCGCCCTAGCTGGCCAGCGTTGGTTGAGGTGCCGAGGCGCTAGCCGAGGCCTCGAAACCATGGTCGGTTTCCGCGTACCTGACCATGGTTTCGAGGCCCTCGCCCTGGGGGCTCGGGCACCTCAACCAGCGTTGGTTGGGCCCGCGCCGCCAGCGTTGGTTGAGGCGCCCGAGCCGCCGACCAGCCAGGTCCGCGACCGGGCGCGCGCCGCCGGCCTCGCCGTGTCCGACCGCGGCCGGCTCCGCCCGGAGATTTTGGGAGGCCTGGCGCGAGGCCCACCAGTGACCCGCTTGGACGCTCGCGCTCGAGCGCGCTCGTCAGCACCGAACGACGACGATCGACCGGCCACTCGCTGAGACGAGCGCGCCGATGTCACCGGCGTCGCTGGTCAGGATGCGGTCTCCTGATGCAGACACGGCCACGACGCTCGCGTCGACGGCGTCCGTCGTACCGGCCTCACCCAGCAGCACCCCTGCCTCCCTTCCCAGGCGCTCATCGACAGGCTTGACGTCGACGGACCTGAGGAGGCGGGCTAGGTTCGCCTGGCGTCCGGCGGGGTCCCGCCACACTTGCGCGATGACCACACCAGTGCTGCGCAGCTCCAGGCCGGCCTGGTGGGCGACCCGCAGGTGCGCCATGATCGCCCGGGCTCCCCGGTCAACGGCGACGAAGGCACCGGCGTCGAGCACCAGCGCGGTCACGTCGCGGGTTC